>NZ_CP150276.1:5784949-6113266 GCF_037977235.1 Paenibacillus sp. FSL K6-0276 | reverse complement strand
AGACTGTCACTCCTTTAAATCTTCCAAATGTGGCATCAGCCATGAAGTGGAAATGTCGAAGAAAATAGGTTGGTGCTGATATTTATCCCCAGTAGGCAATATGAAGAGACAAAAAAATATGGATAAATTTGATTTGTTCACAACTTTATCCACAGCTTGTTGATAATTAAGAGAACAAACAAATCTATTCACATTTAAAAGTAATACCATCATAGCAAAACGCCCCTTATTTTTCAATGAGCAGGGCTATTTTATCCACAAATTCAAGCACTTGTGTACAATTATTAGGAACACCACTACATATTGTTGATAATTTGTTTACGGTTCGACACTTTACGCCAAAGCTTCGATAATTTTATACACAGGTTGTGCTCATCTGTGAGTAGTCGACTTTGTTTTTTGATCACAGGTGGATAACTGTCATATCTTGTGGATTACTTTTTTTCTAATGGGAGTTGTGGATAAGCAGCTTGAATTAGAGGGAGGGTCTGGAGCCACCAGTAGGTTGACTTTTGCGCATAAAATATGTTTAAATATATAAAGGTGTTTTCTGTAAGGATATGTCTCGATAATTAATTGATGATTCATGTAGATACTGTCCCTACTATAAGGACGGCTTAGTCCGTTTCTGCTTATATGACAGTAATTAAGTTCCTGTAAGGGAGGTGCAATTATGAGACCGACGTTTAGACCGAATGTGAGCAAACGCAAGAAGGTTCACGGTTTCCGTAAAAGAATGAGCACGAAAAACGGCCGTAGAGTGCTGGCAGCTCGCCGCTTGAAAGGCAGAAAAGTTTTGAGTGCGTAAGTTAGGCCACTAAGGGACCACTCCGGTGGTCTTTTTTTACTGCTTTTTATTATTTTTTGCTCTGCAAACGACTAGGATCTCGCTTAATGCGCTAGCTACACTTTGCGGGGCTATTTAACGTATATACAGAATTATTTTGAAATATAAGAAAGTATAAGTTTCACGTTATACATTATCCTTATATTTCTCGCATAAACACTCACCGTCCTTATAAGGACGCCGAAGGCGTTTATACTTGTGAGAAGTTGAAATTATTTTTCTTTCTATAATATAGAGGAGAAATTTCAGCACAGTAGTCGCGGTCGTTTATGGCGACTTCCAAATGACTATACTATTAGAAGAAAAAAATTCGGAAGGACACTTTAACCGGATTTTTATGAAGGAGATTCCCGTGCACAAAAGTCTACGATTACGAAACCGTGCCGACTTCAGTCGCGTATACCGCCATGGGAAGTCATTTGCGAATCATCAATTTGTAGTGTATTGGTTTAGCAAAAAAGAGGTAGAGCGTTTTAGAGTTGGGGTGTCGGTAAGCAAAAAGGTCGGAAACGCGGTTGTCCGTAACCGCATGAGAAGGTTGGTTAAGGAAATCGTCCGTCATCATGAACCTGAAATTGCAGGTGGACTTGATATGGTGTTTATCGTAAGAAAAGGGGCGCTTTCCAAGGAATATGGAGAGCTCGAAAAAAGCGTGTTGCATGTACTGCGCAAAGCCAAGCTACTCAAGGCTTCCCGCAAATAAAGGACGCTCAAGAGGCTTGTTTATTTGTATTCATTATTATGGTATGATTTACGGTGGAATGGAATGTTCAAGAGAGGGGTTTTGAAGTGTCTCTAATGAAGACTAGACGGGGAAAATGGTTTCTCCTCATCACAGTAATGGTGTTGTCGTTAGCTGTTCTGTCGGGATGCGCTCCGTCGTCAACTGCTGTCACGCACACCACGGAGGATTTGAAGAATGGAGGTTTCTGGCAAAGTAATGTAGTGTATTATTTCGCCATTGCCTTGGACAAGTTTGCAGATTGGTTTAACGGAGAATATGGTTTAGCCGTACTTGTGATGGTTATTATTGTCCGCACGTTGATTCTTCCGCTTACTATTAAACAGGTGAAGAGCTCGCGTGCAATGCAAGCCATACAACCGGAACTCCAAAAGATCCAGAAAAAATATAAAGACACACCTGAAAAGGTGCAGCAAGAAACGATGCGTTTGTTCCAAGAGAACAAGGTTAATCCAATGGCGGGTTGTTTACCGCTGATCGTACAAATGCCAATATTTATTGCTCTCTACAATTCGATTTACTATAATCCTCATCTACGGGAGCATTCCTTCTTGTGGCTGGAGCTAGGTAAACCGGATCATCTGTTTATCTTGCCAGTGCTTGCAGCATTAACTACATTTATACAAACTAGAATGATGACTAAAATGAACCCAATGCAGCAGCAGGGTCCGATGCAGTTCATGATGATGATCTATCCAGTTCTGATTTTCGTTATGTCCTACAACTTCCCGTCAGCATTGCCACTATACTGGGTATACAGCAACATTTACACTATTGTTCAGAACTATTTCTTATATCGCAACAACGATAAACACAAATTGGCAATCGCAAGTGCTGTGAAAAGTACAGATGACTCAACTGTTGTGAAGAGCAAAGGCGGCAGTAAATCATCGAAGGGAGCCAAAAAGTCAAAATGAGCAAAGTCGTCGCAACAGGGAAAACCATTGAAGAAGCTGTAGAACGGGGACTAACCCAGCTTGGAGTTCAAAAGGACCGGGTAACGGTCAACGTACTTGAGCAGCCATCAAGAGGATTCCTGGGATTGATCGGTGCGAAAGGTGCCAAGGTTGAGTTAACCTTGATATCCGAAGCCGCACCGGCATCAGCGGCGAGTGCTCCGTCACTGCCTCAGCAGTCAACAAGAGAGAGCAAACAGGAGGCTAACGGCGGTGTGCCACGCCAAGATTCCGGACAACCGGTGGAGGAAGCTTACCAAGAAGCCGTTCATTTCATTGTGGATGTCGCTAAGAGCATGGGGCTCGAAGTGGAAGTCGAAATCGTCCACACCAAGGAATCCACGATTCTGCAGATATCAGGTCCAGATCTAGGACTGTTGATTGGTAGAAGAGGACAAACACTCGATGCTCTGCAGTATTTGGCTAATATCGTAGCTAACCGTTACTCCGACAGTTTTATACGGCTTGTGCTAGATGCGGAGAACTTCCGTGAGCGCCGTAAAAAAACTCTCGAAGAGCTGGCTGATCGTTTAGCAGGTCGTGTCATTCGGACCCGTAAAGAGGTTGTATTAGAGCCGATGTCACCTCAGGAGCGGAAAATTATTCACTCCAGATTACAGGATCATCGGCAGGTGAATACCCTTAGTAAGGGCGAAGAGCCGAATCGCCGCGTCGTTATAACTTTGAAGTAAGACTATATGGATGCAATGACTCCTTGACCAATGTAAGGGGTCATTGCTTTTTTAAAAATATAAGAATTTATATGTTGCACGCTATAAATTTTCTTTATATTTCTCGCTTAAACGCTTACCGTCCTTATAGGGACGCTGAAGGCATTTATACTTGAAATACAAGACCGTTTCTATTCAAAAAATATACGTTTTGGGGTGAAAAACAGCATGCTTAGTGACACCATTGCTGCCGTATCGACGGCATTAGGCGAGGGAGGAATTGCTATTATTCGGGTAAGTGGCCCCCAGGCTATTTCCCAAGTGGCACCATTATTTCGTAGCCGTATTCCATTAACTGAAGCAGAATCACATACCGTTCATTACGGACATATCGTTAGTCCGGATAACGGAGAGAAGATGGAAGAAGTACTAGTAACCGTAATGAAGGGCCCACGTTCTTTTACGACCGAGGATGTAGTAGAGATCAGTGCTCATGGTGGTGTAATCTCTGTAAGAAGGGTGATGGATTTACTTCTTCAGCAGGAGATAAGGTTAGCCGAGCCCGGTGAGTTCACCAAGCGTGCTTTCTTGGGCGGACGTATTGATTTATCACAGGCTGAAGCGGTTATTGATTTAATTCGATCGAAGTCGGATCGAGCTTTTTCAGTGGCTTTAAAGCAGGTCAGCGGGTCCTTATCGGATCGAATTCATGCTTTGCGCCATACACTTATTGAGATGCTGGCTCATATCGAAGTAAATATAGATTATCCAGAACATGATGTAGAATCTATGACAGCTGAATTTATTAAAGATAAAAGCAGTGAAGTTATGGAAGGAATCACAAAGCTGCTTAAGACTTCTAATGAAGGAAAAATACTTCGCGAGGGTATAACGACAGCTATAGTCGGACGTCCCAATGTTGGTAAATCTTCATTGCTGAACGCATTAGCACGTGATAACAAAGCGATTGTAACGGATATTCCCGGAACAACACGCGATGTAATAGAAGAATATATAACGATAAACAATATTCCGCTTAAGCTTCTTGATACGGCTGGAATTCGTGAAACGATGGATGTAGTGGAGAAGATTGGTGTGGAACGCTCTAAAGCAGCAGTTAGTGATGCGGACCTGATTCTTCTTGTGCTAAACGCTAATGAAGAGCTGCATAAGGATGAATTGGCATTGATGGAACAAATCCACGGTAGACAATGTCTGGTGATCATGAATAAAATGGACTTACCATCCAAACTGGATAAGGATAAGCTGCGCTCATTCTTTGATGAGTCCAGCATCGTACCGATGTCCGTACTGGAAGAGGAAGGTCTAGACAAACTTGAAGATGCCATTTCGACACTTTTTTTTGGCGGGAAGCTGGAATCGGGTGACTTGACATATGTAAGTAATGTGAGACATATAGCACTGCTTAAAAAAGCCTATAAATCGCTACAGGATGCATACCAGGCCGCGGAACAGTATATTCCGATTGATATGATTCAAATCGATGTACGGCTCGCATGGGAACAACTTGGTGAAATTATTGGCGATACAGCAGCGGACTCGTTGTTAGACCAAATATTCTCACAATTTTGTTTAGGAAAATAGCATTTGCATTTTAATATAATATATAGGGGGAAACAGGACATGAGTTATGATGGAGGCAGCTATGACGTAATCGTCATTGGCGCTGGTCATGCCGGTTGTGAGGCAGCACTGGCGTCAGCCCGGATGGGCTGCAGCACGTTGATGATCACAATTAACCTGGATATGGTTGCATTCATGCCCTGCAATCCGTCCATAGGCGGACCTGCCAAAGGACATGTAGTGCGCGAGATTGATGCGCTCGGCGGAGAAATGGGCCGTAATATAGATAAGACTTTTATTCAACTTCGTATGCTTAACACAGGGAAGGGACCTGCGGTACATGCATTGCGTGCACAAGCCGATAAGTTCCTGTACCAACATGCGATGAAGGAAACCATGGAGAGAACTCCTAATTTGACTCTTCGTCAAGGAATGGTTGAGCGATTAATTGTTGAGGATGGACGTTGTGCGGGTGTAATTACGAAGACAGGAACGGAATACCATAGTAAGACTGTTATCCTGACTACAGGCACTTACCTGCGTGGTAAAGTGATTATGGGTGAACTGACGTATGAGAGCGGACCTAACAATCAGCAGCCGTCCGTTAAACTCTCCGAGCATTTGCGCGAGCTTGGATTTGAATTGGTGCGGTTTAAGACAGGTACACCACCGCGTGTACACCGCGATACGATTGATTTCTCGAAGACCGAAATTCAACCGGGGGATGATGAACCGAAATTCTTTTCTTTTGAAACGAAATCATCAGACAATGAACAACTCCCTTGTTGGTTAACGTATACTTCTGAGGTTACTCATCAGATCATTAATGATAACCTTCATCGTGCTCCGATGTTTACAGGTATTATTGAAGGAACAGGGCCACGCTACTGCCCATCTATAGAAGATAAGGTAGTAAGATTTAGTGATAAATCGAAACACCAGATCTTTTTGGAGCCAGAAGGTAAAAATACATCGGAGTACTATGTACAAGGTCTGTCTACGAGTCTTCCCGAAGATGTTCAGCTTGCGATTCTTCGTTCAATTCCTGGTATGGAAAAAGTAGAAATGATGCGTAATGGCTATGCTATTGAATATGATGCAATGGTTCCTACGCAGCTATGGCCATCTCTTGAAACTAAACGTCTTCCTGGTCTGTTCACTGCCGGACAAATTAATGGTACCTCAGGTTATGAGGAAGCAGCTGGGCAAGGGGTTATGGCTGGTATTAATGCAGCACGTAAAGTACAAGATAAAGAACCTGTAGTATTGGATCGTTCACAGGGGTACATTGGTGTACTCATTGATGATCTTGTTACTAAGGGAACAAATGAACCGTATCGCCTGCTTACTTCACGAGCGGAATATCGTTTGCTGCTCCGTCATGACAATGCAGACTTGCGACTCACGCCTATTGGCTACGATATTGGATTGATACCTCAAGCGCGTTTCGAAAACTTTGTAGATAAGAAGGAACGGGTGGAACGTGAAATTGTTCGCCTACAAGAGACGAAGGTTAAACCTGTCGAGGTAAATCATATCCTAGCGCAATATGAATCCGCGCCTATTGTTGACGGTAGTAATTTACTTGTTCTGATGCGTCGTCCAGAGCTTGATTATAGTTTTGTAGATCAAGTCTCACCATCACCTGAAATGCTAGACGCAGAAATGAAGGAACAAGTAGAAATCCAAATCAAATATGCTGGATATATCGAAAAGCAACTCCAACATGTTGAACGGCTACAAAAGATGGAAAAGAAAAAAATACCGGATGATATTAACTATAACGAGATTCATGGTTTGGCAATGGAAGCACGGCAGAAACTTACCAAAATACGTCCTATCTCCATAGGTCAGGCTTCCCGGATTTCCGGAGTAACACCTGCTGATATTTCCATTCTTCTCGTATATCTCGAGCATTACAACCGGGTAACTGCGGCGAAAGGATAATCTATGGATAATACGGAAGTTCAATTCACACAGCTTTTACAGGAACGAGGCATTACACTTACAGCAGAACAATTAGAGCAATTCGATCTCTACTATAAAGAACTCGTATCCTGGAATGAAAAAATGAATCTCACTGGAATAACTGAGCGCGAGCAGGTATATACCAAACATTTTTATGATTCGATCTCACTAGCTTTTTTTCTTAATATCAATGAGATAAACAATCTAGCTGATATCGGTTCGGGAGCTGGGTTTCCAGGGATACCTCTTAAAATTTGTTTTCCACATTTGAAGCTGACGATCATTGATTCACTGAGTAAAAGAATCTCTTTTCTGCAGCATGTCTGTACTAAATTAAAGTTAACTGATGTTCAATTGATTCATGGTCGTGCGGAGGATATTGCCCGGCAGTTCACTCATCGCGACGCCTATGACTTGGTTACTGCACGTGCAGTGGCTAGATTATCCTTGCTAAACGAGTTTTGTCTTCCTTTTACACGTAAAGATGGAGTTTTTGCTGCCATGAAGGGAAACGATCCTTCTGAAGAATTAAGTGAGGCAAAGTACAGTTTGAAGGAACTTCGTGCTCAACTTGGTAAAGTAGAGTCGTTCAGTTTGCCTGTGGAAGAGTCGGCTCGACATATTGTCATTATTCGTAAGACAGGTGCAACTCCTGCTAAGTATCCACGAAAAGCGGGAATTCCTTCCAAAACACCGCTAATCAAATAATGTTTCACGTGAAACATTATAGATAGGCAAACATATTAAAGATCATCCTCTATGTTTAAGGAGGGTGATCTTTTTTTGAGAAAAATCACGATGACGATCACAACTAAACGTTAATTTAATGATAAACTAGATTCATATGATTATAGAGCGAGTATGTCCATGAAAATGCAGGAAAAATAGGTCTTTACGGAGAATATGATTATGTACAGAAAAGTGATAGAATAGCATAGTAGACTTTTAATTTTGTATATAACTCCTTCTCTGTACTCTTGTTCGAAAGAAGGAGAGATTATGATGCCTGATAGCATCAGGTGATTTCATAATATCAGAATGTTTTTTATTGCTGTACGATACGCTTTCCGAGAAGAAGGTCAAGAAGATCGTACTATAACGAAATTAGGTGGTTATGAACGGAATGAAAGAACAATTCACCAAGCTATTTGGATTTAACGAGCGGAGCAGCGGAGAAGAAATTAAACAAATACCAGTTCATGATGTCATTAGCAGTCCTTACCAACCACGGACTATATTCGATGACGACAAGATCGATGAATTGTGCCAGACGATTAAAACTCATGGGGTCATTCAACCCATAGTTGTACGTATGCGCGATTCCGTGTATGAGATCATCGCAGGCGAACGGCGCTGGCGCGCGGTTAAAAAGCTTGGTTTAGAGACGATCCCAGCTATTGTTCGTGAATTCAATGATTCGCAGGCCGCATCTATAGCGCTTATAGAAAACTTACAGCGTGAAGGATTGACCTCCATTGAAGAAGCTGTTGCATATCAAAAGTTAATTGATCTTCATCAATTGACTCAAGAGAGCTTGGCGCAACGATTAGGTAAGAGTCAGTCCACCATAGCTAATAAGATTCGCTTACTCCACTTGCCTGAAGAGGTTAAGCAGGCATTGATGGAGCGTCAGATTTCCGAAAGACATGCACGTTCACTATTATCACTAGATAGTGTGGAAATGCAACTGAAGGTCTTGGCAGAGATCATTGCAAAAGGACTGAATGTTAAACAGACGGAAGCTCGCATTGCTTTCTACAAACAAGTCTCACAAACTAAAAAATCCAAACGGGTCTCCTATACCAAGGATGTTCGTCTAGCTCTTAATACAATTCGTCAATCTATTGATATGGTGTCAGGCTCAGGTATGGAAATCAAAACGTCAGAAAATGACCGCGGTGACCATTACGAGATTGTAATCCAAATCCCCAAAAGATAAATTGTTTCAAAAGCTGAAGGCGGCCTTGAGGTGATTGGCCGCCTTTTGTGTGACTAGAACCGGGATGAGTTGGCCAGACCTATAATTGAAAGTTCCAGTATAATAGTCGTCTGTATTTTTCACAAAGTGTGACGCTATAATAAAAAAAGCGTCAGGAATATTTGTACTTGCGATCTACGAGAAGATTCTTCCTAACTATTCGAGGTGAAATAAGTGTCCAAGATTATTGCCATAGCAAATCAAAAAGGCGGTGTCGGTAAAACAACAACCTCCGTGAACCTAGGTGCCGGTATGGCTACATTAGGAAAAAGAGTGCTTCTAGTTGATATCGATCCTCAAGGTAACACTACTAGCGGCGTTGGCATCAACAAGGCGGACGTGGCGAATTGTATATATGACATTCTTATAAATGAGGTAAATCCTCTAGAAACAATACTGGAAACTCAAAATGAAGGACTGCATATCATTCCGGCGACGATTCAATTGGCAGGTGCGGAGATCGAATTGGTATCGACGATTTCCAGAGAACTAAAGCTAAAGAAGGCGCTGAATGCGGTTAAAAACAATTATGATTATATTATCATTGATTGTCCTCCTTCACTTGGGATTTTGACAATCAATTCCCTTACAGCAGCTGATTCTGTAATCATCCCGATCCAGTGTGAGTATTATGCGCTTGAGGGTTTGAGTCAACTTTTAAACACCGTTCGTCTAGTGCAAAAAAATCTCAACCCGCATCTGAAGATAGAGGGAGTACTATTAACTATGCTTGATGCCCGGACCAACCTGGGAATTCAAGTGATTGAAGAGGTTAAGAAGTATTTCCAAGAAAAAGTGTATAGAACCATTATTCCTCGGAATGTCCGGTTAAGTGAAGCGCCGTCACATGGGCAATCCATTATTACTTATGATCCTCGCTCTAAAGGAGCAGAAGTGTATTTAGAGTTGGCAAAGGAAGTGATTTCTTATGAGTAAACGTTTAGGAAAGGGTCTGGATGCGCTGATTCCATCTTTATCTATTAACGAAGATGATAAGGTAGTTGAGATCCCTTTAGGTCAACTACGTGCTAATCCATATCAACCACGCAAAGATTTTAATGAAGAGGCGATCCAAGAACTGGCTGAATCTATCAGACAACACGGTGTGATTCAACCGATCATTGTACGTAGCGTATTGAAGGGATATGAGATCATTGCCGGCGAGCGTAGATTCCGAGCTTCGCAATATTGTGGCAAAGCTACAATTCCAGCAGTCGTTAGAAATCTCAGTGATCAACAGGTCATGGAGATTGCCTTAATTGAGAACTTGCAACGGGAAAACTTAAATGCGATGGAAATCGCAGTGGCTTATCAAGGTCTGATGGATCAATTTTCGCTTACACAGGAAGAACTATCGCTTAAGGTGGGAAAGTCCAGATCGCATATTGCCAATTTCCTAAGATTACTTGCTTTACCTGAAGAAGTAAAAGAACATGTTTCACGTGGAACAATGTCGATGGGGCATGCGCGGGCAATTGTTGCTTTGAAGGATCCGGAAGTGATTAAACAACTGGCTGAACAATGTGTGGAACAACAGTGGAGTGTAAGAGAGCTAGAAGAAACGGTGAAGAACCTGGACCGAAAACCCACAAACGGAGTTAAGGTTAAAGTTGTTAAACGTGATCCCTATATTAATAATGTAGAGGAAGTATTACGTGAACGTTTCAAAACCACGGTGAAGATAAAGCAAGGTAAGGAAAAAGGGAAGATCGAACTGAATTACTACAGTGCTCAGGACTTAGAAAGATTGTTGGAATTATTGGGTAACTAAATGGGTATCTATGCCAAGAACATATCCTGAGATATCCTTAATCGGATAAGCAAGGGTATGTTTTTTTGGAATATAAGAATGTATAAGTTACACGCTATACATTATCCTTATATTTTTGCGAGAAACGGTTGTCATCAATAAAGGATGATATCGTCGTTTCATTTTAACGAAAAAGAGTGTTAGACGAGGAGCGGGGTTATGGAAGACTTCGTATATCTAGATCATGCGGCTACCTCGTGGCCTAAACCTCCGGAGGTTGCAGCTGCGATGATGAATGCTCTACAGTCAGGAGCAAATGCTGGCAGAGGTAATTACTCGCTGGCAATGGGAAGTGGCCGAGTGTTAGTAAGGACGCGGAGTGCGCTGGCTGAATTGTTCGGTGTATCTAATGCGCAGGATATAGCTTTTACCCATAATACTACGATGAGTTTGAATATGGCGATAAGAGGGACGCTTAAAGCTGGAGATCACGTGATTTCAACAATGACAGAACATAATTCTGTGCGGCGGCCACTGGAATATCTGCGTAAGACTCTTGGGATAAACGTCGATTATCTGAAAGTAGATCAAGAAGGACAATTGGATTTACACGAACTCGAAAAAACTTTTCGACCAAATACCAAAATGTTGATCTGTAATCACAGCTCCAATTTACTTGGGAGTATACTACCTATTGGTGATATTGGCGATATCGTTAAATCGCATGGTGCTGTATTTCTGGTGGATGCTGCTCAAAGCGCAGGTTCACTTGATATTGATGTTAAAAAAATGAATATCGACTTGTTGGCTTTCCCGGGGCATAAAGGGCTGCTTGGACCACAAGGTACCGGTGGACTTTATATATCGCCAGAATTGGATCTCGAACCCTTAATGCATGGAGGAACTGGCAGTCAGTCAGAAAATAGTGATCAACCCTCTGTTCGTCCAGATCGGTATGAGGCGGGAACACAAAATACGGTAGGGATTGCCGGTTTACTAGCAGGTGTTCAAAAGGTAAAATCTTTAGGGACGAGTATTATCCATGAAAGAGAGTGGGCATTAACTCAAAGACTGATAGAGGGGTTGTCCCACATCTCAGGCGTTAGATTATTAGGACCCTCACTAGGGGCTCCGAGAACCGGGATTGTATCGTTTGTAGTGGATGGAGAAGAATCGGCGAATATTGCTCACCGTCTAGATCGTGATTATAAAATAGCAGTCAGAGCGGGTATGCATTGTACCCCTTTGGCACATAAGGCTGTTGATACGTTAGAGAGTGGTGCTGTTCGGGCGAGTGTAGGCGTAGATACGACAGAGCATAATATAAGCAGAATGCTGGCTGCTATGGATGAGTTATATGGCGATGCCCGCGGCAGATAAATAAAAAGGATGGTCCATTCATGTCTGAAATGAATCAATTAATTAGTGAGCAGTTGCAGTGGTTTGTGTTTGCTTTTACAGTAATTATGTTGGTACTGGTAATCACTGTGATCGCCCAGGGGGCTAAGCTACGTGCTATGCGGCGTAAATATGAGGCCATGATGGCTGGGAGCGGTGTGGAGGATCTGGAAGGCCTTCTGATTGATCTGAAGAACCAAAGCGACATGCTGGAAGAAGAACAACGTGAACAAAAGGTCGTATTGGAAGCTACTCAAACTAGAATGCGTGGCATGAAGTCCAATATCGCTCTGAAGCGTTATAATGCCTTTGGAGAACGTGGCAATGATCTGAGTTTCTCAGTTGCTATACTGGATGCCAACAGCAGTGGTATTGTATTAACCAGTCTTCATAATCGTGAGAATTCTTACATTTACTCAAAACCTATGCAGAACGGGGAGTCACAATATGTCCTATCACCTGAAGAAAAAGAAGTTGTTACTCTCGCGTTGCAGCGGACCTAGCATGAAGATTCCATTGCTTTAAGGCAGAATATAGACTCGTAGCAATAATATCAGATAATCGCATGACTAAACTTAATCGCGTGTTCTGCAATACGAAATACTCCATAAAGCCGCCGACATTAACGATTCCAGTCAAGTGGATATCACCTACCGGCGGCAATTGTTTATTTACGCCAGCTCCTGGTCTCAAAGGCCCTTCAACGACTTGGATGCAGCCGACACTAGTAGAATGACCTAAGCAAGCATCTATACCGATGATGAAGGGGCTACTATATCTTTCATTGATTAGAGATAAAGTTTCTTCAAGGTTAACGGCATGGACAGGCTCTTCAAGAGTGCCGTATAAATGAAAAAGTGGACTATGAAAACGAGATAATGCAGTACCAACAAGAGGACCAAGAGAGTCTCCTGTGGATCGATCCGTACCTACACAAATGACGACAATCTGAGTCTCCGGGCGTGTGCGTGAAAAGTGGAAAAGTAGACGGTGGGTAATCGCGGAATAGATATCGGGATCTGTATGTGATATTTTTAAACAGGACGTTTCTTGCGCTGATGTAGCTTTGGATGAAAAGTTCATACCATCTTCCTTTCTGAAGCTGATTCTATTTGATGGTATCTAGTATATGGATAGAAGAGGGGTTTTATACTACCGCAGCAAGAGATAGGACGATAAACCTATGGGAGGCGTAACGTATATGCAGGAAGAGATGTTAATCGCGTTTGACTCTACCCAGCAGGCGCTTCGTGCTGAAATGCTGCTTGAGTATGCGGGAATTGAAATTGATATATTTCCAACTCCGAAAGAGATTACGGCAGGTTGCGCGATATCGATTCAGTTTTATCAAAGTGCGCTGGGAGAGGTACAGAAGATTGTAACTGAGCAGAATATCGAAATACGTGGCATTTACGGAAAAAACAACGAGAATTACATACTGATAGAGGGATAGGGAGGATTACATGATATGAACATGTGGATATTGGAGGTTACTACAGCCGCTGATGCAGTTAAGGGCGCCCTACGATTCAAAGATACAGTGTGGAATTGGGTTACTGATACAGCGATGTGGGCTGACGTACTATTCTCGGGTCTGCGGATTCTTCTTATTTTTCTCTTAACCCGGATTGTTATTAAGGTCGTCTACAATGTAATTGATCGTTCGCTTGAACGCAAAACTGGTGGTAGATTAATGTCTAATACAAGAAGGTTTACCACAGTAGGTGAATTGATGAAGAATGTAGTGACTTTTATCTGCAATTTTGTAATGATCATGCTCATCTTATCTGAGTTTAATTTCGATTTGGCACCTTTGTTAGCGGGTGCAGGCGTACTAGGACTTGCGGTAGGTTTTGGGGCTCAGAGTTTGGTGAAGGATGTTATTACAGGGTTCTTTATTATTTTGGAGGACCAATTTGCGGTTGGTGATGTGATTCAGACGGGTACTTATAAAGGAACTGTAGAATTAATCGGATTGCGAACAACCAGATTGCTAAGTACTACTGGTGAGGTATTTATTATCCCTAATGGCTTAATTACGAACGTGACCAACTATTCTCTTTCCAACGCTTTGGCTGTAGTTGATGTTCCGGTGAAAATGGAGCGAAGCCTAGAGGCTACACTTGGATTAATTGGAGAGGCGCTAAAAGGGATAGAAGAGCGTAACTCCAATGTGCTTGCTTACCCCAATGTGCTCGGCATACAGTCCATGAGTACTTCGGAATATGTGATTCGTATAGCGGCCAGCTGTTCACCTAATGCAAGAGATGCAGCGGAAAGACAAATTCAAAATGACATTAAACAGGCATTAGAGAAACAGAGCATGCTGGAACAGGCCCAAGCTGAAGAGGAAGTGCGTAAGAAGGCAGAAGCAGAGGCAAAGGCTGAATTGGATCTTGAAAAGATAGAAAATGCACTAGAAGTGACTGAGTCGCCAAACACTGGATCAAGACGGCAGATCGCAGCTACACAAGAAGGAGAAGAGGGGGAAGAATAGTGGAACGTAAAGTTTTTCAGCTTGGGGATATTGTGCAGATGAAGAAGCAACATCCTTGCGGATCTAATGAGATGGAGATTATTCGTATGGGAATGGATATTCGAATTAAGTGTACAGGCTGTCAGCATAGTGTTCTGATTCCCCGTGCCAAATTCGAGAAGAATATGAAGAAGGTACTGCGTTCTGTAGAGGGAAATACAGACAATAATTAAGCTTGCAAATGGCATGTCTGCATGATACAATTATTTTTGCTGCGGAGAGGTACCCAAGAGGCCCAAGGGGGCTGACTCGAAATCAGTTAGGCGTGTCACAGCGTGCGTGGGTTCGAATCCCACCCTCTCCGCCACTTCAGCATAATATAACTTTTAATGAATCCTTCGTTCCTGTAACGGAGGTTTTTTTGTGTCTATAATAGCCGTTGAACGGAATATACAACGCAAAAAGAAGGGCCCTTTCGGGTCCTTCTTCAGGAGGCAGTACATCAATGATGTTGGAATTTCTCTGTAAATAGCGACTAAAGTGATTTAGGCGTTGCTGAGGTTAATGCTTTTTTAAGGCAATAACCCACTACTCTTCCCAGCTTACAATAGATGCTGAATCAGATCTCCTGTGATTGTGTTCGTCTACGACGGCCAACGGAACCACACCTCTCTTTTGTACTGCCTAAGTATAGTATGTGCAGTGTCATTTTTTTTATACACATCTTATTTTAAAATATAAGGATTTATATGTTTCACTTCATCAATCATCCTTATATTTCTCGTTTAAAGGCTTTCCATCCATATAAGGACGCCGAAAGCGTTTATGCTTGAATTAATGTACACGTGCTTTTTCAACCTTTTTCCACTTTCGATTTTTGTTGGTGGTTTCGGGGAAGGTGTCCCCTTTTTCCATCTTGATGTGCTGTGGATTCGAAATCTCAGTATGGAAGCTTCGCGCTTCGCCTACCTCTGTGTACATGCCTGGATTGGGAGCCTTGTCGCCTTCTTCATATTCCGTCTTCTCACCCATCATTATTCCTCCTTTTTTAGTGTAGATGAATTCGTTAATTATTGTGCTCAGGTAGTGATTTTTTCATGTAAAAAGAGGGCGAAGAGTTGTCCTGTATTAATATTGCTTGCACTCTGCTGTTCATTTTGGTATATTAATCAGGTGCGAGTCTATGTTTGTGCTCGTTCCTTGCTCCTGACGTGATTAGGGGCCTCAGACCATAAGGAGGTGAAAATTATGCGCAAATATGAAGTGATGTACATTATTCGTCCTGACATTGAACAAGAAGCCGTTCAAGCAGCAGTCGATAAATTCCAAGGCATCATCTCCAATGGCGGGGAAATTACAAAGCACGAAGTGCAAGGTAAACGCCGTCTTGCGTATGAGATCAAGAAATTCCGTGATGGCGTTTATGTTTTGGTTAACTTCAATGCAGAACCTGCAGTAGTTACTGAATTAGAACGTCTTATGAAGATTTCTGACGAAGTTATTCGTTATCTCATTACGAACGACGTTGCTTAAGATCTTGACAAGCTTTGTAATGAATCGCTCTAAAGGAGGGGACCAGAATTGTTGAACCGTATCATTTTGATCGGACGGTTGACCCGTGACCCGGAACTTCGTTATACTCCCGCTGGTGTTGCCGTAACGCAATTTACGCTAGCCGTAGATCGTAACTTTACGGGCCAGAACGGTGAACGTGAGGCAGACTTCATCCCGGTTGTTACCTGGAGACAGCTAGCAGAAACCTGTGCCAATTACTTGCGCAAAGGTCGTCTGGCAGCAGTGGAAGGACGCATCCAAGTGCGGAATTATGAGAATAACGAAGGCAAACGTGTATACGTAACTGAAGTTATTGCTGATAATGTTCGTTTCCTGGAATCTTCACAGAGCCGTGAAGGTGGAAATACCTCAAGTGGTGCAAGTAGTATGCCTGAAGAGCCAGCATATGGTGGCGGTGGTAACGCTGGACGCGGAAATAACAACAATAATTTCTCGCGTAACAACAATACTCAAGATCCTTTTTCGGGCGATGGTAAACCGATTGATATATCGGATGATGATTTGCCATTTTAATTAGGAAGGACTGAAAAGAATATGGCTTTTAAACCAAGAGAAGGCGCCGACAACGACAAAAGACCGGCACGTCGTGGTGGACGCAACAAGCGTAAAAAAGTTTGCTTTTTCACTGTGAACAAGATTACTCACATTGATTATAAAGATACCGAACTTCTTAAGAAGTTCATCAGCGAACGTGGAAAGATTTTGCCACGTCGTGTAACAGGTACTAGTGCAAAATACCAACGCGCTCTTACCATTGCTGTAAAACGCTCGCGTCAAATCGCGTTGCTTCCTTACACAACGGAATAGGACGTTTTATAAAAGCAGTCGGGAAACCGGCTGCTTTTTTTGTATAGAAAAGGAAGCACCAATTGATGGATAAGTAGTAAAGTCGAATCACTTGGGTGTGAAGTGCTTTTTTACCGTTTGACGCCAGATCTGTAATGTGTTAAATTACAGCTATCCTATAACTAAAGGGGAAATTTTGATGTTGGTGACCGTTCTTAACTAGCAATTTCATAACACTTGATTAGGAAGGCTTTATCAGGCTCGTCTTTTGGCGTTTACGTGCTCTATTTGAGTCCGTCTCGCGCAGAAGTCTGTTATTCCTAACGGTGGATGATTTAGTTAAGAACACACGAAGCGTCATATGGCCTCTTTACGGCTATTGTTCTCTTTGTAATTAACCGTGCTCTTAGAGCACGGTTTTTTTGTTTTTTGGCCATCCTGGCTTTTTTGGGGGCCCATAAAACGTCAGAGAGCATTAGCGTAAAAAGAAGGGCAAGGACTGCCATAGTGGCATTCTTTGCCCTTCTTTGCGTTAGGGAGAATTAGATCTAAAGAATAGTTAGATAATTGAAGGAGGATTTGCTGTGAATTTACAAAGTCTGAACACACTGGAATACGAGATCATTAAAGCCGAACTTGGGCGTCACGCAGTATCTTATGTGGGAAAGAAGGCTGTAGAAGAGCTTACGCCTATGAACAATTTGTCGACGATTCAAAGAGCAATGGAGGAAACCTCTGAAGCTAAAGAACTGCTAGAACGAGGATCAAGTGTACCTATTCCTTCATTAGAGGGTATTGAATGGATCATGTCGTTAATGGGGACTGGATATTTGTACAGTGAGCAAGATTTCACTGCGGTTGCTACATTCCTTAAGAGCTGTAGTCAATTGCGCAAATATATGGCCTCTAAAGAACAAAGTGCTCCACGGATTGCTGCCTATGCTTCCTCACTACTGGAATTAAATCATGTGAGGGAGACTATTGATCGTTGTATTCGTTTTGGTGCGATTGATGATGGGGCTAGCAAGGGGCTAGAGCGAGTTCGTAAAAGGATAGGGGTGGCTAAAGAACGTCTTCATAAAAAAATTGACGGGATCATGTCACGTCATCAGTCGATTCTACAAGAGAATATTTATAGTCAGCGAGGTGGGCGTTACGTTATCCCCGTAAAACGGGAATATCATAAGCAAATAAAGGGATCGGTGCTGGATCAATCCACAAGTGGACAGACGGTGTTTATCGAACCAGATGAGATCGCTGCCCTCCAGATTGAGCTTGATTTGCTATTAGGAGAAGAGGCGCGAGAAGAAGCTGTAATCCTCAGCATGCTGACCAGCTTGGTAGAACAGGAACAGACCGCGCTGCGCCTTAATATCGAAGTTACGGGCACGTATGATTTTATTTTTGCTAAAGCTAAATTTGCACGAACGCTGGGAGCAACTGCTGTTACTCTGAATGCGAGGGGCTTTCTAAGGATGAACGGAGGCAGGCATCCTATGCTGAAGGGCATGATTCCGATAAGTCTGGAGATTGGTAAGGGCTATAAATCCCTCATCATTACAGGCCCGAATACGGGCGGTAAAACTGTGGTTCTCAAAACGCTTGGGCTGCTGACGATCATGGCTCAATCTGGGCTGTTGATTCCGGTCGAGGAGGGTAGCGAGTTTACTGTTTTTACGGATGTGATCAGTGTAATCGGTGACGGGCAAAGTCTGGCACAATCACTGAGTACTTTCTCAGCGCAAATGAAGAGTATAGAGGGGATGCTGAGAGATGCGTCTAAGGGGGTGCTGCTGCTCATTGACGAGCTGGCGGCAGGTACAGATCCCGGGGAGGGCATTGCGCTCTCTATCGCGATTCTGGAAGAGCTGAACCGTAAAGGGGCGAATATTATTGTTACAACACATTTTAATGAGCTAAAAGCTTTTGCAGCTGCGACAACTGGCTTTCAAAACGCACGAATGGAGTTCGATAAAGAGACTCTGCAGCCGTTATACCGCCTGACTATCGGAGAAGCGGGGGAAAGTTATGCACTGCAAATCGCTAAGAAGCTAGGTATCCAGGATGACGTTATAAAGCGATCGTGGCAAATTGTTGAGGCGCAGCAGGAAAGGTTGCAGAAAGGTAGCGGCGAGGCATGGGGGAGCCTTTTTAATAAAGATGTAGAGAAAGGGAATGCTACACTTACAGCAAAGGAACATGAGAATGTAGAAATCGATGCTACTGAATCCATCCGCAACAAGGAGAAGCTGGCCCAATTTGAAATTGGAGATGCAGTCGTTGTAACTTCACTGGGACGAATAGGAATCGTGTATGAGAAGAGAGATAACTTAGGAATGGTCGGAGTAATGATCCAGAAGCAAAAAATGAAAATTAACCATAAGCGTTTGAAGCCTTACCTTTCAAAAGAAGAGCTATATCCGGAGGAATATGACTTTGATATTATTTTTGAGAGTAAGGATACTCGTAAAAAGCGAAAACTGATGCAGCGTAAACATGTTGAGGGTCTGAGGATCACGCATAGGGATGAAGAATAAATTCTAAGGAGGATCTGCCCACGAGGCAGGTCTTTTTTATAGATAAAACGAATTATGTGAATTTCAAGCAGGAGTAAAGGCCTAGAGCTTAGAAGTTATTGTAACCACCGTAAAACTTTGTTACAGTAAAAATATTTATATTCCATAACTTATATGTAGATATATGTTCAACTAGAGAAGGGAAGAAACACATGAATAATAAGAAGATGTGCAGGTTGTTATTAACGCTGCTCGTGATGGCGACCCTATTGTCAGCATGTAGTAGATCAACTTCCAGCAGTAATTCATTATCTTTTCGCCATAATTTGAAAGACAATAAGCCACAGGCTGGTGGAGTAGTTACTTACGGATACTCCTCACCGTTTACAGGCTTGTTTGAACCTGCTTTTTATGAAGGTGAAGATGATTTTCGTGTGCTGGAGTTTATTACTGAGCCTATGTTTACGTTAAATGATGATTTATCGATAATTCCTAGTATCGCCTCTTGGCAGGAATCTGACGATCATAAAATATTTACCTTTAAAATCAAACCGGGAGTCCGTTGGCATAACGGTGATGAATTAACGGTGGAGGATTGGAAATTTGCGATTGAAACTATCGCTAGTCCAGATTATACGGGCTCGCATTATTATAGTGTTGAAATGATTCAAGGGGCAGAAGCCTATCATAAGGGAGAAGCAAAGACCATATCAGGCCTGAAGGTCATAGATCCTTATACTTTAAAAATAACAGTAACTGCTGCACGGGTAAATACAATCGATAATCTGTGGCCCTATCCGATGAATAAAAAATATTATACTGGTGTCGCCGTTAAAGATATGCCTCAGAGTGATCAGATGCGAAAATCCCCTATTGGTATTGGCCCTTTTGTGGTTGAATATATTCAGCCTGGCGAGAGGGTAGAAATGAAACGCTTTGACCAATACTATAAGGGCAAAGCGTTATTGGATGGCGTACTGTATAAGGTATTTGACGACAAAGAAGTGACCAAACGCTTTGAACAAGGAGAAATTGATATAGAGACAGCCCCTCGGGATGCTTATGATGATCTAAATAAACTGGGGAATGTAAACATTCTGCAAACAGCTGAGCTTGGCTATGAATATATAGGTTTCAAATTCGGGCATTGGGATACGAAAACCGAGACAATCGTAATGGATAACCCTAAATTTGAAGACAAAAGATTACGCCAAGCTATGTACTATGCTTTAGATCGTGAAGGTATCATTAAAGCATATTCCTATGGTCTAGCTGAGCCTGTAGAGACCCCAATATCTAGTACAAGCTGGGCGAAGATCCCTGACGCTGAGATTAATACTTATCCATATAATCCTGTTAAGGCCAAGGAGTTGCTGGATGAGGCTGGATTTCTGGATCTTGACGGTGATGGATTACGGGAAGATTCAAAGGGACAAAAACTGGTTATTAATTTTGATTCTATGCTGGGTAGTCAAACGTCAGAGCTACGTACGGAGGCTATTCTAGGGAATTGGCGTGATGTTGGACTCGATGTACAGCTAAACGGGGGAGCATTAAAGGAAGTCCACACCTTCTACGACGCTGTGGAATCTGACGATCCGTCCATCGAACTATTCTATGGAGTATGGGGACTAGCGAGTGACCCCGATCCAACGGGTCTGTGGAGAGAAAATGATCTATGGAACTATCCACGTTGGTCCTCAGAGCGAAACGAAGAGTTGATTCGTGAAGGAGTAAGTATGAAGGCATACGATAGGGAATATCGTAAAGAAATATATTATGAGTGGCAGAAGCTGGTCAATGAAGAGGTACCTATGATCTTTTTGGCTGAGCGGAAAACCATTATTCCAGTAAATAAGCGTCTACAAGGCGTTCGTGTGAATTCTATAAGTACGATTATCGACCCTTATAAGTGGTGGATTAAGGAACAAAGTGAAAAATAAAATAAAAATATTTTGTGAAAAGTGTAATCAAATTGTAGTTTCATTCGTCATATATAGTATGGAGGATGACAACGATGAAGAGACGGATAGTAGTGGGGGCAATTGCAGCTGTTTTAGTCGTTGTCTTGATTGCGGTGTGGAAGCCAACCGAGCTTGGTTTTAAACCAAATATTGACGCGGAATCAGCAGTGCTTCTCGATATGGATACTGGAGATATATGGGTGGATATAAACGGCGATGTACCTATGCCACCAGCCAGTGTGTCTAAATTAATGACAGAATTGATTGTGCTGGATCAGATCTCCTCCGGAATGCTTAAATGGGAGGATAGAGTTCCCATTAGTGCTTACGCAAGTGAAATGGGTGGCGCAAATCTCTCATTGAAACGGGGAGAATTCTATACCATAAGAGAATTATTTGAAGGAATCGCCATATATTCTGCCAACGATGCAACTGTTGCATTGGCAGAATATATGGCAGGTTCAGAGGCTTCTTTTGTGCTTATGATGAACGACAAGGCACGCAGTCTAGGCTTATCTTCCAGCACAATATTTACTAACTCAACGGGACTATCAGGTAAGGATCTTGGTTTCATTCGTCCGAATATGAATATCAGCGGTGAGACAATGATGACAGCTCGGGATACCGCCAAATTGGCTGCCGCACTAATCTATAATCATCCGGATATTCTGAATATTTCTAGCCGTACACAAATGCATTTAAAGGATAAAGGTCTGTATGTTAGTAACAGCAATTTCATGCTTCCAGCTATGGGCGGTATTTACGCTTATGAGGGTACAGATGGTTTAAAGACTGGACATGATAACCAGGCGGGATATTGCATTGCAGGCTCGGCTCAGCGAGATGGTCATAGGCTTATTGCGGTCGTTATGGGAGCAAAGACTTATGAGAGCCGATTTAAAGGTGCTGCAAAATTGTTTGATTATGGATTTTTCCGCGGTTTACAATTATGGAGATAGGGTTAAACATATGACACACCCCCTTAGAATTGGGAACTAAAGTTGGAGCGCCATACGAGTATTTATTACTTGGTCTGGTGCTTTTTCCCTATTCATGTCGTTATTTGTTGTTTCTTTTTATCCATTTAGTGATTACAATAGAAATATTGTTTTATCCACATTAATTTAGGACCGCCAAAAACTTTTTTTTCTATAATTTTGAATGACCTGAATTTCCTGAAAGGGGGGACAATAAGATAATGGAATAGGGGACAGCCGATCGCCGTGAGAAATAAAGTCATGACTGCCTGATAAAGATCAGGAAGCATTATATATATGGCAAGCAATTATTCTACAATAAAGAAGGAATCAAAGATGAAAAAAATAAAGAAAAGATACATTGCACTCATAGTTCTTGTCGTTATTATAGCGGGAGGATTTCTGTTTCGTAATTCCCTGGCTGTATTAGCTTTCGACCTTTTTTTATCTGATCAGGTTGAAAGTAAGCTGAAGGAAGAATCTTACCAGCCGCTTAAGGATGAGAACAAGGTTAAGCCAGAGCCCGTTGCGTACAAGAGCGATCCCTTCTCAATTATGCTTTTAGGGACCGATCAACGCGATAATGAAACGGCACGTTCAGATACCATGATGTACGCTGTTGTTCGCCCTGAGGATTATAAGATCCTGCTTATCTCTATTCCGCGTGATACGTATACGGAAATTATAGGTCATAAGGATAATAAAAAGGATAAGATTACACATGCCTATGCCTTCGGGGGGCACCAAATGGCCAAGGATTCCTTAGAAGCGTTGCTCGGTCATGATATTCAATATTATGCTAGCATTAATTTCAAAGGGCTCAAGGATGCTGTAGATGCTATTGGAGGCGTTCCGCTGCCGATTAAGAAAGACATTGTGAACAAGGGCAAGGATCATGAAAAGTTTACAATTAAAGCTGGAAAGTCGCTTTATAACGGACAAGAAGCGCTTAACTATACGCGTTATCGTGAGGATAGCGACTTTAACCGCACCAAGCGTCAGCAGGTTTTTATTGATGTTGTAGCTAATAAGATGTTATCGATCAGTCAAATCGGCAATATTCCGAAGTTGCTGGATATCATGGGAGATAATTTCAAGACTGACATAGAGCCTTCCACGATCATTAGTCTGGCCAAGAAGTTTATGGGCGGAAAAGGCATGGATATCTCAAGCTTCACAGTTATGGGTGAAGGTAAGCGTATGGATGGTATTTATTACGATATCGTTGATGAAGAGGATCTGAGTGAGGCTAAGGCAATGATTGACAACTGGATGAACGCAGCAACACCAGTAGATCAACTAATTGAGCCTGGAAAAGCAAGTAATGCGCTGGAACCTAAAGCAACAGCAGTTACGCAATAATTCTAAAGTGGAATCTAAACTCATATAAATAATTGCAGCAGCCATTCACATTCTCATGGCTGCTGCTTGCTGTCTTCATGCTATAATGTATTGGAACTATTATTAAGCTGCCACGTATAAATAATTTTGCATGGCAGTAAAAGGAAGTTAAAGAACCGTAATTCCTTCGGAACTCTTTGAGGAGGATCAAGAGATGAATATTGCATTTTTTTTACTTCCGAAACAGGAAGTCGCTTGCGTAACGATCGATTCAACGCTACGCCAAACGCTGGAAAGGATGGAGTTTCACCGTTATACTGCTGTCCCTATTCTGAACCGAAATGGAGAATATGCTGGAACGGTTACAGAGGGTGATCTGCTCTGGTATATGAAGGAATCCGAAGGCAAGGTTACTTTTGAGAATGCTTCAAAATTCTTGCTTAAAGATTTGCCGTTACGGATGAATAACAGACCTGTCTCGATTGATGCGGATATGGAAGACCTGATTAATTTGGCTAAGGTACAGAACTTTGTTCCTGTAGTCGATGATATGAACCGGTTTATTGGCATCGTTCGCCGGAGTCAAGTCATAGAATATTGTGAGAAATTTGTATCAAAACAATCACAAGAGTCATTATAGCCCAATTTATTCGCGGTAATAGAAGCAATCGGAACGAGGCCTGTATTTCCGGCGATAACGGAAAACAGGTCTTTTTTTAAAATGTAAGAAGTAATTAGTTCATCCATTGTTGAAGCATACTTAAGGTGCGTGGGGCGTCCTGTGTGACACAGAAATTTTTATGCTATAATGGAGAATAAAGCTTTTTGCCGGAGGTAGAGAGACGTGTCCAATGTGCCGAAGGATCTAGATGTAGCTAAACGCGCCAAGGTAATTGAATGGCTAAAAACTGAAGTGATTGACCAAGTTTCACGGTTATTTAAGGCGTTATGGGAAGGCAGTACTACCCGTGTGGGCGACAGCCTGGCTAGTTTGATTATGAGCTCTTATATTTTGGGCCGCAGACTAGGAATTCCCTATCGTCAATTAGATGACTTGCTACTCGAGAAGCTCAGAAAGCATAAGCAGGAAGGGCATCAATTGGAAGAATGGTATCAAGATATATCTGCTTTAGAAGAACATATGCGTAAGAGGTGAATACTGTTGAAATTTCGCTGGTCATCTGTGGCTTGGAGCGTAGCATACTTACTTTTGCTGCTTAGTTTAACTACTCCAATGCTCATCATCACTACCCTATTTATGATTGTTCCGGCAGTAGTGTTGTTCACTACACTGAACACCAAACAATTCGTTCTACACGTATTGCCTGTGTTGCTGATTGTTGGCCTGATTACACCTATTTATGTACTGATTGCGGTGTATTTCTTAATACCGGCTCTGGTTATGGGACGTTGGTATAAAAGACATGCCTCAGCAATGTCAACCGTGATTGCAGGTACGGTTACGATCCTTGCAGAGTTTCTGCTACTCTTACTGCTCGGTACGGCGTTATTTAATTTTGATCTGTCTAACTATGTGAACGATGTGCTGCAAATGGTAAACTCGCCTCTGTCTGATCTCGGTACCACTAATCCACTGTTTACTGACCTTGGGTTTACGACTGAGGATGTAAACAAGCTAAGTCATATGACGGTTCAAATGATCCCAATGACTCTAATCGTAAGTTCTTTCATGATAGCTGTCATTACGCATTCTATCGTCCGTCCGATTCTGAACAGTATGAATTACGCAGTGCCTAAGATGAAGCCTGCACGTGAGTGGAGACTTTCGAGATCGTTCATTTGGTATTATTTGATTGGTGTGGTTCTTCAGCTCTTCTTCTCAGGATCGGAGAACAATTACATCCTAATGATTTCTGCCAATCTTCTGCCGTTGCTACGAATTGGCTTTATGATTCAGGCGATTGGATTTTTCTTCTTCCTGGCGCATGAACGCAAATGGAACAAGATGGCTGCCATTCTGCTAGCAATACCGGTCATTTTGCTGCCGCCGCTACGCATTATCGGTATCATTGATCTTGCTTTCCCACTGCGGGAGTATGTGACGAAATCGAAACGATAGGGTGAGAGTTCATGCCTAAATTTCTGCAAAGACGCTGGCACGGCTATCATACCGTATGGGCGTTCATGCTACTGTTGGCCCTTATTATAATTGTCAGTATTTATAACTGGGCTCTTGGGGTCGCTAGCCTGTTCCTGGCAGGTACATTATGCTTCTATATGCTAAAGACGGAGATTTCGTTCCGTCGTAATCTGGTGGAATATATTAATGGATTAACTTTTCGTATTAAGCGGGTTGAGGGAGAAGCGGTCAGCATGCTACCCCTCGGAATCATTCTGTTTAGCGAAGATCGAACAGTAGAATGGAATAACCGCTATGCCGGTGATGTTTTTGCGCGCAAGTCTTTGGTTGGGGAACCGCTGCAGGAATTGCTGCCTGATATGCAGTCTTTTTTTACGACAAATGTATCGGGAAAACGGGATATCCTCAAAGAAGGTGTATTGAACGACACTCGCCTTGAGCTCACTGTGGATGAACGATATTATCAAGCCGTCATTATTCCAAGTGAACGTATTCTTTACATGTATGATATCACTGAGCTTGTGGTGTTACGTGAACGTTATGAGGATGAGAAGCTGGCGATCGGCATAGTGATGATGGATAATCTAGATGAATCTGCTCAAGGAATGGATGATCAACAGCGTACTTCTCTGATTGCCAAGGTGGCGAGTGAGATCACTGAATGGAGTAAACAGTTTGATGTTTACTTGCGTCGGTTGTCGTCTGAACGTTATCTAATGCTACTTAATCACCGTAGCCTGCAAGCGCTAGAAGAGAGTCGATTCGTTATTCTCGACGAGGTTAGGGAAATGACGGCGGATCTTAAGGTACCGATGACACTGAGTATAGGCATGGCTTTTGGAGCGGATTCTGCAAGTGAGCTAGGAGCTCTAGCTCAATCCAGTTTGGATATGGCGCTAGGCCGAGGCGGAGATCAGGCAGCTGTAAAAGCAGGCCAGAGGTTGTCTTTCTACGGTGGAAAGAGTAATGCCGCGGAGAAGCGTACACGAGTGCGGGCACGAGTCATTGCGCATGCACTGCGTGATCTGATGCAGGAGAGCGACCGCGTGCTGATCCTCGGTCATCGGACACCAGATATCGATGCTGTAGGTGCTGCAATTGGCCTTCTGAGGGCTGCACAAATGTATAATGTAGAGGCCAACATTGTGATGGAAACCCCTAATCCTTCTATAACAAACATGATGGAGCAGATTCGTAAAGATGATGAGTTGTTTAAGTCATTCATCACAACGGAGCAGTCCTTACAAGTGATGACTGAGCATACCTTGCTTATTGTTGTGGACACACATAAGGCGTCTATGACAATGGAGCCACGGCTTGTGCAATATGCCAGTAGAATTGTGGTGGTGGATCATCACCGTAGAGGTGAAGAGTTCATCAACGATGCTGTACTGGTATATTTGGAACCTTACGCTTCATCAACCTGTGAGCTGGTGACAGAGTTGCTTCAATATATCCATGAGAAGGTAAAGATTTATCCGCTGGATGCTACAATGCTATTAGCGGGGATTACTGTAGATACGAAGCACTTTGCGCTTCATACAGGCTCACGTACATTTGAAGCTGCAGGATTTCTGCGCCGAAATGGTGCGGATACCGTCCTTATTCAGCGTATGCTGAAGGAGGATTTACAGGAGTATATTTCAAAAGCCGAAATTATCAAACATGCGCGTATGATTTATGATCAAATCGCATTGGTTGTGACGGCACCAGGCATGAAGATTCCGCAGTTACTTATTGCTCAGACTGCGGACACGCTACTAGGGATGACGAACGTAGTCGCTTCATTCGTCATTAGCGAGCGACCAGACGGCCTGATTGGCATTAGTGCTCGATCACTTGGGCGCATGAATGTACAGGTCGTGATGGAGAAATTGGGTGGCGGTGGGCATCTTTCCAACGCCGCAGTACAGCTAGAAGGAACATGTAAAGAAGCAGAAGCCAGACTGCTGCAGGTGCTGGCTGAAATCGAATCGAAAGAGGGTTTATTCGAATGAAGGTCATTTTCATAAAAGATGTTAAGGGTCAAGGTAAAAAAGGTCAGGTTAAAGAGGTATCAGAAGGTTATGCTGCCAACTTCCTATTACCACGTGGATTAGTTCGTCCGGCAACGGAAGGAAATGTTAAGACGCTCGAGAACCAAGCAGCTGCTGAACAACGCCGTAAAGATAACGAAAAAGAAGAAGCACAGCAACTGGGCAAGAAGATAGATGAGCTTACACTGACTATGAAAGCAAAAGCAGGTGAAGGCGGCCGTCTATTTGGCGCAATTACAAGTAAACAGATTGCTGAGACGCTAGCTTCTACTCAAGGCATTTCCATCGACAAGCGCAAGATTGAACTAGGTGAGCCAATCCGCCATATGGGAGTGTTTCAAGTAAGTGTTAAACTGCATACTGAAGTAAAGGCTACCCTTAAGGTCCAGGTAACGGAGGAGTAACATGGGTGGAGATCTCTTTTTCGATCGGGTTCCCCCGCAGAATCTTGAAGCGGAGCAAGCGGTAATTGGTGCTGTTCTGTTGCAGGATGAAGCGCTCATTACTGCAATGGAGCGGGTGAATACCGAAGACTTCTACGATAAAGCGCATCAAATGATTTTTGAGGCGATGGTGCAGCTCGGAGAAGAGAGCCAGCCGATTGATCTTGTTACGCTTACTTCTAGACTGCAGGACAAGGGAGAGCTTGAAGATATTGGCGGTGTTAGCTACTTAGCTAAGTTGGCGCATGCGGTACCTACTGCGGCTAACGTAGAATACTATGCGCAGATTATTGAAGAAAAGGCTATGCTTCGGCGCTTGATTCGCACAGCAACGCAGATCGTGAGCGAGGGCTATACAGGTGGCGAAGATGTAGCCGATATGCTGAGTGATGCAGAACGGCGAATTCTTGAAATCTCCAACCGGCGCAGCGGCAGTGGGTTTATCGCGATCCGCGATGTTTTGATGGAAGTATTCGACAAGGTTGAACTACTTCATCAGAATAAAGGTGGTACGTCAGGTATTCCAACTGGATTCGTGGATTTAGACCATATGACTAATGGATTCCAGCGCAACGATCTGATTATTGTAGCGGCGCGTCCTTCTGTAGGTAAAACTGCGTTCGCGCTTAATATCGCTCAGAACGTGGCAGTACGTGCCAAAGAGACTGTTGCCATATTCAGTCTGGAAATGTCAGCGCCGCAGCTAGTACAGCGGATGATCTGTGCAGAAGCCAATCTAGATGCCAATATTATGCGTACCGGTGATTTCAAGAGTGATGATGATTGGTCCAAGCTGACCATGGGGATTCAGTCACTATCGGAAGCGGAGATTTATATCGACGATACACCCGGTATCACGGTGACGGATATTCGTGCAAAATGTCGGAGGCTGAAGAAGGAAAAGGGCCTTGGCATGATTGTCATTGACTACTTGCAACTCATTCAGGGCCGCGGCAAAGGCGGGGAGAACCGTCAGCAGGAAGTATCGGATATATCCCGTACACTGAAGCAGATTGCCCGTGAATTGGACGTGCCGGTCATCGCCTTGTCGCAGCTTAGCCGGGGTGTGGAGCAGCGTCAGGATAAACGACCGATGATGAGTGACTTGCGTGAATCTGGTTCTATCGAGCAGGATGCCGACATTGTTGCGTTCCTATATCGTGATGATTATTACAATCAGGATACTGAGAAGAAAAATATCATTGAAATTATTATAGCCAAACAGCGTAATGGTCCCGTAGGTACGGTAGAACTTGTCTTTCTTAAAAATTTTAACAAGTTCGTTAACTACGAGCGAGCACATGCAGAACCATTTGCTGGTTAAACTTGTCATGTATAATATCCGAACGATTGCACATTTCCTCGTGTAATCGTTCGTTTTATTTGACTTTGAAAAAAACGGCTGTTACACTGAGTATTGTCCTTTAGTGGGTTAAATCCGCTTGGAGTCCGGAGGGCTACGTACATAAGAATGACGTACAGGGCCCATATTATGAAAATTAATGGTGCTGGCTAGCACCTACGGAGGAATGAACATGTCAACGGTAGTCGTCGTGGGAACACAATGGGGAGACGAAGGTAAAGGGAAAATCACTGACTTTCTAGCTGAAAGTGCAGATGTGGTCGCCCGATATCAAGGGGGCAATAATGCCGGTCACACGATTCTGATTGACGGTGAGAAGTTTAAGCTCAGCTTGATCCCTTCTGGTGTATTTTATAAAGAAAAGACTTGTGTAATTGGTAACGGGATGGTTATTAATCCAGCTGCCTTGATCCAAGAAATTAATTATATTCACGAGAACGGTTTTGACACTAAGAACTTAGTGATCAGCGACCGGGCTCATGTTATTATGCCTTATCATATGGTGCTAGATGCTCTGGAAGAAGACCGCAAGGGTCCGAACAAGATTGGTACAACACGTAAAGGTATCGGTCCATGTTACATGGATAAGGCTGCACGTAACGGTATTCGTATTGCTGACCTGATGGACGCTGAGGAATTCGAATTGAGACTCCGTCACTTGATGGAAGAGAAGAACCAAGTCATTACACAAGTATATGGCGCGGAAGCTCTTGACGTTGAAGAGATTCTTACTCAATACCTGGAATATGCGGAAGTGCTGCGTAATTATGTGACAGACACATCAGTCATTCTTAATGAAGCCATTGATGCAGACCGCAAAGTATTGTTTGAAGGTGCACAAGGGGTAATGCTTGATATCGATCAAGGTACGTATCCGTTTGTAACTTCTTCTAACCCATCTGCAGGTGGAGTATGCATAGGTTCCGGCGTTGGACCTTCCAAGATTAAACAGGTTATCGGGGTTGCTAAAGCTTATACCACTCGTGTTGGAGATGGCCCGTTCCCTACAGAACTGAATGATGCAACTGGTGATTATATCCGTGAAACGGGCCATGAATATGGCACAGTTACGGGACGTGCTCGCCGTGTAGGTTGGTTCGACAGTGTAGTTGTAAGTCACGCTCGTCGTGTAAGTGGAATCACAGGTTTGTCACTTAACTCGTTGGATGTACTGAGCGGACTTGAGACTGTGAAGATCTGCACAGGCTACAAATACCGTGGTGAAGTAATCACTCATTACCCAGCTAGCCTTAAGATGCTGGCAGAGTGTGAAGCGGTGTATGAGGAGCTTCCAGGTTGGAGCGAAGATATTACTTCTGCAAAAACACTGGACGATCTGCCAGCAAATACACGCAGATATGTTGAACGTGTGTCTGAGCTTACAGGGATTCCGATTGCCATCTTCTCAGTAGGACGTAACCGTGAGCAGACGAATCAAGTAACGCCAATTTATATCTAACAACATAGTCAATTTATAAGGGGCCTCGGGAGAGGCCTTTTTTTTTATGTTTACTTTTACACTCGGACGTTTCCCAAAGCCGGTTCTAGTCAATACTGGAAGTATAGAAGAACATGGAGATGATCTACCAGATAGACTTGAACATAGGTGAGAGGAGAGACGAAGATGAAGATCGTGAAGCGTACACTGGGAGTATGTCTAATTGTAGTACTCGCAAGTACACTTTCAATTCTAACAACGGGCGTGGTTGTAAATGCTTATATTCAGTCGGTGCTGGCGAGCTTTGATATTAAAGTGGATAGTCCAGGCCCAGGTTTAGGTGGGATGGTCAAAAGTATTATTGGCATGGATAGCCAATCGGACCCCAATAAAGCGAATAAAGAAGCGACGACAACAGGCAGCACGGTAAACAAGGATAAAGATAACAGTAAGGATACACCTGCAAAAGATAAAGGGGAGCCGGTGGAGGAAAAGGCACCCGCGGATGCTTTACCGGTTATGGGCCAAGCCTCAAATGAGTCCTCTACTAACGAAAGCCAGAGTGGAAGTATAGAGGATCAGCAATTGGTAATGACACCTGAGGCAATAGGTGACTTAAAAGATAATCTACCTTCGGCGGAGAAGGTAAATATATTTAATATCCTGATGTCTAAACTACCGCAGGACGAGATGCAAAAGATCTCTACGGCTATGGAGAATGGACTAACGGAGAATGAGGTTAAGGAACTGCAACAAGTCATCGCTAAATATGTTGATCCAGATGAATATGAGAGTATAATGAAAATGCTTACACCAACTACAGGAACTTCGCAGTGAGGATAGTGATTGTCACTTTATAGACACAAGAAAAAGGTTAAAATTTCATATTTGCGCAAAAAACCCGCGTTTTTCGTGGGTTTTTTTATGTGTACAAAGTTGAAATTTTTCGCTCAGCTATGGTACATTAGACAAGGACGCCAAACGGTTAATTTTTTGTAACCTCTTGTAACCTTTTTGAGGGTCCATTAGAAGCAGGAATTTAGAACTAGGATAAGCAGAAATATTCATGGTCGTAATCTATATAATCGAGATCGTACAACTAGCTTGGCCGCTCATATCGGATGACAGAGCGGACTGAAAGGGAGAGTTTCATGAAGGGATTTAAGTTCATGCGCCGGATGGGGAAACTGCAGGATAATCACAAAGCAGAATCCGGAGCAGATGTTCAGCAGAGCCACAATTTCGATCACGACTCCACACACTTTCATCAAGAAAAAGGTACTCGTAGATTCCGGCGCTCTTGGATTTTGGGAGCTGTTGGCCTGGTACTTCTAACCACTGTGTTGATTGGTGCAGAGAAAAAGTATGTAGCAGCCAATACTGAAACCTACTATCAAGTGTTAGTGAAGGGTAAGGAGATCGGGAAGCTTAACGATCAGGCACAGCTTAACCAGCTGTACGATAAGAAGCAACAGGAATATCAGGACAAGTATCCTGATAGAGCGATGGTACTTCAGACAGAAGGCATTACAATTAAACAGCAGAAAGCGTACAAACCAGAAGTTGATAGTGAAGCGACGCTTAATAAATTAGATAGTATGCTGAAGGCCTATGCCGTAGGTGTACAATTAATGGTAGATGGCAAGGCCGTTGGCATTGTTAAGGATCAACAGACCGCGAATGCGGTACTTGAAGGGGTAAAGAATCATTATGTTCCGCAAACTGAAGTAGCAACAGCTAGTAAGCTCACAAGAACCGCTGCCTCAAGTTCAAGTGCTGCGAAGGCGAAAGCAAAAGCTGCTAAACAAGTGGAATCAGTCAAGATTAGTGAGGAGGTCTCTGTTGTTCCTGTAAAAACAGATCCTAATAAAGTGCTGGATGTGGCGGAAGCGGTCAAGACACTTACCGAGGGCAAAGAGGCGCCACTTCTTTATACCGTTCAAGAGGGCGATACGATTTCGGGGATTGCCAAACGGTTTGAAATTACACAAAAAGAGATTTATAGTAACAACCCCGATGTGAAAGAGCTAACGTTGAAGATTGGGGATACGCTGAAGCTGAAGGTACCACAGCCAGATGTTACAGTTGTTACTGTGGAACAAGTGTCAGAGCAGGTGGTTACTGAGCCCGAATTGATCGTACGCAAAAGCGACCAGTTACCGGCAGGCAAGAGCAAGGTTGTTCGTCCAGGGCAAACTGGCCTTAAAGAAATGCAATATCGGTTAACGAAGAAGAATGGAATGGTCGTACAAGAAGAGTGGTTGGGCCAGACGGTTATACAATCTTCGCTCCCTGAAGTGGTTTATCGGGGTACGAAGGTAGTTGGTGAAGGAACGGGCATGTTCAGTTGGCCAGTAAGCGGAGCAACACTTACTAGCAGTTTCGGAGAACGCTGGAGCCGTGCCCATAAGGGGATAGATATGGTATCTGGCAACCGGACCATTAAAGCCTCTGATGCCGGAACTGTAATTTTTGCAGGTGTGAAGAGTGGATATGGAAATGTGGTTATCGTGGATCACCGTAACGGATACGAGACTTATTACGGTCACTTAAATAGCATCTCAGTCTCTACGGGACAGCGCTTGGAGCAAGGCGCCAAGATTGGCGTAATGGGCAACACTGGACGTTCGACGGGAACACATCTGCATTTTGAGATTCGGAAGAATGGCACTGCAGTAAATCCAATGAAGTATTTGCAATAATTCATACGTTAACCTCAACTGCTCGATTAAACTCGAGCGGTTTTTATTTTTTTTGATATATGAATGACGATATAGCTGTTTCTTTTTGCTGGGGAAACCGATTCCTTATTTCGTAGGATGTGACGGTAAGACAGGTATGTTAAAATAAAGGAATGATCTTTAAGTAGGGATAGGAAGGTGAAGCTGAGACATGCAGATGGGAACGATTCTGGTAGTAGACGATGAACAGCCTATTGCTGATATATTGAAGTTTAATCTAGAAAAAGAAGGCTACGAGGTTATTTGTGCTTTTGATGGTAACAGTGCAGTGGAACTGGCATTGTCCAGAAAGCCTGATCTTATGCTGCTTGATCTTATGCTGCCTGGTAAGGACGGGATGGATGTTTGTCGTGAGGTTCGTTCTGCGCACTTGGACATTCCTATCATTATGCTTACTGCCAAAGACGGAGAGATTGATAAGGTGCTTGGTCTAGAGCTTGGTGCGGATGACTATGTGACCAAACCTTTTAGTACACGTGAGCTACTCGCCAGAGTTAAAGCCCAAATGCGGAGACAGCACAAACCGTCACCGCCGGGAATGGCGAATGAACCTGCAGAGACCAGACAGGGTATTTACCATTTTGATCTATTTATTGATACAGATATGTATCTGGTATATAAGGGTGGGGAGCCGCTTGATTTGACCCATCGAGAATATGAGTTGCTCTACTATATGATTAAACATGCGGGTAAGGTGATGACCCGGGAGCATTTACTGCAGGCCGTGTGGGGATTCGAGTATTTCGGCGATGTGCGGACCGTAGACGTGACGATCCGTCGTCTAAGAGAGAAAATTGAGGAGAATCCCAGCAAGCCCGAATATATTTATACTCGGCGTGGACTTGGCTATTTGATGCATAGCCCTAAAAGCGGAGGACTGTGATGAAATGGTGGTCCTTTTTCCGGACAATTCAGGCAAAGCTTATTATTATTTATGTGCTGCTGATTCTGATAGCTATGCAGTTAATTGGAGTCTATTTTGTCAGCTCGATGAAGAACTCGTTAACGGATAACTTCACGAAGGATCTTAAAGCACGTGCGGAGATGCTATCCATCCTGACTGCTGATAAATTTGGTAGTGAGGCTGGTACCGCGGACGAGGAAACGGCTGTAGAAAGTCTGCGAGGCATGGTCAATAACCTGTACATTAACGGGGCCGAGATTCAAGTGCTTGATGCCAGTGGCAAAATAATCACCACCTCCGTTCCCTCGCAGAATGACTATGTCGGACAGCGCAACACCCAGACCGTAGTGAATCGCGCCTTGCAGGGGATCAGCGATAATGAAGAATATATTATTGCCGATGATAATGTGCGTAAAAAGGTTGTGGCCAAGCCGGTGCTCTCCGGTGACAAGGTAGTGGGCGCTATTTACATTGCTGCTGACATGAAAGATTTATATGCAACCATGGGCAGGATTAACAGTGTATTCATCTCAGGTTTGCTGCTAGCCTTGGCACTGACAGTTGTCCTATGTGTTATTCTTGCACACACCATTACGCAGCCGATTAAAGAAATGACTAGGCATGCAACAGCTGTTGCTGAGGGCCGGTTCAATCGTAAAATGCCCGTACTCGGCAACGATGAAATTGGACAACTCAGTCAGGCATTCAATTATATGACAGGTAGACTGCGTGAGGCGCTCTCGCAGAATGAGGAGGAGAAGGAGAAGCTTACCTCCATTCTGACGAACATGAGCGATGGTGTGGTGGCTACGGATGAGAATGGGGTAGTGATTCTCATGAACCTTCGGGCAGCACTTATGCTGGGAACAGAAGGTCCATTGCCGGAAGGTGCTCCACTGGATAAATTACTTGGTCTTGACTATGAGCAGAGCGGCTCCTTGGCTAAAGGAAATGCTCAATCCGCTATGCTTCACCTGACACATATGGGTGGTGAAGATTCTAATATCGTGAGAGTAACGTTTACTCCGATTCATCGTCGTGAAGGTGGGATTGCAGGCACCATTGCTGTGCTGCAGGATGTCACGGAGCAGGAGAACCTGGAGGAATCACGTCGAGAATTCGTAGCGAACGTTTCGCATGAGCTAAGAACACCACTTACAACAATTAAGAGCTACGTGGAGGCACTCGATGATGGAGCGCTTGAGGATCCGCAGTTAGCCGTTCGATTTGTTGGGGTTATTCGTAACGAAACCGAGCGTATGATTCGTCTGGTTACGGATCTACTGCATCTTTCGCGTCTGGATTCCAAGGAGGCACTTCTCAGAATTCAGCAGACGGATATTGCCGAGATGCTGGAGGATGTAGCAGACCGCTTTTCTTTTCAGATTCGGCAGAAACGTATCGATATTAGCACAAGGGTGCGCAGAGATGTTACCACGGCGTGGCTCGATCGTGATCAAATCGATCAAGTCCTGGGGAATTTAGTCTCGAATGCGCTAAAATATACGCCAGAAGGCGGTACAATTGAATTGGAAGCCTTGAAAAATGAGGATGGAATGCTCTCCATTTCTGTACGTGATTCCGGGATTGGTATTCCGAAGAAAGATATCGAGCGGATCTTCGAACGCTTTTATCGGGTGGACAAGGCGCGTTCACGGAATATGGGAGGCACCGGACTCGGTCTTTCCATTGCCCGGGAAATTGTGAAAGCACATGGAGGCTCTATTTCCCTGCAATCCGAGCTTAATGAAGGCTCTAAGGTAACCTTTACGCTACCTCTGAATGAGCAAAGGGGGAGTGAGGCATGAAGGAGAGATTGAAGTCATGGATTCTAGCCTTACTCGTGCTGGGAAGTCTAGTTGAGAGTTATTATTTGATTTATCGCTTGCCCGGTGCAGACTCTGCGGTACTCTCCGAGAATCTATATGTGAAGACAGATAATATGGGATCGAAAGAAAAAGTCGAGAACTTGTTGTACCCTGACAAAATGATCATCCATATGGGCGATAACAAGCATACGCTTTTTTATCCGGACTCAACGTTCTATAGTTTAATTATGAATCGGTTAAAAGGGCGTGGATTTGAAAGCTTCCAGCGGCACTCGGTGCAGGATTATGACTGGGAAAAGATTCGCAATGAGAATCCGGGTATTGAGCTTTCGTTCGGATCGGGCATTCCGGTAACGTTATTGCAGCGGGTTATGCAGCTGTCGCCTGATTCCCTATTTGAAGGAGAAAGTATCGATCGTATTTGGATCTACAACATTAAGAATGACTCCAAAGCGCATGCCATTTTCTTCAGTACGAGAGGCGATATTATTTATGAAGCGGCAAAAGCGGATTTAACCGTTCAAGACGTGCAGCAGCATGTGGATTTCGGCAAGAACTGGACGCCTTACAAGTCAATAGACGGAGATTATTATGTGCCTGACAGCAAGATTTCTCTGGTTCAGGTTGAGATGCCTTCAGGCATGTATACCATAGAACAAATGCAGAACAATCTTTTCTTCGATGTTGGAAGCACTAGATATATTCGCGAGAAAAATGGCTCGGAGATTTATACGGACAGCAAACGGAGTCTTCAGGTCGATAAGGAAAGGAATTGGATGAGCTATAGCGATCCTGCCGCACTTCCAGCTGGAGAAAGTACACCTGCCAAGGATGCGCTGGAAGCCGTAGAATTTGTGAACCAGTATGGTGGATGGAATGGGACTTATCGTCTTGAAGCCACCGAGGAGGGGAGACAGGACAGAAAGGTCTCTTTTCAACAATATTATGGCTCCTATCCTTATGGCTCCTATCCGATCATGAGTAATTCGCAGTTGCAGTATGGCGTAATTAATCTGGAATTGCAGCAGGGTACCGTATCCTCTTATGAACGCTCATTAATCTATATGGATGAGAGTAAAGCACAGAAAAAAATAGTAGAGCTATCTGGGGGCGCAGAGCTAGAGAATCAATTGTCTTTGGTCAGCAAAACTTCGGCAGTGAAGGATTTGACGCCTGCGTATGTACCTGTAGTGAAAGAAGATAAGCTGCAACTGCTCCCAGTCTGGAAGGTTACACTTATTGACGGCAGTGTTCTTACTTTAAATTAATTTACAAGTGGTTCAAATAACATTTAGGAGGTAAGGGTATGGATTGGGGAAGAGCCAAAAATGTACTGATTTGCGCCTTTTTAGGTCTAAATCTGCTGCTATGTTATCAGCTGTGGATTGATTTGCGCGATCAGGTTAGTGCCAATCTCGATTTCACTTCCCTGTCCGAAGAAACCCAAGCGGTAATGGAGCAGAAAGGGATCCGTGTGTTGTGTCCGATTCCAGCGTCTACCCCGCAACTTCCTAATATAACTTATCGATATTCTGCTGAAGAGCAGAATGAACCACCCATTAAATTAGATGTTCCTATAGACAGCAAGCTGATCTATTCTTCATTCACCGACCTTAGCAAGGCGCTTGAGAGTCAAATTCCGGACATCGCAAATTATCGCTTCGATTCACAAGAAAGTGAAGTTGGGAAGTTCGTTCTTCATCCGCTGGTTCAGAACCAGTGGTCGCTATTCCGAGTTAGACTAGAGCTGATTAACAGTGATCAGAAGATTGTAGCTTACCGCTGGCCGAAGATTGAAATAGGGGCAAGCAGTAGCGATAAGGAACAGAAGGTACTTCCGGCATCGCAGGCGCTTAGTAGTTTGATTGAAAAATATTTTCCGGCAGACTCCGTAGTGAAGGAGATTGAGCTTGGTTATTATGGTGAGCTGTTCAATTCCGAAAGTCAGGTAGCGTCGCCGATGTGGCGGTTCATGCTGGAGAACGGCAATGCCTATTATGTGGATGCTATTAGTGCGGACATTATCAGTCCCAAGACAACAGAGTAGAAGGAGTAAGGAAAATGGGGATTTCATTTACAGTACTGTCCAGTGGTTCTACCGGGAATGTAACGGTGGTACGGAACGGGGAGACAACACTTATGATTGACGCGGGCCTAAGTGCCAAGCGGATCGATGAGCTGTTGGCCATGCGCGAGCTAACGGGTAATGATATAGACGGGATTCTAGTCACACATGAGCATTCCGATCATATCAAGGGACTCGGGGCAATGGCCCGTAAATACGATCTTCCGATCTATGCAAACACCAATACCTGGGGAGCCATTGAGAAAGGCATTGGGAAAATACCCGACTATAACCGAATTATAATGGAGTCGGGACAGCATAGGGATTTTGGCAGTCTACGAGTAGAATCATTTGCGATTTCTCATGACGCGGCGGAGCCAGTGGGTTACAACTTTTATGATGGGAAAGAAAAGCTATGTGTAGCTACAGACCTGGGTTATGTTAGCGACAAGGTAAGAGGTGCGATTTCAGATGCGGATGTATTGGTGTTGGAAGCGAATCATGATATCGAAATGCTGAGGATGGGGCGTTATCCGTGGAATACGAAACGACGCATACTTGGCGATATGGGTCACCTTTCTAATGATGCAGCCGGGGCAGCACTTAGTGAAATTCTCACAGGACGGACCAAGCGTACCTATTTGGCGCATTTAAGCCGGGATCATAATATGATGGATTTGGCTAAAATGTCGGTACGTTGCGCGATGGAGGATCGGGGCTGTTTCTTCAAGGATAGCGAGTTTAAGCTGTGTGATACGTATTTTGATCAACCTACGCCATGGGATAAGCTGAGCCAGTTGTCATAAGCTGGTCCAGTTCGGCAGTCTTTCGCTCTAGTTCTTGGCGGGAGATCAGACCTTTATCGATCATTAATTCGATCATAGCGCTGAAGGCAAGGGTCATATGATAGTGTTCATCCTTCAAATCACCAAGCTTACCGATAAACTCAACCAGATCCATACTTGTGGAAAAAGAATTCATAATTATACCTCCTCATATAGTAAAAGCAGAACTGAAGTTGTAAAAATTTCGCAGGCTTTTTACCTTAGGAAAATCACGAATTGGGGGTTGCCTGTGATACAATTATAAACATGATGGGCAAAGCCTAAATTTAAGGACCATTTCTATTATTGTAGTCTTTTAAGTTACAAAATATTCCTAGTAGAGAAGATATATTGAAAGATTCTAATATTCTTTCGATAAACTGAAACTATTGTGGGATTAATGGATAAAGTGAAACTTTTTAGTGATTGTTGGAGTCTAATGGTTGCAGAGGTATATGCTCAAATATAAGAACATATAAGTTTTGCACCTATACGTTCTTATATTTCTACGAGAAACGGTTGTCATTAATAAAGGACGACAACGTCGTTTCTTCTTGGGACGTGGTTGCTATAGGTTCAGGTTTTAGATACTGTGAACGCTTGGCAATAGAAGGGGGAGATTTTCGGTGGGATTGTTTGATGACGATTTCTATTCAACTAAAGTATCGCGGTCCAGAGGGGATGAAGCATCAAAGGGATCATTTGCTAACCGCAAACATTCTGTGCGAAGATCGCGCAAGGGTTTGTCAACTTGGCAAATATCCGCCGTCTGCTCCTTAATCAGTGCTGTCGTGGCAGTGTTTTTATTCAGTGTGCTTACAGGCCAAATCAGCCACGAGACTGCCCCGAAGTCGGTAGTAACAACTGGGGAGGTTGCCCCAAGCAGTGATCCATTTGACCGGATCATTCAAGCGGCTGCTACGGTTCGTCCTGCAGTAGTAAGTATTATCAATCATAAAGAAGATAATAAAGAATTGGACATTCTGGATGAGTCAGCATTAGGCTCTGGAGTGATTTATAAAAAGGTAGATAATAAAGCATTTATCATTACCAATAACCATGTCATTGAAAACTCCAGCAATCTCGAAATCGTTACAGTGGATGGCGAGACACGTAAAGCTACACTCGTTGGAACGGATAAAGTGAGCGACATCGCGGTTCTCTCCATTGATGCCAAGGGCATCAATACGATTGCACAACTCGGGGATTCCTCTAAGCTTCGCCTAGGTGAAACGGTCATTGCCATCGGTAACCCGTTAGGACTTGGAGACACATTGACTTCAGGCATTGTCAGTTATACCGAACGGAAGGTTCCCGTTTCACTAAATCAGGACGGAGTATATGATTGGGAACAAGAGGTCATTCAGACCGATGCGGCAATTAATGAAGGAAATAGTGGCGGCGCGCTTGTTGATCTGGATGGTAAAGTCATTGGCATTAACACAATGAAAATCTCCGATGCAGGTGTAGAGGGTTTGGGTTTTGCTATTCCAGCCAACCATGTGATAGATACCGCCAATGAACTGGCTGAGAAAGGGCGTATTGCCCGTTCCTACTTAGGTGTATATTCTGTGGATTTAAACAATCCGTACGTTCCTCTCGCAGAGGATCAACGGAGCGAACTGAACCTACCGAACAATGTTAAGGATGGGGTAGTCGTTCTGGATGCTGTTGGACCTGCAAAGGAAGCCGGACTGCAGTTCAATGATGTAATTACGAAATTTAATGATGAACCTATTATATCTACGCTTTCCCTTCGCAAGTATTTATATAATCATACGAAGATTGGTGAGGATCTGAAGATTACCTACTACCGAAATGGGAAAATCAATCAAACGACGGTTAAACTTCTTGAAAAACCAGAGGAATAATATGCTGGAAGTCGGCATATAATGATATAGCAGTAATGACAAGTAGAGCGGACTACCCCTTCGTTTTGAAGGGAGACCTTCCTGAGATAGCGGTACTTTGTATCGCTATCGGGAATCTGGTTCTTCTAAAATGTTGATAAATATGGCAAAAGTAAGCTTATTTAATGAATTTTGACCTGACTGGCAACCCTTACATTGGAAGGTAATACTTATTAGGGTAGAACCGGATAAATTAGTATGCTTGCTTGCCTTTGCTAATCAGGTGTGGTAATATGATATCAATCATACATTTAGTCCCTAATTTTCACATTGAAAAGGGCTGTTATATTTGGTAATACAACCTTTTTCAATGTGTGAATTTTTTCTTTGTTTGAAGATAAAAAGAACATATTAATTTAAATTTGTGGAGGTAACACACATGCAAACAGGTACAGTTAAATGGTTCAACGCAGAAAAAGGATTCGGATTTATCGAAGTTGAAGGCGGAAGCGACGTATTCGTTCACTTCAGCGCAATCACTGGCGACGGCTTCAAAACTTTGGACGAAGGCCAACGCGTTGAATTCAACGTTGTTCAAGGCAACCGTGGACCACAAGCCGAAAACGTTGTAAAACTGTAATAATAGAAGAAACCGTCCCAGCTTGTGAAAGTTGGGACGGTCTTTTTATATCTAGTTAGTCACTATTGACTTACAGGATGGGAGGAACGGCAATGAACTACCGGAAGAAACCTTTGGAAGAAATACCGGAAGAAAATACCGCGATTTGGGCGTGTACCAATGATGGATGTAACGGATGGATGAGGGATAATTTCGCATTTGAACATGCGCCTTCTTGCCGTCTATGTGACTCTCCAATGGTTCGCAGCACGAAGATGCTACCACAATTGCTTAATTCGAATGGCGATCTCAAATCGCTAAAGAAGGGTATTTCCATTACCTAACCAATGCCTTTATGAGTCAAGCTTTTTATAGAGCGCTGAACAACTCCAAGACGGTCAAACCGTCTTATTTTTTTTGCTTTTTTTATCGCAAATTGTGATTTTTGTCACAAATCATTTGAATTTCACCGTTAAATGGACCTCTTTGTGTGACATTTATCACACATAAAAGATTAAATTTTTGACAGAATATAATTAACGAAAAGGGGAGAAGGAAGGGAAAAATATGGATACAGTAATGCTGTCGCGTATACAATTTGCGTCGACGACAATATTCCACTATTTCTTTGTACCGGTATCAATCGGACTAGCGCTCTTGATTGCGATCATGGAGACAATGTACGTTAGAAAAGGCAATGAAGAGTACAAAAAAATGGCGCAGTTCTGGGGAAAGCTATTCCTCATCAATTTTGCAGTAGGGGTAGTTACAGGGATATTGCAGGAATTTCAGTTCGGGATGAACTGGTCTGATTATTCACGTTTTGTTGGTGATGTATTCGGGGCTCCACTTGCAGTTGAAGCACTGGCAGCCTTTTTTCTGGAGTCTACTTTTATTGGAATCTGGATATTCGGCTGGGACAAGGTGTCCAAAAGAGTACATTTGATGTCCATCTGGCTGGTAGCATTCGGTACGATGTTATCCGCTTTCTGGATCCTAGCAGCGAACTCCTTTATGCAGCATCCTGTGGGATTTGCGATTAATAATGGCCGTGCAGAAATGAACGATTTCTTCGCGCTTATTACGAACGGACAATTGTTGGTTGAATTCCCGCACACGGTTCTTGCTGCGTATGCAACAGGCGCCTTCCTCGTAACGGGTATTAGTGCGTATAAGATATTGAAGAAACAAGATGTCTCTTTCTTTAAGAAATCTTTTCAAATTGCAGCGATCGTAGGTATTATTTCTTCTATTGGTGTAGCCGTGGCAGGCCATGCGCAAGCACAGTATTTGGTTGAGACTCAACCTATGAAGATGGCGGCTTCCGAAGGACTGTGGGGTAAGAGTGGTGACCCAGCACCTTGGACCGTATGGGCAAACATTGATCCTGAAAAGCAAGAAAGTACTGGAGAATTTCAAATTCCGTATATGCTGAGCTTCCTTTCATACAGTAAATTTTCCGGTGAAGTTAAAGGTATGCTTGAACTGCAAGCTGAGTATGAGCAAGCCTATGGCCCCGGTGACTATATTCCACCTGTACGTACGACATTCTGGAGTTTCCGGATCATGGTTCTAGCAGGAACATTAATGATTGTACTGGGTATGTACGCTATGTACTTAATGTGGCGCAAAAAAATGGACCGTCCAAACACTTGGTTTATGCGGTTTATGTTATGGGGAATACTGCTTCCTCCAATCGCGAATACAGCTGGTTGGGTCATGACCGAATTCGGGCGTCAGCCATGGACGGTATTCGGACTAATGACAACGGAAGACAGTGTATCGCCTAATATTACGAGTGGTCAGGTTCTATTCTCTGTTATTTCTTTTACAACGATTTACGCAATTCTCGGATTAGTAATGATTGGTTTGTTTATGAAAGTGATTAAAAAAGGTCCTTATGAGATGGATAACGATCACGGGGATTCGCATGATCCATATAACGAGGAGGGCTCCGATGTTATCTCTTAATGAATTGTGGTTTGTGCTGATTGCAGTTCTGTTTATAGGGTTCTTCTTCCTGGAGGGTTTTGATTTCGGCGTAGGGATGGAAACACAATTTCTCGCTAAAAATGATACAGAGCGCCGGGTACTGATTAACTCCATCGGACCTTTCTGGGATGCTAATGAGGTATGGCTACTAACGGGTGCGGGCGCAATGTTCGCGGCTTTTCCGGAATGGTACGCAACGCTGTTTAGTGGATTCTATATTCCCTTTGTCTTTGCTTTATTAGCTTTGATTGCGCGTGGTGTCGCTTTTGAATTTAGAGGTAAACGGGATTCTGTAGCTTGGAAAAGAACTTGGGATGCTTGTATCTTTATCGGCAGCTTTCTCCCACCGTTCCTCCTTGCTGTAGTGTTCGCCAGCTTTATCAAAGGTTTGCCGATCGATGCTGATAAGCAAATGTACGCGGGTTTCACAGATATCGTGAATGTGTATACTGTAGTAGCAGGCCTTACTGTAGTTCTTCTCTGCTTGGTGCATGGGCTGATGTTTACAACCCTTCGCACAGTAGGTGACTTACAAGCTCGCGCTCGGAAGATGGCACAAAGATTGCTTTGGCCACTTGCGGCTCTACTGCTTGCGTTCGTAGTAATGACTTATTACATGACGGATATATTTGAACAACGCGGTACAGTTCTTATGATTATTGTAGCGCTTGGAATTATCGCTTTTGTGCTATCGGGTTATTTCATGACGAAGAAGAAGGATGGCTACGCTTTTGGAATGACAGGAGCAGTAATGGCGTTGTCGGTAACTTCTATCTTTGTAGGATTATTCCCACGTGTTATGATTAGTTCTATCGATCAAGCCTTTAATTTGACGATCACCAATGCGGCTTCGGGACATTACTCTTTGAAGGTAATGACGATTGTGGCACTGACCATCCTTCCGTTCGTCTTGGGATATCAAATTTGGAGTTACTTTGTCTTTCATAAACGGGTTCACGAGAAGGAGCATCTTGAATACTAATGGATAAAAATTTGCTTGGGTATAAAGGAGTTAAGCCGGTCTTTCTGATCGTCGGCCTCCTTACCTTGGTGCAAAGCTTGTCCATACTTCTGCTGGCCAAATGGTTGGCAGAAGTCATCTCTGCGCTATTTGCGGGAGAACCTCTGAAGGAACAATGGGGCACTGCGCTATTGTTCCTTCTTGCATTTCTAGTGCGCCATGCTTGCGCCATGCTGATGAGCCGTGTCTCTTACCGCTTTGCGGAAGCAACGGGCAGCAACATGCGGAGGGAAATGATGGATAAGCTCTTCCAGCTTGGACCCAGAATGGTGGGCGGGCGTGGAACCGGGGATCTTGTCACACTAGTGCTGGAAGGCGTAACAAAGTTCCGCACATATTTGGAAGCGATTATCCCTAGAATGGTAGGGATGTCAATTACACCGATTCTGGTGCTTATTTATATCTACACGATGGATACCGCGAGTGGGATTATTCTTACGATCACCATGCCGATTATTATTGTTTTTATGATCTTGATCGGGATGACAGCTCGTAAGCAGATGGACCGTCAGCTGAAATCTTATCGCACATTATCTAATCATTTCGTAGACTCCCTCCGTGGGCTAGAAACGCTGAAATTCCTGGGTCGCAGTCGTAGTCATAGCACGAGTATTGCGACCGTCAGCGATCGATATCGCTCTGCGACGATGCGTACATTGCGAGTGGCCTTTTTGTCTTCGTTCGCGCTAGACTTCTTTACGATGTTATCGGTTGCTTCCGTAGCGGTAAGCCTTGGTTTGCGGCTGGTGAACGATCAGATGACGCTTGTTACGGGCTTAACCATTCTGATCTTGGCTCCGGAATATTTCTTGCCTGTAAGACTGGTGGGTTCGGATTTCCATGCTACTTTGGATGGTAAGGAAGCTGCTGAGGCGATGAAGAGCATTATAGACCAGGATGAAGTAAAAGCTGAAGTAGTGGGTCCTGCATCGAAAACATCACAAGAAATATTCACTTGGCATGAAAATAGCCAACTTACATTAAAGGATGTCAGTGTGAAATACGAGGAAGCGGGTCTTTCTTCGCTGGAAGCGGTGAACCTGCAATTTAAAGGGGCCAGCAAAATTGGAATTATCGGAGAGAGTGGAGCCGGTAAATCTACATTAGTCGATATATTAGGGGGCTTCTTGCACCCTACTTCAGGAAATATCACAGTTAACGGTACATCGGTTAGCGCCTTAACGGATGAGGCTTGGCGAAAACAGACCTCGTATATCCCGCAGCGCCCTTATATTTTTAGTGGTACGTTAGCAGATAATATTCGCTTCTATTACCCTGAGGCTTCTATGGAAGCAGTGGCTGCTGCAGTGAAGGCTACTGGATTATCTCAGCTAGTGGATACTCTTCCGAATGGCCTTCATGAGATGATTGGTAGCGGTGGTCGTTCATTCAGTGGTGGACAGGAGCAGCGGGTAGCCTTAGCCCGGGCCTTGCTCAGCAGTCGTCCGATTATGTTATTAGACGAGCCAACGGCACATTTGGATATTGAAACGGAATATGAGCTGAAGGAGACGATGGTGCCTCTTTTTGAAGGAAAGCTGGTCTTTCTAGCCACACATCGCCTGCACTGGATGCTCGATATGGACGTTATTGTAGTAATGAAGCAAGGACAAGTGGCAGAAATCGGTACCCATCAGGAGTTGCTTGCCCGTAAGGGTGCGTATTATGAGTTGATTGGGTCGCAATTGGAGGGAATCCATTGAAACGTGAAGGATGGTTTGCTCCGTATGTATCGTCGTATTTTTGGCGTTTTGTGCTTATTATCGTGCTTGGGGCGTTGACGATTTTTACAGCCTCATCATTAATGTATACCTCAGGATTTCTGATCTCCAAAGCGTCTACACCCGTCGAAAATATCCTAATGATCTATGTACCGATTGTAGGTGTGCGTACGTTCGGAACGAGTCGGGCTGTAATTCATTATGTGGAACGTCTAGTTGGGCATGACACTATTTTGCGGATTCTTTCTAAGATGCGTGTGCGTTTGTACAATATTTTGGAGCCACAGGCTTTGTTCCTGTCATCGCGTTTCCGTACCGGGGATATTCTCGGGATGCTAGCGGATGACATTGAATATTTGCAAAATGTATATCTGCGCACCGTATTTCCAAGTGTCATTGCTTTGCTGATCTATGGAGCGGCAGTGATTGCGTTGGGGACTTTTGATATCGGTTTTGCGCTGTTGATGGCTCTGTATATCTTGGTGTTAGTAGTGGTGTTGCCTTTCTTATCTCTGTTGTTCACACAGAAGCGCCAACGTGAAGTCAAAGTAGAGCGTAATCGTCTCTATCAAAAGCTTACAGACGCCGTACTCGGCATGGGTGACTGGGTCATTAGTGGACGGCAAAGCCAGTTCGTAGAGACTTATGAAGCAGATGAGAGGAAAGTAGCCAAAACCGATGCAGCGCTGCGCAGTTGGGCACGTCTTCGTACATTCATTGGGCAAGCAGTAATTGGGATTGGCGTGCTTTCTATGGTATATTGGGCTGCTGGAGAGTTTGCGGATGGTGCTATTGCAGGTACATTGATTGCAGCGTTTGTTTTGGTTGTATTTCCTGTGGCAGATGCCTTTTTGCCAGTTTCCGAAGCGGTAGAGAAAATTCCGCAGTACCGTAACTCCTTGGAGCGATTGTCTGGTGTAGACGGATCTGAGCAGAACATAGTGTCTGAAAAAGCATCTGTAGTTGATGCTCTACCTCAGGCGATGAAGAGTACTCACATTAAGCTGGAGAACCTAGGTTATCGCTATGGATCAGAGGTTAACTGGTCGGTTCGCGATCTAAGCCTCGATATTCCACAAGGTAAAAAGATTGCGATCATCGGCCGAAGTGGTGCGGGCAAGTCTACGTTATTAAAGGCCATTCAAGGCGTTATTGAGCTTTCCGTAGGTTCCGCTACGATTAATGGAATCGCTGCTGCTGCCTATGGCGAGCATATACCTTCTATTATAGCGGTGTTAAATCAGAGCCCACACTTATTTGACACTACGGTAGCGAACAATATTCGTATGGGTGATCCGAAGGCTTCGGAACAAGCGATCAAAGAAGCTGGGGCATTAGCTAAAATGGATACGCTGATCTCCTCGTTACCAGAGGGATATGATACCTTTGTCCGTGAAGCGGGGCAACGTTTCTCCGGTGGAGAGCGTCAGCGGATCGCGTTAGCTCGTATTTTGCTGCAAAATACGCCTGTCGTGATTCTTGACGAACCAACCGTAGGGCTGGACCCGCGGACGGAACGTGATCTTTTGAAGACGATGTTTGAAGCGATGGAGGGTAAATCCCTGATTTGGGTAACGCATCATTTGGTGGGTGCGGAGCAGATGGATGAAGTGATATTTATGGAAAATGGCTCGGTAGAAATGCGCGGAACCCATGCGGAGCTAATGGAGAAAGAACCGCGTTACCGCAGATTGTATGAGCTGGATCGTCCGGTGGAGTTTCTAGGGTAGGATGGAGAGTTTAAGATAACATTTAGAGAAGATAGAGAGATATGAGTGATGAGATTCCTTTTGCCCTCTTGGGGTGGGAGGAATCTTTTTTTGATGTAAGGCAAGAATATAGACAATGGATAAATAGATCGCTGGAATGGGCAGATAGGAGTTCCTTTTTCGTGGGAAGTATGGTAGAACAATAGAAGGAGTATTAGGCCGTAGCGGCACAGAAAGGGATGCTTGGTTGAATGTATGTAGTATGTAAAGAACATGTAGAATTAGCGATTGATTTGTTTGTGGACGAGTACGAAGATGCACCAGATGTAGTGGATTTAAAAGAAACGGAATTCTCTGACTGGGATCCGCCGGCAAAGTGCACCCAATGTGAGAAGAATGCTGAATATCTGGTGGTCTAAAGGGCAGTCTGAAGTGATAAATGTGGGGTATGTAAAAGGACGTCGTGTACGTCCTTTTGTTGTTTCTATAGATGGGAATAGAGCGCTTATGATGGCTCTGCTTAGCGGCACTGCTTAAAGGATTAAGGGCGGCTGTAAATCGAAGGTACTCGGACGGACATGGGTTTGTGGATAGAGGATGGATGAGAGAGTATGGAAAGTTATATTAGATATTAAACGGAGGTAGTATTATGCTTATTCAGATTATTGGTGTAGGGAAGTTGAAGGAAAAGTATTTGATCGATGGCATCGCGGAGTATGCTAAACGGCTGACACCGTACCTGAAATTTCAGGTGATTGAGGTGGCAGATGAAAAAGCACCCGACTCTCTGAGCGAAGCAGAGGTTGGTTTGGTGAAGACACGCGAGGGCGAACGCATCCTCGCGCAGATTAAGAGCGAGGCGCATGTCATTGCGCTCGCGATCGACGGCAAGCTGTGGAGCTCGGAAGAGCTTGCCGCAGAAATTGACCGGCTCGGCACCTACGGGACGAGCCATGTCGTGTTCGTCATCGGAGGGAGCCATGGGCTCTCCGACGAGGTTATGCGCCGCGCGCAGCAGCGCATGAGCTTCGGGCGCATGACGCTGCCCCATCAGCTCATGCGCCTGGTGCTGGTGGAGCAGATTTATCGCGCGGTGAAGATAAATCGGGGGGAACCTTATCATAAGTAGGGCGAAATTTTCATTCAAGTATTCAAGAAACTAGCCTAGAGAGCTTTTGGACCTCACTGGATTCAAAGATCAAGAGAATATATTTTGGTACATTCTGTATGATATAATGACATTAAGATGATTAGGGGGGATCCCGTTGAGACTTGTAGAGGCTCGAGTGCAAAATTATAGAAGCATAATAGATACAGGCTGGTTTTCTGTTGAAGAAAACAAGCTAATTTTAGTAGGTCCTAATGAAGCAGGAAAGACAGCTATCTTACAAGCACTTCAACAATTGAGTCCTCCTGAAGGTGTAAAAGAGTTAGATGAGCTTAGGGATTATCCAAGGTCTAAGTATAATGATATTAGCACAAAGAAAGTCCAATCAAGTAGCATCACAGTTGTAGAGGGCAAATTTAAAATTGAAGAAAATGATAATATTGACATCTCAGAAGGATTTGAGGACTGTCTCTATGTGCTTGAGAAGAGAATGGATAATCAGTTATACTATCGCTTAGAAAATGTTCCGCCTAAGGTAGTGTATGCAGATATCTCCAAGGATCTGAAAAGGTTAGCGGCCCATGTGGACAAGCCAGTTGATGAGCTAGTTGAGGGAACGATATCCTTAGAACATAAGCTCTCTGAAATTACAGTAGACTGGATTGGATCAACTACAATTACTAAGATCAGAGCACTATTGTTAGACGAGTGGTTGGAGCTCGCTTTTAAGCATATTGATGAATCTAATGTTACAGAAGAAGAAAGATATGACAGACTTAAAACTAGCATTAACTCCTATAAAATAGAAGAACAGCTATTAAATATACTTAGAGAACACGTACCGACTTTTGTATATTTTAATAACTACGCCAGGGTAAAGCCCCTTATCCATCTTGAACATTTAGTTCAAAGAATTGAAAATAATATTTTGGACGATATCTATTACGATTACGGGAATATTTGCTTGCTTAAGCTACTTGGATTTGAAGCAAGATACCTTTCCGATTTAGGAAAGGCCACAGCAAATAATTTAAATGAACAAAGTTGGAAAAATTACAGAGACCAACTCGATAAAAGGCAATATCAACTTAATGCTGCAAGTGTTAAGTTGACAACAGAAATAAATAGAGTTTGGATGCCGGATGAAAATCGCGCTGAAGCGTCTCGACTTAGAATTATAGCTGATGGTCAGTACTTAAAAGTCGTTGTGGAAGATGGAATGGGTGTTGAGATTGAATTAGATCAAAGATCTGAAGGATATCAATGGCTCGTATCTTTCTTTATTATATTTTTTGCTGAAGCTGAGGGGAAATATAAAAATGCTATCTTGCTATTGGATGAGCCAGGGCTAAATCTACATGCACTTAAACAAGCAGAGTTTAGAAAAACAATTTCTAGACTAGGAGAAGCTAACCAAACTATTTATACTACCCATTCACCTTTCATGGTAGGTGCTAACGAGCTAGACATTGTACGTGTAGTTGAGATGGTAAGTAGAGAAGAGGGTACGAAAGTCCATACAACTGTGACCGCATCAGACTCAAATGCTATCTTGCCATTGCAAGAAGCACTTGGCTATGACTTGGCTCAAAGTTTATTCACACAACAAAGAAATCTTGTTTTCGAAGGTCTTACCGACTACTGGTATATAGAAGCAGTTTCTGAAATGCTACGTAGCGATAATGTTGTTAGCTTAAATGATAAAATCGCCCTTATTCCCGCGGGAACTGCAAGCAAAGTTGTTTTTTATGCAACTATTCTAAAATCTCATAATCTTAAGGTAGCAGCTTTGTTTGACTCTGATCCTGAGGGGGAGCAAGCCGCGAAGCAAGATAATCTAATAATTTTATTGAAGAATACTAATATTTTTCAGGTGAAGGATTTCTATCAAGGTACTGCTAAAAAAGTAGAAGTAGAAGATTTGCTAAGAGACACACTTGTAGCTGTTGCGAAGGAGGAGCTTGGCTGGGATGTAAGCGAAATAGCGAATTCTCAAACATCAAGACCAATAGCAGATGTGTTTTCTTCTCAAATTCAAGAATTTTCAAAATACAAGTTGGCTAAAGCGTTCCTTAGATGGGCTCGTAATAACAATGCGAGCGCGTTAACAGGGGGCGAACGAGAACAATGGAAAGCTTTCATAGAGAAAGTGAATAAAGCTCTAAAATAAGCATTTGAAGCTACCAAGCAGCTTAATAGTTTTGAGTGACCCAGTGATAGTTCGACACACTCTATAAAATAAGTGTGAATCGTCCACTTAATTGAGGGGCTTTTCCCGACAAAGGAAAAGCCCCTTCCGCTATATTATCAGCGGAAGGGGCTGCGCTTAAAAAATGCTTTTCGGTCTCCGAATTGAAGCTAAGTTCTACATCCTTGACCATTCGCTTGTCGTCTAGGGTAATCTTCTTGACGATTAGGTGCAGGAGCGTCTTACGCTGCTCAAATGGGGATTCTCGGAGTAGACCGTCGAACCGTTCCATTAGGGAACGCACAAGTTCATATGATACTGGTTCTGCCTCGTCACCTCGCAACTCAAGCTCCAATCTGGACTTTCGGGTCAATTCATCGTCCAAATCGCCATTGATGCCATCCAGACGCTCAGAGAAAAGATCGCGGTCGATTTGGTCCATTTCGTATAAGGAAAGGTATTTACGCTTGTTTTCCTCTAGTTTGGCGATTCTGACTTTCACACCGGAGAGTTCCTTCTCTAGGGGCTTAATCCGTCCTATTTTTCGTTCATTTACGCCTTTCACAATCGCTTTTAGCAATTGGGGCTTGATCAGAACATTCTGAACTCTATTCATTACTGTCTGCTCGGCTTCCACCTTACGAATACTATTTGCATGACATACGGAGCTTCCCTTACTGCGAAAGCTGCTACAAGAATAGTACATCCGAGTTACCTTGGAGCCATCCTTCATCTTATTGACCGTCCGGCTTGCCGTCATGGCCGCTCCGCATTCGGGACAGCGGATGATTCCAGTCAGTAGATACTCTCCCTCGAAGCGCTTTTTGGGCATAGAGCTCTTCTTCTGCCGGAGTAGACGAACCTTGTCCCATAGATTTTGGTCAATGATTGCTGAATGGAGTCCATCAACGAGAATAGGGTTTGCACTTTTACCTTTGCGCCGCTTTTCACTCCAGTTCTCATACTGGTTGTAGCGTATTTTCCCTATGAACATCGGATTATCCAACAAGTCCCGAATGGAACAAGTGGAAAAGGGACCTTTGGTCTTGGTTGTATAACCGTCCCTATTGAGGGCATTGGCGATATATTTTAGTCCTTTGCCTGACGCGTACAGTTCGAATATCTTACGGACAAGCATGGCCTCATCTTCTACAATAACCACTTCCGTGTTTCTGCCTCGACCATCAGCTGATCCCTTGACCACGCGGTAGCCCAGTGGAACCTTTCCATTATGACTGCCTGTTTTGGCTCGTTGCTTATGGCCCATCTTCACGTTATCTACAATGGTGTTTCGCTCTAGTTCGCCAACAGCTCCCATCATTTGTAGCGCGAAGCGGCCCATAGGTGTTTCCGTTTCGAAATTCTCGGAAAAAGAGCGGAAGGCAATGTTGTTTTTGTCCAGTAGATCAACGATTTGGAGTAGGTCGATATTCTTGCGAGCCATCCGGTTGATCTTCCAGACGATGACTTCATCGAACAGCCCGTCCTCGGCATCCTTCAGAAGCCGCTGAAGTTCATATCTGCCTTTCGTGCTCTTTCCGCTGACTCCACGATCTACGTATTCTCCGATGATTGGTTTGTTGTATAGTGCACAATAGTTTCGCAGGGTATCCAGTTGAGCATCAATGGAGTATCCGTGCTCTGCTTGCTCATCGGTGCTTACTCGGGCATAGATAGCGACTCGTATTATTTTTTCCATAGGGTTATTCGCCCCTTTGCTTTAGATTAGGTGGGATTTCTAGATCGAGTAGGGCAGTATTACCGCAAATGACGGTCTTTTGTATGTCTCGATCAGGCGAGATAGAGATGCTCTTGATCAGGCTGCAATATAACGCCTTTTGTTGCTCTGGTTGTGCAGCACTTAGGATTGTTCGTATTTCTTCAAGCGCTTTTTTAATGCCCGCTGGGGCATAGGCTTGTTCTGGAGTATGCGCCTCTATGATGTGTTCCAACTCTGCTCTCTCCTGTACAAGGTTGTCTGACTCCCCTTTGATCTCATCCAGGCGTTCTTTCAGCGTATCATTATTGATATGTCCGTCTTCAAAAAGTTCAAAGCAACGAAAGCTACGACTCTTTAATGAAGTAAGCTGTGTATCAATCTGCTTCATCTTCCTTAGATGTGGTCTCAATGCTTTTTCGCGTCGCTGGTTGATTTCGGTGATGAGCTTTGCAGCAATAGATGGATTGCCCAGAAAATGTCCGATCTGTTCGCTAACCCAATCTTCGGCTTCTGGAGCTCTGACATGGTTGGATCGGCAGATAGATGATCCGTGAGCAGAGGACCGTCCACAGATATAATACTCTGAAAGGGATATCATGCCATTTTTGCGATATCTTCGTACATGTCCAGGAACCATCCCTTGCCCGCACTCCGGGCATTTGAGCAGCCCAGATAGGGGAAAGAGACGGAGATTGGTTTTGTTTACAGGATGCGAACGGCGTGATAACTGATGCTGGACTTGCTCCCATAACTCTTCTGTGATGATGGGTTCCTGGCATCCGGTTACACTTTTTCTTTGATTACTATTAGCAGTGAATTTGACCTTGCCGATATAGTTGCAGTTGTTCAAGATGCCACGTACAGAGGCAACACTAAAAGGGTTACCGCGTTTGGTGAAAAGACCCTCCTTGTTCAGTCGGTTAGCAATGGATTTGTATCCCTGACCGCTTGCGTAGGAATTGAAGATATCTTGAACCAGCTTTGCTTCCTCGGATACAATTTCCACACGGGAAAGGTTGGGATTAACGGGATGAGGAAGCCATGTATAGCCCAAAACTTGGTTTCCGCAGTTCCATTTTCCCTGTCTGCTGCGCTCACGCATGCTAAGCTTAACGTTCTGAGAGATTTGTGATTGTTCAAGTTGAGCTGTTGCGCCCATCATCTGCAGGACAAACTTTCCCATTGGCGTATCCGTTTCTAGTCGTTCTTTGAGACTATAGAGTCCGATTTGATGCTTTTCCAGAAGCTCCACAATGGTGAGAAGGTCCTTCAGATTACGGGATAGCCGATTGAGGCGCAAGCAGATAACTCTATTGAAGCAGCCTTTTTGTGCATCGGTCAGCAGTTCCTGGAGAGCTGGTCTACCCTCAATGGACTTACCGGAACGTCCAGCGTCTACGTACACCTTAAAAACATTGGTCTGAATTTTACGGCAGTGGTTTAGGAGTGCTTCCCGCTGAGCATCAAGGCTGTATCCTTCCACTTGCATATCAGTTGACACGCGGATATAAAGGGCCGCTATGATTTTGTTTGTCATACGTTGACCTATGCTGCTTTCGGTATTTCGTCCGTCTGAATTTGAGCTATGGACGGTATGGATTCTATAAGAGTGGATGGATGGGTATCTAGGTACTGGCAGATCATATCAGAAAGAATGTCGATGAATAAGGTCATTTCGTTGGTTTCAGTCATGATTTCCATGTATGATTCCCCCTTGAGGTTGGTATGAATAATGGCTTTATAGATATGAAGGTTGAATTTCTACATTAGGCCTCGTTCCTTCATACTGATATGATTTTGATGCCCTAATACAATATGGTCGAGTAGGTCTATGCCCATTAGAGTTCCTGCATCACGAATTCTCTCTGTTAGTTCAATATCCTCAGAGCTTGGTATTGGATCGCCGCTGGGATGATTATGACAAGCTATAATAGAAGCGGCATTGGAGAGAATCGCAAGCTTGTACGTCTCCCTTGGATGAACAAGAGATGCATTCAATGTCCCGCAGGATACTTGATGCAAGGCTGTGGGCTGATTCTTGGTGTCCAGCGTAAGAATACAAAAAGATTCTCGGTCACAATCACCAATGAACTGTCGGAAAAGTTCAGCTGCATCGGTTGGACTATTGATTTTGCGCTGCGGATATAAAATAGATGTTTGTTCTCGAACCATACGGAGACTGAGTACCTGAATTCGCTTAGCTGGAGGTTCTTTATCTTTGCCCTTCACAGGTATTCAGCCTCCCCTTGTATGGATTGGTCCGCAAGCCATTCCTCCAATTTAGTATTCTGGGTTCCCTTTACAGAAAAGACCGTTGTAAAGCTTTCGTTGTCATACATGAGTAGAATTCGATAATACTTCGCTTCTGGTAGCTCATAGATTTCCACATACTCTACATGCAGAAAAGGGTATGTGAGTCCTAAGGTTGCTAGGTTGGATTGAGATTCATGATGTTCCAGACAGGTAATGGTATGTCCTATGGTGTCTAGTCGATACTTATCGTCTCCCTCGTCAAAATTCAGTATCTGGCATAGCTGAGAGTGTTCTTGTGACACTACCTCTAGCAGAAAGGGGGATAAGGTTTGACCGTGCTTTACAATATCAGATGTACGTTGGATAGTGAGCAATATGTTCGCCTCCTTACGGATATGTGCCTCCTGTTACTCCAGGGGTACCAATATATAATATATATTTCAAAATATTTACATATCGTAAGGTGTACGTTCCTCACTACCCATAGACTACTTCCGAATACTGCCGTAAGTGACCTTACCGCCTATAGTTCAAGGCGTAAAGGACACTACGGACGATATTTTTAACTATTCAAGTAAGGAGTCTGATTCGGCATAGGTATGGTAAATGCTTCGTTTTTTACGGGGCTTTATTTTACTTTGTTTGGCATTCTCATTCGTGATGGTGATTGTTCTCGCCCCATTCTTTCGGCATTCAAAGAAGATACCAGCTTGTTCTAGATTTGAACGTAGATTGTTCATACGCCTTGTGAGAGAGTTGGGACTCTCAGGCCAATTTTTACCGACTTTTCGAATTCCCATATTCATGCATGTGTGGTCCAATGCGAAGAGGAGAGTTGTAGCACTTCCCGTCCATTTTTCTTGGTCCTCCATGAATTTTAGAATAGATGAAGCTACAGGGTTATTTGACAATATCTCCGTACTGGCATGCTTTTGATTGAACTCGTAATACTTTAGAAAATTATCGCCATGGCCGCCAAGAGCTTCACCAATTGCATATCCCCATTTTGCAAAGTCAGCCATTCGGGGTAGCTTGGAGAGTTGGACTTTAGGATGGATACTCATAGCCTTGGAGAGAGCAATGAAGCAAGCTCCAAGAATATCCGGTAGATCCGCTTGGAATGAATCCCATATTGTTCTTTCATCCTTGCGATCTTCGGGAGAGATGCGTTTCAATTCTATAACAATGGAGCGGTCTAAAAGATCCGATCTTGTGACGATAGAATTAATGCCATTAAGCATGACACAACGCTTAAGATTGAGGACAACCTCTCCGTCGTCAGTATAAAGCTTACGCTTGCTGATACTCCCACCTGTAGCAGCCATACAGAGTAAGTCTGAGCGCTCTGGTGATAGGTAATCCAGATTGTCGAATGCTGGCATGTAGTTGTTATTGAGCATTAGCGCCAGAGCCTCGTTGCTGTTAGGCATGGATAGCAGATCAATCCTTGAGGGGTCGACAATAGATCTTACCATTCTCATGGTGGTTGATTTCGCAGCACCTTTCTCTCCTATGAAAACAAGAAGAGGATGTGAGATATCCGGCACAAGACAGGAAATGATGTAGATAGCCAGTAGGAGTATGTCTGATTTTCGCTGTGTCCGAAAATGCTTGGATAAAAGATTGATTAAATTATGGGTGCATGAGAAATTAGGCTTAAACTGTGGAGACATGTTTTTGGTCCTATAAAAGATGCACGGATCTCTAGTGATGATTTTGTATTTCGATGCTGATATCATTACAGTACCTTTTTTCGGATCACACAGGTCATAGAAATAGTGGCCTTGAGTTTGGGCTACTCGTCGTTCAAGCCTTTTGACCTTACCATCAAACATAGCCATTGCCTCAAAGTGATTAACAGCTTGCTTGAGTGCATCAGGGCTTGGTGGTTTACCGTCAGAAAGATAGAACGCCTTACTAAGGTTCAATTTGAACTCCTTGCTACACACTTTGAATATTCTCGTCTCGCCGTTGTCAACTAGCTTACAGTATGGTTCGTTATACTGGTCAACGAAAAAGAGATTATTTGAAAAGAGCGAAATAAGCTCTTGGGCTTCGGTTTGCCTCGGGCTTTTTTCATTTCCGGTTTTGGATAAAGAATCTTGCGAGAAGCCTTTTTTAGGTCTGGGTTTTTTCTTGTTATCCATAGAGCTACCTCAATTCTATTAAGTTTAGGCTTTAGCATTCTGGGTAGATTAGTCTTCCCAGATAAAGTCGTCATCAAGATCGAGAACAAGGCTGTCTTCTTCTCTGTCCATATCAATCTCCTCTTCAAGGTCATCGTTATGAGCGAAATCGCTAAATACGTCATCAAAATCAGTAGAAAGATCCTCTTCATCAAAATCCGTTCGAGTAGCCTCTTGCTCAGTGGCTGACCGCATTTCCAGTACCGTATATACTCTGTAACCCAGTTCATCTTCGACAGCTTGAACATCCAACATTATCGGCAGACCTACAAGACTGCGTGGATCAAAATACGACCCTGGACTCATAAGCACCCCAAGATTTGTTAGCGTGGTAGTAAATTCGCTTCCTGGCCTCCAATCTTCAGAGATTCTATAGGTTATCCGATGTTCATGGTCATGCCCTTCCGGCAATATTGAAAGATTCATAACAAGAGAACGATTTCGTTTTCTGGATTTGCAAATCATCCCTAAATGGATGCCATTATCAATAGGTAGAAGCTCATACGAGTTTGGTGTCGGGTCGGCAGGACACTGAAACATAGAATTCATAGTTTTACTTCCTCTCAGGTTCTATTGCTATTCTCGATCCTTACCATGAACAACTATTTTGACAAGGTAACCAGGGTATGGATTGAGGATAGTTAGGTATTTGCTCTTGGTTTAAACGATATCTTTAAAGTCGTGATGTATGTCCAACAGGATCTTCACAGAGCAACAGGCAAAGAGGTACGCATCGAAATACTGGAAATGCTATACATGAAGCCTTTCGCATCGTCTACGTGTTCCTGTATCTCGACGATGACATCCATATTCACTAAGCTGTACGTTTCAATACCTGCTCCCTTTCTTGGAATTACACCCAGGCCAAGCAACGTCTGATAGAAGGTGCTGTAGGGTTGCCAGTCGACCATCGCTCTGAAGGACATTTGGTAAGGGGGAATGTCTCCCTCGTGAAAGACATTTACCTCTAGGAGAAGTTTTTCGTTCTGAATGACTTCGGCATTGGTAATTATGCCGAAATGTTTACCTGGGATAATGCTGGAAACATGGATTGGTGATGGTTGTCTACTGCTAGAGCATTGAACGAGATGAAGTTTTGACATGGGCTAGAACATCCTTTCCTTATGATATTTTTGTACAAGTGGATAACCAGTTAGTATCTCTCGGTGTTTCGCCGATAAGTTCATCTTAAACTAAGAGGAATGTCAAAAAAATATAGACAAAACTACGAAAACCAGGATTTATATACACAAACATACGTTCTTGCTAAGCGCAAAAAAAAGAAGAGTCCAGTTGGACTCTCTTCTTAGGTGTTAGATTTCATTGATTTAGTTTCCCATTGGTCATTGCTCTAACAATATTTCTGATTTTTTGTAAATGGAACATTGCTTGATCGTGATAAGTCTCACTATAAAAAACAACCCGATCTTCAGGAGCATTTTTTTGGATATAATCAAAGTCAGCAGCTACATGATCAACTATGTATTTTTGATAGTAGTCTGATATAGTATTTTGCTTTCCATCAGGCGCGTAAAAAAAATCCAGAAATGTAGCGTTGTCCTCCAGGGAAAACTCAGGTGGGGTATCAGCTAGATTTTCTATGGATTTTCTTGTTTGCAACAACTTCATGAAATACTCATCAATCTCTTCAATTTTCGGCTCTGCTTTCTTCTCAATCAAGTCAATACTCGTGATAAGGCTTACCCAGGTTGTCTTTGCAGTTTGAGGAATATTATATTGACGACCTGATAGGAAATCTTTGTGGTCTAGATTATTTTGCTTACATGCTGCTTTAAAATTGGAGAGGGTTTTTGTATAGGCATAATCCTCGTTGTGATGAGGATATACTTGCTTTGAAAGTTCCCTCAGTGAAATAAAGGGTTCTAACGTATCTTTTTCTTTAGTTTTGTAGTGTGTTCCTTTTTTTTGTAATAATATCCCTTCCATATTTCTACTCCTTTACAATGGGTTTCTAAACTCTTACCAATTATATCAAAAGGGAAGGGAGTGAACAGAATGAAAAAGAGGAAGACAAAAGCTCTCTTCCTCGTCCACTGAATAGATACTACATCTTTTATTTTCCCATCTACTGTTTAAGCCACTTCTGCCAATCAGCATTCACTTTGTCGAAGCTACCGTAGGTTTCGGTAAAAGCATTAAATGCCCGTTGATCACTACTGAAAGGTTGGATGCCGCGCTGGCTATAGTCGCAAAGCTGGCATGAAGGAGACATAAAAGCATGATTTTAGCGGATTTTTCATAATTATAGTTGCTCCTCATGGGCTGGCATTTCGTCCTCAGTAGTTGACTTGCCGACCCACGCCGCAATGATGATTACCAAAAGAAGGACTCCGATAATGCTCGCCCATACAGGATGAGACTGTATCCAGTCCAATGTGAAGCCAATAGTCAGCAATGAGGCGACAAGGCATCCTCCCACAACTTTAAAGAATCCTGAGAATCCTATGTAGGTAATGGAAAATATCTTATTTAGTATGATATAGTAGAAGGCTCCGAGCCCCAGGATTAGTGCGCCTGCCAAAAAGTCTAACATGATTCATCTTCCTCTCAATGATAGTTTAGTTTTTATTCGATTCGATTCCCAAAAAACGAAGTCCGATAGCGAAAGCCTCATTCTGGTCCAGTGTCCTAAGCTGATAGTTGAACTCCATCTCCAGCGGTGTAAGCTGTCCACTTAAGAAATTCAGTTCAAGCGCAGCCAGACTCAGGTATCCAAAGGCTTGAATTTCAGAAATAACATGGTTGTTGAGACGTTCACCCTCAGCGATTTTTTTCAGAACAGCTTCGGCAACAGGGCTATTCATGCGGGACTTGGCTTTATTCCACTTTATGAGTTCCCCTACGCCCCAACCCTTCTTTTTGCTCAGCTCACTCGCGTTGTAATAAGCAGCTTCTGCTTGCTTGGTACTGATCTTCATGATCTGGCTGGCGGCCTGCGCGGCGAGGTGCTCTCCGTGAAGCTTGTCCATACCCAACTCTTTACAGGTGACAAGGAAATACCCGATGATTGAGTAAACGGAAATAAGTTCATCGGTTAGGGGGGATTCCTGTATAATTTCCATACGAGACATACTGTATCTTCCTTTCTTTTTGAAATGCGATTAGTGGTTAATGAGTTCTTTGAGGCACTAACCGTTCGATATTCCCATTATACGAACTTATAAGTTATATTTACAACATTTTCTTATAGTTTGATGACCTGTCAGGCGAGTGATCTATTCCTTACGCTTGGAAGTAGAGGTGGTAGGGAATGACGGACTTTTTGATACTGGTAGGGGCTAGAATCAAGCAACTCAGGATACAAAAGGGGCTTTCACAGGCGAAGCTAGCTGAAATGGCTGATTTGCAGGATACGTATATCGGTGGAGTAGAACGGGGGAAGCGGAATATCTCTCTCAACTCACTGGAAAAGATTATGTCAGCCCTGGAGGCCGACCCGTCGGAAGCGCTCAAATTTGGCCGATTGGATGTTTTGGAGGAGGAAGTGGATAAGCAAAACATTCTAGATATTCATGTCTCCTTGCTCCGTGAGCGTAGCCTGGCTGAGGTGAAGTTGGTCCAACGTATGATCAGAGATATGTTTGAAACGCTGGATCAGGATCAGGAGAAAAGTGAAGGTTAAATGGTGGGGGCGGGCGATTAGCATATGCTAGTTGGCTCGCTTTTTTACGTGTCGGCATGTGCATGGCTTTTCAAATAACTTTGCTTGAGGCGGCACTTCAAAAGCTTACGAACAGCCCGAGCAAACAGCCTATGAGTTTCTGAAATAATAAAAAGGGCTGATTTATAATCTAAGGTGCCTTACTTTTCTAAATGACTAATGATTGCTGTAAGCAAATGCTGGGTAGTCCCCACCTGCTGTAGCAGACAATCTTCCTTCTCGGCAAGGTGTACTACACCTTGTCGTATTTTTTTCTTCATCTCTGTACGCTCCATTACTGATTGATATTAGCAAATACAATTTTAGACTTCAAATATCGTCCGTGTCGTCCCTATCGACTTTGACGGAATGGACGCAACTTTGTGGAAGGTTAGGCTTTGGTATATTTGGGATTGATACTAATCTTGGCATGCTCATGCTTGCGATAAAAGCGCATGTCCCTGGTTGAATTGTTGGCCTGCTCTGTGAAGGCAGCAGAGAGGGCCTCATCCTTGAATACGAAAAAATCACGCCCCTTTTGTCCACTGAACATAGCGATCATGGCATAGTGGTAGCTGCCTGGATTACAGATCCCCCCACTACCTAATGGAAGAAGCTTTACGACCTCTGCTATGGTCGATGTAGAAGCCTGTTCTGGATTATTATCTAAGGCGATCAGTAGACATGCAAAAAGGATATCGGCATTGGAGCGAGAAACGATGCTTTCAGGATGGAAATGCTTGCAGGTTATAGCCTCCCATTTTACATAAGGAACTTGTGGTTCAATAGTGGGACATGTCTTGCCAGCAACCTTGGCAAGTACCTCTCGATTGCCGTACGCTTTTAGAAAGCGATCAAGCTGTACATGTCCTCGGTCTTCATGATTCGCCTGCATTTTGGGAAGGAGCGCACGAAAAAACTCCGTGAAATGTGTTAGATCGGACAGAACAAGGGTTGTCTCTTGTGCAGTAGTGTCATGCCCCGTTTCTTTCAAAAGGTTACGAATAGCAGTCAGGCGGTGGTTATCGACAAGTTCAAAGACATCGGGTTGGAGTAGGTGTAGTAGGAAGGAAGCTGCGTCAAATCCTTGGGTATCACGAGAGAACTTCTCTATCCAATAGTCCAATATTTCTGAAGGATCGGTTAGGGCTTTCTCTATGAACTCAGGCCATGATTTGATGGCGATAATGGCGATTTTCTTATAGATATGAGGCGCATCTTTGCGCTGCCAATAGCCGCACTGCCAAGAAAGGGCAGAGCGGAGCATATCTGGACGGACACTACTGGGATTGGCGAATTGTTTCCGCCAGATATCAAGCGGTTCAGCTGGGTATTTAGCATAGGGGAAGCGGGACATGTGTTCTTCAAAGTGTTGATTAATGAAATTGATCAGTACCTTTTTCTTATTTTCGCTGAGATTGATGGTCATATGGATGCCTCCGTTTTTTGAAGTCGAGTATGTCGAAAAGGACAATATTCTGAAGCATTGTAACTGTCACCGAAAGTCCCTCGGGGGTTAGCTGATTATATCTTTTTTACGTTCTGTGGGGAGATAGTCATCAGCGTATATGTTGAGGCTATTCGATATCTGGGAAGAGAAAGGGGTCTTTGAATTGTGTATAGAAAGGTTCAGCAAGCTCGTTTATCCATTTAAGGGCATCGGGTATTGTACCACCATCAAAAATGGGAGGACCCTCTATCCAAAGGTCCTCCCACATTAATTTAGTTTCTTGAGTTGCTTCATTTATGTTTATGAAAATGTCAGTTCCATCAACGTAATCATTCGCTCCGTCTTCATCCGTAGTTCGAAGTATGATTCTGACAGTATGCGTGGGTACGCATATACTTGTGTCTATAGTACTGGGGTGATGAAATTCGGAATAGGGGGCTAAGGATGCTGCCATGATCCAGACGTTCTGTGTGCTTATTCCATGTAGGTCATTGTGGCAAAATCGGTTTTGTAACAGTTCTAGTAAGTGGGTAGTTTGAGTGTGCATATAAGGCTCCTTTAGATATGGAATAGTTATTGGGCAATAGGTTTAATGTTTATTTAGATCTATTTGGTATGTATAAAAGGTCCCCCTTAAAAACAGAATAAGCTATTTGTATACGAACAGCTTTCAAAATAATAATATATATTCCTTTTTTTTGAAGATACATATTTTTAAGTATTCCTACTATTCACTATAGCTATGAATCGTAGAGCAATATGTAATAATTAACATCTTTTTAGTAGATAGAGATAGCATTATACTGTTACAATATATGGAGTAAATAGTAATATTAATAGGAGCTACAATGAGCAGAATTAAGCAAAAAGAGTATGACATCATTATTGAAAAGATAAGACGGAACTATAAAGAAGTCACTTTGGCGGAGTACAAGCTTTTGGTCGAGTTCATATGCGGTAGGTATACAGGACATGACCCTATTCTAAGCACGCTTAGCAACCAGCAATTACGTTTAAACAATGATTATTTTGGCAGATCGTATTATGATTCTATGCAATATAGAAAGCGCTGGGGGCCAAGCTCCAAACACTATATTTTGAGTAATTTATACAAGTCCAGTTACGGTCTCACTTCGGAAAGCAGGAAGAAGATCTTCGTAGAAGAAGAAATGGTGATCTTTCAAGATAACGTGAGTTTCGGCAACAGAACAGGGTTTGCCCTATTCAAATTTTTCGTGAAATCTGATATTCCATACCTTCTGATGGTCCATGAGTATGGATATAACAGTATTACTAACAAGATTGAAGAATTAGTTGCCAAAATAGAAAATGAGTACCTTTCTGATTTTGGGTTCGGGGTTATCGAAGATAACGTGCAAATATATTATAAGGAATCGAAGGATTTTTACGATCAGGTTACCTTGGAAAAAGGATTAAAGCAACCCAATTGGAGAACGTTAGACCCGCATGAACGACAATGGTTTGATCAAACATGGGATTCTATTGAAAGCGAATCCAAGGAAGAGCAAGAGCAGACTACTTTCTTTTTTGAAAAGGGTAAGCAATTTGATGCGTACAACACAATCAAGAACATATTTGCAAATGTCAGAAAAGAGTTATTTATAGTCGACAACTATGTTGACTCTACTTTGTTTCTAATGTTGGAAACTGTAAATCTAGATGTTCGAATAAAGCTTTTGACCTCCAAAATGCAAGGCGATGCTCCTGTTGCAGTAGAAAAGTTCAAAGCCCAGAGAGGCAACTTTGAGTGGTACAAGGCCAAGGATTTTCATGATCGGTATATATTTGCCGACAATGATTGTTATTTGCTCGGTGCTTCGATTAAAGACTTTGCCAACAAAGCAACAACACTGGTGGCTATTAAGGATAAGCAAGTCATTAAGTTAATCAGAACCTATGCGGTAGATAAGTTTACAGAGAGTTCAACAATAAAGGATGAAATATGAATTAAGTAGATTGGTTTTGACAAATTTGTATTTTTAGATTATATTTCCATTATAAGGTGACAAAATCTTTAAGACAGTACATTTTTTTACTGAATTAATATATTTGTGTGTGATATATTACCGAAAATAGTTAAGCTTCTGTTTTTATAGAATGCTTGATTTTTGGAGAAATAACCAATAAATATTTAATTGAGGAGTGAGTAAATGACGAGAAAAACGCGAAGCGACAGTACAGTTGGGGCATTTGAAAAAAAGACAGGTTTACCCCCAGGTACTATCAGAAATGCTGATGGACGTGACACTAGAAGTGATAAACTAATAGGAACTATTAGAAAAGAAGCTGACAAAAAGAAGTAAGATAAGAAAGGTCTCTGGGTTATAATCCAGAGACCTTTCTTATTTATAATTTTGGGAAGATCTCTATTTGTTTAACTGAGGCCGATCGTTTCGAGTTACCATTAGGCGAGTTCTTCAATGTTTCCGGTAACCATTTATTATTTTTAATGCGTATCTTTCTTACTTCGTCTGTGAAAAGTTTATTTTTACCTTCTTGAATATCTTTAATTACCTTTTCATGAAATTCGATATCTCTAAATCGCTCTTGGATAGTATCCACTGGTCCGAGCTCTGACCCGATCCACTTCCGCTTAAGAATTTCACTTACAATAAATGTGGTTCCACTTCCTCCGAAAGGGTCGAATACGGTATCCCCTTCATTTGAGGCCATTGATATTACTCTTTCCAATAATTTCAATGGCAATTCATTACTTGTACGAGTCTTATATTTACTATGCCTAACTGGCGACAGATCGTACCAAATGTCACTCAAATTAATACCTAGTGGATTTAACTTATCTTTATATCCTCCATAGTCTCGAATGTCCCCTCCACAATGCCTACATACTTCAAGTGGGAGTCGCTCTCCATTAAAGGTATTCGGTTTTTCACCCTTTGTATAATAAAGCAATGAATAGTGAGCAGGATATAAACGATTTTGAATAGGCAATCTATATTTTATGTCGGCAGCTATCCAGTGCCTGAAAGTAAGATGCTTGTTTAAGATTTCGGAAATATGCGTACCCCAGACAGGAAGATTCCATATAAATAAAGATCCACCTTCTTTCAACAAATCAACGCAACCTAGTACCCATTCTTCAGTCCATTGTAGGTATTCTGCTTTGGTGAGCTTATCATTCATTCCGGATTCATAACTCTTATTTAAATTGAATGGTGGATCTGCAAAGACTAGATCTACAGATTCACGAGGGAGTGACCTGATGAGCGGAATGCAGTCTTCTTGATATAGCTTCCCTAGCTCTGTTTGAAAAATAGGGTTAAATTTTAAAATCGGTTTCTCTGGCTTCCCTTGTTCATCCACTTTCAGAATATCTAGTATCTGTGATGAGTGTGAAGACAAGAGCTTCATGAGATCGCTATTAATATGGCCAAGCCTAAGTTGAAGTTCTATTTCACTTAAGCCGGTTACAGCCAAAATCTTATCAATATCGCTTCTATTAGGATAAATCATTTCTTCAGCATAATATTTTAGCTTTCTGAAGTTCACTCCGGATTTCTTAGCAAATTCCTTGAGATCGGTATCATTAGTAACATTAAGAGTATTGTAAAAGTTGTTGATATTCATTGTAACCCTCCATAGTTTCTATTGTAACAATTTTTATAAGACAAGTCATTGACAGTATCTGAGCATTGGAGTATTATGTAATCCAGATGGTAATAATAAACATGCGGATCACATAAATGGAGGGATAATATGATAGTTAAACAGATAGTGCCAATAATCGAAAAGGGCGGACCCAACTCAACAAAGATCGAAGAACTCATGCTACAGATTGTGTCTTCTATCGGTCAAATGGAGCACCCAGCAGGTTCGGATCAATTCCTCCTTTACAATGAGAAAAAAGGAAATGGAGTTAAGCCGATTAAAGATACTTTCTTGGTAGATTTATTGCGGTTTAACTGGTTACTGGAACATCGTGTAGATGTTGGAGTAACCAATACGAAGCCAGGGCCTATTGACGCTGTTTATCCTATTGATAATAAATTTTTTGCCGTCGAATGGGAGACTGGGAATATCAGTTCCTCACATAGGGCTATTAATAAGATGGTAACTGGTATATTACGCAAACAATTACTGGGTGGGGTATTAATACTTCCGTCGAGAGAAATGTATGATTACTTGACTGATAGAGTTGGTAATTTTAGGGAACTCGCACCGTATTTTGATGTGTGGCGAATGGCTAATTATGATATCAGCGAAGGCTATTTGTACGTAATTGAGATAGAGCACCATGGATTGACGAATGATCCGGCTTGCAGAATTAGCAAGGGAACAGATGGACGGGCTTTATTATAGGAAGTGTTCTATGAAAATAACAAAGCAAAATAGTATGATTTTTTTCTAATCATATTGTTTATAATTGAAAAGTAATCAATATTAAATGGAGGTGTTATTTTTGAAGGTAATAACCTTTTTCAATAATAAAGGTGGCGTGGGTAAAACAACTCTTGGAGTTAATATTGCTGCATATTTTTCACTACAAATGAAGAAAAGGGTATTAGTTATAGATGTAGACCCTCAAGCAAATACAACACAAATGATAATTCCGGAAGATGAATGGGATTTACTGTATAGTGAGGATAAAAAAGAGATTAAAACATTACATGATTACTTAACACCACTTGTTCAAGGGACACCAGAAATTAACACAGCTCTTTTAAAACCTGCTACAGGAGATAAAAATCGTTTTGGAGTAGATTTAATACCAGGAGATCCTAATATATCGATTGTTGAGGATATTCTTAGTGATGCATGGAATAAAAGTATATCTGGTTCAATAGAAGGTTTTCGTAAAACTAATTGGTTAAATAGTATATTGAATCATTTCGAAGATACATATGATATTGCTTTTATTGATGTTGGACCTTCTTTAGGAGCTCTAAATAGAAGTGTACTGCTCAATTCAGATTATATAGTAACTCCCATGGGGTCAGATATCTTTAGCTTAATGGCTGTTAAGAATATATCCAAATGGATAAGGGGATGGAAAGAGGACTATTCAAATGGCGTTACCTTAATGCAGAGAAGGGGAACACCATATGAAGAGTTTAATATAAATTTGAATGTAGAAAAAGTAAGCAGTCTAATAGGATATTCTGTTCAACAATATGTTACTAAGTCATTTAAAAATGGACGCAGGCCAATCAAGTCTTATGATGCAATAATAAAAGAAATTCCATCTATTATTGAAAATAATTTACAAGAGTTGATTCCTGATAAATTAGATATTGATAAGTTGAATTTGGGCGATGTTCCGTACCTCTATAGCTTAGTGCCTTTAGCTCAATCCAGCAACACACCTATTTTTGGCTTGAAGGCAGCAGACGGAATTAGCGGTTTGCAATATGGGCATGTTGTTAGTTATGAAGAAGCTCTCAAGGGAATTTGTGAAAAAATTTCTGCTAACATGGGGGATTTATTATGATTGATTTTCCACCGAACTTAGTAAGGGAAATTGCTAATAAAAGATCAATATTTTTTATTGGATCAGGAATTTCTGCAAATTCTAAGAGCCAAAATCCACAAGCTGCAATATCAAGCCCCTTAACATGGGGAAGGTTTATTGACGGAGTTAAGGGTTTATTAAATCCGCTCAATCCAGCATTAAGTTATATAGATGATATGATATCTCAAAACGATTATCTTAAGGCATTACAGGCAATAAAAAATCATTGTGATTCGGGACGTTATGCTGATTATTTAAACAAAAATTTTGATGAACCTCATTTTGCTCCAAGTCAAATACATGAATACATCAAAGATATAAATTGCAAAATAGTAATCACAACAAACTTTGACAAAATTTATGAAACGTCATGTGGAACTCATGGATATACAGTTGTAAATTATTTTGACCAGATTAGTAAGATAGTTTCTAATATGAGATCTTCACAGAATTTAATTATTAAAGCTCATGGAACAATCGATGATGTAAACAACATTATTTTCACAGAAAATGAGTTTTTTGAGGCGAGAAGGAAACATCCAGAATTTTATTCTATACTTCAATCACTATTTTTAACTAATACGATAGTATTTTTAGGGTATAGTTTAAATGACCCAGATATAAATCTTTTATTGGAAATTGCTAATAGAACAAAAGTAGAAAGTAATCCTCATTATGTTTTCATGCCGAAAGGTATTAATCAAGAAGTACAAAGACACTGGAAAGACTGCTATAATATAAATATTTTTGAGTATGGTGATGACTATACATATTTAGAAGCGTGTATACAGGATCTGGCAGAGGAAATAAATACTCATAAGGTAACTTTCAATTTGCCGAAATAAGTAAAGTTCTCTAAAATGATTGAGGTTGTTCAACAGGCTCACTAAAGGTACCTTAAGAGGTACCTTTTTTTCTTTTGCTCTAGAATGGCTAAAAAACCGCTGAAGTGTAGCGATTATTAATTACAAAAGTTATGCTCGGTTGATGTGGATAGAAGTGCAGTAACCCTAACGAAGGGATACACCCTCAAAACACCAAGTCTAGCTATTTATATTTCTTTGTTAGACCAAATGTGGTTAAATTATCCATAGCTGTTCTACCTTACATGCAAAATCTTTACCTTAACCGCTCATAGGGCGCGGAAAGTTGCCTCTGCTTGGAGGGTGAGGGTGTGGCCAGTAAGTTCAATCTGAGACATGAAGGAAATAACAAAAGCAAAAGAGGAAAAATAACCCTTTACAATGTTCCTGGTTGTTCCTATAATAAAGACAGGAACAGTGAGGAACAGTGAGGAACATTGGAGGGTTGCGGATGGTTACATATTCGGCAAGGTTGACAAAAAGTGGAGTGAACAGCTGGGCAGTTGAGTTTAGACATCCTGTTCTGAAGGACAGGGAAGGGAAACAAGGAAGGAAGATCAGACGGGGACTCGGAGTTAATGAAGAAGAGTCTCAGGCTGTTGTAAATGACCTAAACCAGATATTGGTTGATCAATCGTATTGGTCACTAAGCGAGCAAAAGAGAGCGGCCAAAGATTTCAGCCCTAAGTCAGTTGATATTTTTTACGGTCAAATGGAAGAGGAACTTACACTTGATCCATGGGATCTAAGGGAAAAGAAAATTAGACTACCTGACCACAAAGATGGTTACTCTCGAGTTATGCTTCTTGGAACTACTGGGGCCGGAAAGACAACGGTTATACGTCAGTTGATAGGTACTGAACCAGATGAGATCAGTTTCCCAGCAATTTCTGCAAGTCGAACAACAACCTGCCATACCGAGTACGTATTCTCTGAGGGAAAATGGTATGGTGTTGTAACATTTAATTCACAAGCTCAAACAATAAAACTAATTGAAGAATGTGTATGGGAAGCTTTCAGAAGGGCCGTTTTAGGAGAAAATGAAAAAACTATAGCAAAAGCTCTATTATCTCACCCTGAGCAACGATTTCGGCTAAGTTACTTCTTGGGGCAATTTCGCACAACAAACCGTATTCATATAAAAGATTCTGCTCAGTCGGAGGAGATTCCATATCCTGATCAACAAGAGTTACAGGCGGATCTTGACTATATAATTAATGAAGTTCGGTCTTTGGCGGAGGAGGCAAAGGCTCAATGTCCCCCAGAAGGGGATGATATTGATGAGGTTATTGACCTTCTTTATGATGTTTGGGTTCGAGAGGACACAGAGCGTTTTAATGATGTGGTACAGCACATCTTAGTATTAATTAAAAAACGCTTTGATGTTATTGACCGTGGCTCATTGTATCGGGATACACGAGGCTGGCCTGAATATTGGTATCACGAATCAGAGGATAAAGCGCAAATACTAAAGACAATGAGATGGTTTGCAGGAAACGAAGGAAGGAGATTTGGCCAATTACTTGCACCTATTGTAAATGGGGTCCGTCTCCAAGGGCCGTTTAAGCCAAGTTGGTGGGAGGACGATAGTTCTCCACGAATGGTGCTAATCGACGGGGAGGGAATCGGTCATGACTCAAACATTACTACGAGTATCCCAATGGATGTTACTGCCCGATTCAAGGAGTCTGACGCAATCATACTTGTAGATAACGCAACTCAACCAATGCTTGATATTCCAAAAGTTATTCTGCGAGAGGCTGTATCTCGAGGGCAGTTGGACAAATTAATGGTTACGTATACTCGATTTGATCAAGTTCAAGGTTCCAACATGGTTGACGATGAAGACCGAATTGATCATGTGATGGGTATTCAAACCGGGGCCATTGAGGCTATGCAGGAAGCTTATAATTTAAACTCAGGCATGATCCGTCAATTGAGAGATCATCTTGCCGATCTAACATTTTTCTTTCCTAATGCAAACGAACTTCAAAGTCCACCTGAAGAGCTTGTCACTGAAATGAATCGATTTATTGAAGCTTTGGAAAGTAAATCGAGTAAAACACAGCTACACTCCACAAATGGGGATAACTCCTTCCCCGAATATGAGTTTGGAAGGCTAGTTCTTGTTATAAGCGAGACAGAGGAGCTCTTTATGCAGAAGTGGCTTGGGCTTTTCGGGCTGAGAGCTTCCTTATTTCCAAAACAGCATTGGATGCGTATTAAAGCCTTATCTAATCGCCTAGCGAACTGGCCCAAACTGGCCGAGTACAATGATTTGAAGCCAGCAGATGACTTGGCTAGCTATTTAATGCAAAGGGTAAATGAATTTCTTTACACTCCGAAAGCATGGTCAGCCACCATTCCTGATCAAGATAAAACAAGAATTGTGCAAAAGTTGTCTAGTCTGATTTCAGATAAGATTGATGAGCTAATTTACAAGCGGATGAAAATTGATAACCATACACAATGGATTATGGCGTATAACTTTAGAGGGGCTGGATCTACATTCCAAAGAGTGAGCGAATGTAGGAGCATTTTTGAAAAAGTAATTCCTCAACCTAGGATTTCGTATGATACTGCTTCTGGTGACTTATTGGACGAGATTAAGGCAATTATCGTTGAGGCTGTAGATGAAATCAAAGCAGAGGGTACTTCGATTGAGTCATTGTAATTTATGAGGCTATTACGAAGAAAAGTGGGGACAACTGAATCCTAATTAATGTAATGGTTTGGACAATTCTCAATGCACTAAAATTTAGCTGCGAGCGCTTACACATGAAGTTGTTTTTTGTAATATGTTAATTGTGAAGGACACCCGTTGGGGTGTCCTTCATTTCGCCCTATAGATGTTACGGTGAGCCGTATCATAAGTAAGGCGAAATTTTATTCATAAAAAACCAAATGACCGAGTGGAATCAGACTGAGGTGTTATTTCACCTGTGGACTGGTAATGGATGAGTTGTTTAAACTGACGCTTAAATAAGCTGCGAAGCTGGTCTGATAACAAGCTCGGTTACATTCACACCATCCGTCTACTCGATGGCGTAGGCTACGGAGCGGGCGATGGCGGAGATTGCCTAAGGGCGGATCCTGAACGAATGGCAAATAGAGCATTCCACCGATAAATATGCTGCCTCTAATTTTGATTAAGTCTGTCAAAGTTGAAGCATTTCACTAAATAGACTCAGATGGTTGGCTTTATAGCTAAATAAAGTTCAGCCCTTGCAATATACGACATATCATCGCTGGCATCTCCGCTTTGAAATTGCCAGATGGGTCACCCTGGATAATGTGCATATTCAAATGCAGTTAATCCATAAGTGCCGCCCAATGAGGGCTCCGAAGTGACAAATACCGAGATGTTTTTCGGCTGAGCAGTATGGGCTTGAACCAACGAGAATTACACCAAGTCTTCTCGGTTTGCCTTTATCCAATAGAATCGTAAAGCTGAATTGTATCATAAGTAGGATCAAGTTTTATTCGTTAATGTGGGTAGAAAAGTATTAAATACGGACTGTGTTATATGGTTCTTATCCAAAATGTTTCTCGGAAAGAATATGCTAACTCTTTCTTTAATGGTAGAGAACTATTATCTTTAATTTACGGGAAATAGAAATCTGTTGATTATACTATATAATAGAAATAAATCGATAAATTGTGATAGAGGATTATTCATGTAAATGTAATAACAATATATGAATAACGAACTCTATATCTCAAAGATCGACAACTTCTATATGTATTGAGGCAATACAATGAAAAGGAGATATAAATGTGAAAACTAGTGAACATTTTAACAGCAATGAAGGGCTATCCATGTATAAGTTGATGGAAAAATTATATCCAATCTGCCGTAGTATTACTGGAAATGGCGTTAGGGAAACATTGAGAATAATTCAAGAAGAAATCCCTTTGACCATTCATGAAATCCCTTCCGGAACAAAAGTATTTGATTGGGAGATTCCCAAGGAGTGGAATGTTAGAGACGCCTATATAATGGATAAAAACGGGAATAAAGTAGTTGATTTCCAAGAAAATAATTTACATTTGGTTAGTTATTCCATCCCTGTAAATAAGGAGCTCACTCTGGAGGAACTGCAAAAGCATTTATATTCACTGGAAGAGCAACCAGATGCAATACCATACATAACTTCATATTATAAGGAACGTTGGGGATTTTGTATAACCTATAACCAAAGAAAACAACTTAAGGATGAAACATACCGAGTATACATTGATAGTGAATTGAAGGAAGGGAATCTAACTTATGGTGAGTTAATTATTCCTGGAAAGTGCGAAAAAGAGGTATTCTTATCTACATATGTATGCCATCCATCTATGGCTAATAATGAGTTATCGGGGCCTGTTGTTACAACATCACTAGCCAAGTGGATCTTGAGTGCTAACAGAAAATATACTTATCGGATTATTTTTATCCCTGAAACTATAGGATCCATAGCTTATCTAAGTAGAAATATGGAAATTATGAAGGCAAATATTATTGCTGGATATAATATTTCGTGTGTCGGTGATGAACGAGCCTATTCGTATCTTTGTTCACGAAATGGAAATACATTAGCGGATCGAGTTGCATTAAATATTTTAAAATCGTCTCAACCGGAATTTATAAGCTATTCGTATCTCGAACGTGGAAGTGATGAAAGGCAATATTGCAGTCCAGGCATAGATCTACCTGTAGCGAGCATTATGAGGTCAAAATTTGGAGAGTACCCTGAATATCATACGTCATTAGATAATATGGAGCTTGTTACGGCGAAAGGTTTACAGGGAAGTTTTGAAATCTATAAGGAATGCATTGAATTAATTGAAAAGAACACAAAATATAAAATTAAATGTTTTGGGGAGCCTCAATTAGGAAAGAGGGGATTATATCCAACCCTCAGTACTAAAGAAACAGGTAAAATAGTTCGGGATATGATGAACTTTATTGCTTATGCAGATGGGGAACGGGATTTAATTCAAATAAGTAATATTATTCAAGTAAAAATAAAAGAGCTCTACAAGATTGTCGATAATCTATATGAGAATGATTTGTTATCAAGTGATGATTAAGTCCTATTAAAGATACCTTAATTCTCCTACAATTGTAGATTTTATCGGTGCGTAATTTTTGTACGAGAAAGGACAATTCAATGAATCAAAACATATCATGTGTAGGTGCCAAAGAGGATTGGTTAGGAGCTGGCTTTTGGAGATCAGCTGAACGCTTTCATGACAGGCCTGCTTTAGTTGTGCAAGATCAGGTTTACACATATACTCAACTTGGTGACAAAGCAATACAACTGGCACAATTAATAGAAAAGGTTGAAGCGGGGGAAGAGCAAGAAATGGCGGCCTTGTTTGCTGCACGCAGCCTAACTGCTTATTCAGGGATTTTGGGAATATTGACCTCAGGACGTGGCTATGTGCCGCTTAATCCTAAATTTCCTCTGGAGCGAACACTTTATATGTTGGAAGCTTCAAAAGTGACGACTATTATTGTGGGAGTTGAGGCATTTGAACTCCTTTTGAAATTGATACCCTTTGTAAATCGTCGTCTTAACATCATTGTACCCTTCATGGATCATAAAGAGATCCCAATTGATGTGTTAGACTGCAACCATCGATTCTTCGGTAAAGAGAATTTGCAGGAAGGCAATGAGTTGTGGAGCCCGTTATCATGCCAGCCTGAGAAGGTAGCCTATCTGTTGTTCACTTCAGGGAGTACGGGAAATCCAAAAGGTGTGCCAGTTAGCCACCGTAATGTAACTTCCTATTTGCAGCAGTTTATTAAATCGTATCATTTCAATGAAACTGACCGCTTCTCTCAAATGTTTGACATGACTTTCGACCTCAGTGTACATGATATGTTCGTTTGTTGGGAGAGTGGAGCCTGTCTACATACAGTTCCAGAACAAGCGGTAATGTCACCTGCAAAGTTCATCAAGGACCAGGAGCTGACAGTTTGGTTCTCAGTCCCATCAGTCCCTATATTCATGCAAAAACTAAGGTTGCTTAAAGGTAATGTGTTTCCAACTCTTCGTTATAGTTTCTTTTGCGGTGAAGCCCTTCCTCAAGGTGTTGCCGAGGTTTGGCAGGAAGCAGCAAACCACTCGATTGTAGTAAATTTATATGGTCCTACTGAGGCAACTATTGCAATATCACAATATCATTGGGATTTGGGGTACTCTCCTAGTGAATGTGTACAAGGATTAGTACCTATTGGACGTGTTTTTCCAACACAGGAGTGGAGAATAATTGGTGAGGACCTTCGCGAAATGCTAGTTGGTAATGCAGGCGAATTACTTTTATCTGGAACGCAAGTGACTAGAGGATACCTTAACGACGATGAGAAGACTAAGCAAGCATATATAACGTTTCCTAATGAAAACAAAAAAGTTTGGTATAGAACTGGCGACATTGTGATGCGTGACGAATCGAACAATCTATATTACTTAGGGCGTAAAGATAATCAACTTCAAATATTGGGCTACCGTGTAGAAATTCAGGAAATCGAGCATGTTCTTCTTACAACTGGAGCCACATTTGCGGTTGTGGTTCCATTACTGTTAGATAATAACAAGGCTGAGGGAGTATATGCCTTTTTACCAAAGGAAGAAGAAGCAAATTACTTAGAAATACTTAACTATTGCCATAAAAAATTGCCTGAATATATGATACCTAGGAAGTTGTTTTTTGTTGAAGAGCTCCCACTAAATGCAAATGGGAAAATTGATCGCAAACAGTTGATTAAACAATTGGAGGTATTATGATGACCGTAAAATACGAAGAAGTTGAAAATTATATATATAATATTTTACAAGATAGACTAGAACTTTTCGGGATTACACGTGGGGATTTTACCGACTCGTTTCAACTACTACCTGGTGTTATTGACTCCATTGGTTTTATAGAGTTAGTCGCTCAAGTAGAGCAAAACTTCGAAGTGGAAATGGACTTTGAGCATTCTGATCCTGAGCAGTATACAAAACTTGCAGGATTTATCAAATGCATTAAGGGGTTTTAGCCACATGGAGAACATTCAATACCTTGAGCTTTTAGCTACAGGTCCATTAATAGAACAAACTGAAAATTTGTTTGTTCGTATGTACGCTTATATGAATGAGAACGGACTGCTACTCCCATTAGTGCCCGGTGGTGAGAAAATGTGGTCAAAATCAATATTGCCAATGCTGGGTAAGTTTGGCGTTGTTTGGGTAGCTCATAATGGGAAGGATTCAATTGGTTTCGCACAAGGGACGATCAAAGTGCTTCCTAACTATTTAGGAGGAAAAAAAGTCGGTATTATTTCACATGTTTTTGTGAACTCGGATATGCGCAAACACGGTATAGGGAGTGAGCTCGTAAGTAGAGTCGAGGAGTGGTTTGTTGCGCAACAGGTAGATTCAATTGAGCTACAGGTACTTTATCAAAATGAAAATGGACGTGACTTCTGGAACAAGAATGGTTATGAATATGAGGTATGCCAAATGCGTAAGTTTATAATGGGAGCTTCCAAATGAAAAAGTTTACGAATGAGGATTTTCTGCAAGCCTTACAAGCAGCTAATGTGTACTCCGGAGATATGGTGTTTGTCCATAGCTCCTTGTTTCAATTGGGTAGGATGGAAGGCTGTCAGCCTCAGGAGATACCAGCCCAGTTATTACGTCTGTTACTTGACTATCTAGGGAGCGAAGGGACAATTGTAGTCCCGACTTTTAACTTTGGATTTATACAAGGATTGACGTATAATCGTCAGCAAACTTCATCCGAAGGAATGGGAGTGTTCTCAGAGGTTGTACGTCTACTGCCTGAAGGCCTTCGAAGCTGTCATCCACTTCAGTCAATCGCGGCGGTTGGACGACTTGCTGAGACGATTACTACTCCAGATACTAGTTCCTCATTTGATGCGAATGGTGCTTTTGGTCTAATGCTGGGTCTTGGCGCAAAAGTACTCTTGCTTGGAGCACCAATTCAGGCGGCCTCTCTAGTTCATTACGTTGAGGAACGTTTAGAAGTCCCATATCGACAATGGAAAATTGTCAGCGGTAACTATGTTGATAATGGAGAGGAAATGAAGCGTACATATAAATTCTTTGCACGCGATCTAGAACTCGATCCTCGTTTAAATTTAGAACCTATAGAGACCTGGTTAACGGAACGAAATCAATTTTATAAGGTACCGATGGGTAATGGGTATGTATCACAATGTGCATTTTCTGATTTTGTGGACGTAGTTTCTGAGCACTTAATAGATAATCCTTATTGTTTAATTAACTCAATGAAGACGAATCACTAGCACGAGATAGCATTAAAAGATGATGGGTAATTCGTTTGTCTATTTACTAGCCCATTAACTTGCAAGAGTAAAGATCCATATGCATTACGCTGGCCAGATACAGTCAGTTCTTAATGATTTATGCAAGCGAAATAAAAGTTAGAAATAGCCGATGCATACGATAAGGTGTTAGTTCAGATCGATCTGTTATGTCATTCTTAATGACATAACGGATCGGTCTTTTGTTGTTTTTTTAGGTGAATAACAGATCCATTATGTGTTTAGTTATCTTTTAGGTTAGCCTCTTTGATTTCGCTTTGTAGATGATACGGTGAACCGTATCATAAGTAGGGGCAAGTTTTTTTAGGGGTGGGCCCTCAAGGGAGCGCTCCATTCTTTTTTGTAGTTGTAGATGATAAGTGCTGCAAACAAAACTGTCACTCAGTGGTGGCGATTAGAGAAGCATCGTTATTAGCAGGCTACAATGATGTTAGCCACTTTGTAGCTACCTTTCGCAAGAAAGAGGGGAATTACTCCAGCGAAGTATAGGGAACTACACCTTTCCACCCAAGCTGGCGACTAATTTGCAGAGAGATGATGACCAATCTGATCGCAGATGTACTTTAACCGTAGCATTCCAATGACCGGTTGCATGAGCTGAATAAAAAAGAACCCGGCAGGCTTTGAACTAAACCGTGACTCGTAAGATGGAAACTTTAAAAAAGTGACCCTCCTACGGGTCATTTGTATTTTAATCTAATGATCAGAAAAAGTGGATGACGAATATATGCCTTCCGGATCATAGTTTAATAGGTTATTGCTGCTTAATATATACCCAAGCTCTCTCAATAGCTTGTGCATAAAGTATATAATAGCTATTTGCAACAAGTCTCGCAGTTTGCAAATTTAATGAGTAGGGGGGACGTTTATGAAAGGACTAATCTTGTGCGCCGGCCGGGGGACGAGACTGCAGCCTTCGACTTATACCAAACCAAAGTGCATGCTGCCTGTTAACGGGGAGTATATTCTTGTCTCAATCATTAACAAACTCGTTGCGGCCGGAATTACCGATATTGGAATCGTAGTGAACCCTTCGCAAGGAGAGATCCAGGAAATGATTGGGGATGGGGAGCGGTGGAAGGCCACTTTAACCTTTCTGCTGCAAAAAGAAGCTAAGGGACTGGCGGATGCGGTCAAAAGCGCGCAGCCTTTTGTGGAGGATTCCTCTTTTTTATTGATGCTTGGCGATAATTTGTATGAAGGTGATCTAGAGCCATTGATCCGATCACTGGATGCAGATCAATCTGCAGCTTCGATACTGCTTCAGCGGGTCAATGAGCCCCGTCAATTCGGTATTGCCGTGATTGAAGAGGGGAAGATCGTCAATTTGGAAGAGAAACCCCGTGACCCGAAATCGAATTTGGCTATTGTCGGCGTGTATGCTTTGACTGCAGCCATCTGGCCGGCCATTGAGAAACTTACGCCTTCACCCCGGGGTGAATACGAGCTAACGGATGCCATTCAAGGGGTAATTTCAGAAGGCGGGCATGTTGCGTACAGCATAGCGACTGCACCCTTTTTTGATATTGGAACCCATGAACGCTGGCTTGAGGCGAATCGGTACCAGATGGACCATGATCCAAAGAACGTCGTGATGCCGTCCTGCAATAACACCTCGGTTCAGTGGATCCCTCCGGTTAGGGTCGATCCGACCGCCCGTGTAAAGAACAGTATCATTGGACCTCATGTGTATATTGGTCCGAATAGCGTCGTCGAACATTGCATTCTAACCAATAGCATTTTGACGGATCAGGTGTGGTTGTCCCATGTTCATGCGGAGGGGAGTGTTTTTGGATCAGATGTTCATCTGGTTGAACAAGAAATTCAGGAGCAGCCTGCCCGTCATATCCTGGGAGATCGTGCAACGGTTACAAGAATCTGTCCTGACTGGCAGAACGATTCACAATTAAATCGGATCCGTACCGGGGATTAGTCCAATCCATTCACTGGGGTAATCACATACACTTAGAGTAGTCTAATGCATAAGGCGGCTATGCAAAAATACTTTTAAGGGTAGGTGATCCTTGAAAATGATTGAGTTGGTTTTGACGATCAACGATAAAGACGGGAGCTACACGGAGCATGCGGGTGTTGTTCTGGCATCAATTTTTTCCAATACCCAGCAAACAATTAATGTGCACATTGTGCATGATGATTCCTTAGGTGAAGAAAACAAGGGTAAACTCAGCCAGTTGGTGGATCTATTTCATCACAACATCTTTTTTTATCATGTTACAGTTCCTGGGGATATGCATGAAGTTGCTGCCGGCGTGCACAAGATCGACTATTGGACAATAGCTAGTATGTACCGTTTGTTGCTTCCGCTATTTATTCAGACCGACAGGATTATTTATATGGACTGCGACATTTTGGTCAATATGGATATTAACGAATTGTGGAGCATCGACCTGGGAGAACGGTATTTGGGCGCAGTGCTGGATCAAGGCCAAAATTTGCTGGAGTACTTTACTTCACTTGGCCTTAGTGCAGAGCTGTATTTTAACTCAGGCGTGATTCTGTTTCATCTGGACAATATCCGCAATAAACAGACCTGGTATGAAGAAATGCTCCATTTCTTGCGTAGCTATCCAACGATGACCATGCCTGATCAGGATGTTCTGAATTCTGTTTATAGCTCCAACTATTTGCAAATGGATCAGCGCTTTAATACGTTCGCGCATGCTGAACTCGAGTTAGAGAACAAAATTGTTCACTTCGCCGGGGACAACAAATGGTGGGATAACGATTCACCCTCAGCACCGCTATACGCTAAATTCCTTGCCATGACCCCGTGGGCTAGAGAACTTTCATCAGAGCCGGTTTACGAGCCGGAGCAGGCCAACATCGCGCCTGAGCCGCCCGCTCCAGAAATTCAGCCTGTAGCAATACAGCTACCGGAAAACCCGGTCCCTGAAGTGGTAGCCCCGGCCCCGGAGAACATTCCCGTAAAGCCGCACAGATGGAAACGCCGCAGATCGTTACGGTTACGGATAAGACGTAGACTGAAATTGAGACTGAGAAAGAAAAGAATGATCCGCGCCAAATACCGTTCAATAAAGCGGTTAAAACTGATCAAGCGTCTACATGTAAAGAAGAAAAAAGCACTACAAATGAGAAAGAAGAAACTGCAGCTGGTCAAAAAAAAGAGCAAACATGTGATGAAAATGGTACCTCCGAAAAAAAGCACATACCATTTGAAGCGTACCTCATAAGGGTCTATGAGAGCGATCCGCTCGGTGATTCGGGTGGATCGTTAGAGTTAGGGTGTTAGACAAGTCTTTAGTAGACTATTGCTAAGAAGCTGAGACAAAGACCCGCGAATTCGTTCTTCTGCAAAACTTGCCGCTTCAGCCAGCGCGGGGAACCGTATCATAAGTAGGGCGAAGTATCTAACCATAAAGGATGCCTTATTTCGAAGCCCACTCTCCTAGGAGATGGGTCTTTCTTGTTTCACATAAATCTCTTGCAGGTAACGTAACCAGATATACTAGGTTTAACGTTACTAGTTGTAAACGGGAGGGGGGAGTAAACATGAAGGAAACTACATATTTCACGACTGGACAGTTGTCTAAGTTGACGGGATTAACGCTTCGAACCTTGAGGTATTACGACCAGATAGGACTATTGACTCCAGACAAAGAGCATACAGGAGCTGTTCGAAGGTACGGAGTGGATGACCTAAGACGGCTGCAGCAAATTCAGACGCTGAAGTATGTGGGGTTGTCACTGGATGAGATCGGGGATCTTCTGGCTGCGGAGGCCGGTTTAGGTTGGAAGATTCGGAACTCGCTTCTTGCTCAGTTGGATGTGGTGCGGCAGAAGATGCTCCATACCGAGAATGTCGTGAAGGTGATCCGAGGGGTGTTGGAGGACGCCGACGGGTTAGGCGAGGGGGGATGGAACCATCTGGCGGACATTATTCAGGCCGTACAGACGGAGCAGAAGTGGGGGGAACAGTATCGGAATGCATCTCGGTTACAATCCAGAATACACCTCTATGACCGATTCTGTACCAATCCACACGGATGGCACAAATGGGTATTCGATCAGCTTGGGCAGGAGCCGGATGTTCATTTGCTTGAGCTAGGCTGCGGAGACGGTTCCTTGTGGCTATGCAATGCTGATCGTATTCCGAAGAGTTGGCGCATCACGTTAACGGATGTGTCTGAAGGAATGCTGGAGGAGGCGCGGAGCCGCCTCAAAGGCTTGCCCCAATTTAAGTTCTTGTTGGTGGACGCGCAAGAAATTCCTTTCCATGACGGACAATTCGATAAAGTAATCGCCAACAATATGCTCTACCATGTGCAGAATATTCAGCGGGCTATCCAGGAAATACACCGTGTCATGAAACAAGACGGCCACTTCTACGCCACGACGATGAGCTTGCGGCACCTGCAGGAGGTGGTGCAACTGGGGACATCTTATGACCCGGGAATGGAGGTACTGGACCGCGTCATTGAGAATTTTCATCTGGACAATGCGGGCGGGCTGCTCTCGCCCTTTTTCCGTGAGGTTGAACCGTTTATTTATGAGGACAGCCTAAGAATCACCGAAGTAGAACCTCTGATTGACTATATGATTTCTACTCCCATGAATGCACGGTTACGACTGCAGGGTCATGTATTGGATCAATTTCGAGCCTATGTTGAGGAAATCCTAAAGCGTGAAGGCGTCCATTATTTTCCATATTGTGATATTATAAATGAGTTGAGTTAATACGAATGGTCATTTTAGCAGAAATAATAAATTAAATGTTTAGAATTGAGAAATTGAAGATTCCCTTCGGAAGTGTCTGCTTACTTAAGGTCGAACATCGTTGAATCTAAGATTTAGCTTGCCAAAGTTCAACACGATTAATATTATCTGGAGCTAGATGATCGGGACAAAAGAGCTTATTGAACTTATTTAACAAGAAATGAGTAGTTTTGAAACATTATGGTGCTATACGATGTCAAGACAGTTATTTTGATATAGTTAAGGTGTGAAAGGATTCACATGACCTTGTGGATAAGGACGGCTTCTTTGTTATACACAGCAGAAGGTGTATGGTTTTGAAGCGATTGATGGGGCAAGTAGTGGTTGTGAAGATGGATGTAGCCCTTCACAACCTGCCGGGTCTCCCGCGGACTTTTATAGTCACGGAGATAGATTTCATTGTATTTCAAGCTGCGCCAGAATCGCTCAATCACGATGTTATCCTTCGCCCGCCCTTTGCCGTCCATGCTAATACGTACTTCTTTCTCCTTCAAGAGGTCGATATATTTAGGGCTCGTGAAATGGCTGCTTTGATCGCAGTTCACAATGGCTGGCTTCTGCCTGGCGAAGGCCGGTTGCATGGTCTCAAGGATGAATCCGATCTCCAGACTTTGGTCGAAATTTTATATACTGAAAGGAAAGTAAAAATGGATACGCAAATTTTTGAACAAATAATGGAGCAATGCCCTAAAAAAAAGGTTGTAAGCTTATGTAAAAAATTGATAAAAAAATGCTCTTTTAAAAGCGGTGCAGATATCCAAAATCTTAGTCATCTTGCTTATTGGCTTTATGTACATGGTGAGCCTCAGCTATCTTTAAAATGCATTTCATTTACTCATGATGTAGTTTTTGATCAAAATTACAATGTTTGGGACTTTATTCATGCTATGTGTGGACTGGAAATTCGACTTTTAAAAGAACAGAATAAACTTGATGAGGCACAGAAAATAATTGAAATAATTAATAATCATTTTCTAACGCCCACTAAAATCGGTACACCAGAGGATACAAAAACAAGAGAAGCAAAACGTCGTGAAAGGTTTACTTATGAAAGTGTAATTAGAAAAGAAAATATCGAAAGAGATTTACAAGACAATGATATTAAAAGTGCAAATGAGTGGAGATTTATTGCACTGTTTGGCATGATTGGCAATACCGAAACCGGACTGTATCCAAATTTAAATGAACGTAAAGATGAAATTGAGCAAAAGATTACTGAATACATTACTGAATTAACTAAAATAAAGTAACTGTTCAAAATAAAAAGAACGAAACCGCTGCGCGGTGGAGAATCAACCGAATAAGTAGCACAACCGAGAATCCTTTCATTGCAGCATTCCAAGGGTGCGGAAAGTGAGTGGATACATAAATTCTATTGGTCTGTTACGGTGACTTGTTATGGGAAATGGAGAAGTACAGGGAGTGTGAACGTTGGCTTCAGCTTGCCATTGACCGCATTCGAACACTGAAAGGAGTAACATATGTCGATACAACCAGGTGATGTATTCGGATTCTGGAATCCGCAATTGAACGCTTATGTCGCAAGTCAGATTACGCATATTGTGCCGGCAGACAAACCGGACGAAAAAGACAGCTATGCTGCATTGATGCTGCATTGGACCGGGAGGGAGCTTCCTTCCATTGATCAGCTGAAACAGGTAATGCCGCTTGTGATCAATTTTTATTTTTGGAGTGATCATCTGGATCATCTCATTAGTGCAGGTCCGATTCATCCGGAGTTTACCTATATTGGAAATTTTGAGATCCTTGTGGAAGAGCAGCCGAGAAGCTACGGAGAATGGAATCGTGGGAGCAGGCTGTATTGTCAGCTACAGTGGGAACGCATTCCAGAGAACAAACGACATAACTTCAAAGCTGCCAGCAAGGCAGATAGCAGCCAGCAGGTGGAAATTGCCGGAGTCATGGTGCGATGGGGCACCCGATCGCTTTCTCTGGACCGTATCCCGGACCTAACCGACTACACGGAATTGGATCGTCTGCCTTGTCTGACATCCTTGACTGTTTTCGATTGGAGCTCTGCACTGGAGAACTATGTAAGAACGCATGATTTTATCTACAAGCTGGAGCTGGAACTCAAGACAGCCGTGGAACGGATTGATTTGCAGCACACGCTCATCACAGAAATCACAATGAAGCCGCAAAACATCCATGAGCTGCTTGCTCCTAACGACATGGATCGGATGACGTTTGAAGGAAGTTTGCAGCATGATGTTTATATCAAGCACGAGCGGGAAGGGCGCGGTATCACGCTTCGATTGAATGGCGAGGCGGTGAAGTCCTATCGTTTCTTGTGGGGTCTCAAGCATTTGTCTGTGCTGGAGCTGTACTCTGCCGATGACATCGATCTGGGAGACGTCATCGATCGGTTTCCTTCGCTACAGAGCTTACGTATGTGGGGCAAGCCAGGCTACATCCGTGGTATGGAGCAGCTGTACAAGCTCGAACAGCTTCAAATGCTCACGACGGTGGACATGTTTGGCTTTTCAGGCGAGCATTTTCCACATCCGCATCAGTTGCCTCAGCTGAACACGTTGTGGTTGACCAGCTTGCCGGATGATGCTGCCAAGACGATCAAGCAAGCCTACAAACAAGCAGCGAAGCAAGGTCTGGATTTGTCCATTCGCCAACCTCGCAAGCCGGAATGGCTAGCCGATAATCTCGATAACCCTTTTCGGGCGTGGGACGGTCGAGAAGGAATTACACCTGCACAAGCGAAAAAGGCTGCCTCGCTGTATAAACAGATACGCGGGCAACTGCGGGAGTTTGCGGCTCAGGCGCAAACAAGTGATATGTCCTCCCAGGACGTGCAGCTGCAGCTCGAACACATCTTTTCCACCTATATCGAAGGGTTCAACAAACTAGACAAGCGCAAGTTGTTTATTTTTACTGAGGAACGAGAGGAGATTTTTGGTGCCGTAACTCCGCTTATATCCGGGCTTGTTAAGGAACTGCAGGCGATTCAGATCGAAATTGATGAACATGCGCTGTGGGAATATACTGACCAACTCCGCGATTTTTGATCCGAACAAAGAGTGCTGTCCGTATTGGAGAAAAAATGAGACGGATTAAATTAACAACAACCTCTCTCTCTGAATTGAATTGAATTGATCATAGTACTAAGGAGCTGACCGCGACAGCTCCTTTTCGCATTTTTCGCCGATAACTCGTTAAGCTGAACCTTATCATAAGTAGGGCGAAATTTTGGACTTAATCTCTTGCATGGTGTGATTTTGATGTATCGGTCCAATACGGAGCTAACCAGCCTGAATATGATTTGGTCATTGTTTAATTCGGACGGTTTCCATGTACTGCTCCCGAGTTTTGTCTTGCTAGCTCCCTTATAATCTACAAAGAAAAAGATGATCGTCACCAAACCCCTGGAAGCAGCCCGATATGACAGAACTTAGATAGTTAGTTAACTGACCTTGTATCTGCGCAGGATCTAGAACAGTATCAACCACGAAAAATAATTTTGAACTATATAATAACCGCACAAAGGAGTCTATCCGTAAATGAAATAGACCTTTAGTAATAAAGAGTAGTGCTCCCTGGCACATCATAGTATTCTTACTTTGAAGCATGCACAAATAAAGGGGTAAATCATGAAAATTTTTGAAGAAAATTATGCGAAAAAGTTGACTTATTTGATATTAATTACGATTGTTATAGCCTTTGTCCTAACGGGAAACATTGTATTGTCACAAACAAACAAGATAATAAAGGATGAAATTGAGAGCAAGCTAACATTACAAAGTAAAGCTCTGGCAGATCAGATGAATGCTTTTTTTATGCAAAAAGGAGCTATGGTTCGGCAAATGAGTACGAACCGTACGATCATTAATTATTTGAAAACGGCACAATCAATAAGCGACGTACGTACCAACACTAATTATAAAGATGTATCCTCAGAATTGGATGCAATTAAGGCGTTGGATAACAATGTGGAATTTGTATGGGTTGTGAGCAAAACAGCAAACTCTTTAATTGGAAGTGAAGGTGCAGTAGCAACGTCGGACTGGAACACTCAGGAACGTCCATGGTTTAAAGATGATCTTAGTTCAGAAGAGGTCACCTTTACAGAGCCGTACATAGATTATATAACGGGAAGGCTTGTCACTAGTGCTATTCTAAAAATCGTAGAAAACGAAGTCGTACTTGGCTTTATAGCTGTTGATCTATTGTTGGATGACATTCCAAGCATCATGGAAGCTTACCCAATCGGTCAAACCGGGTATACCATTTTACTTTCAAAGAATGGCACAATTATGTATCACCCCAGACAAGAGCTGGTTGGTAAGGACAAACTTTCGGAGCAACCAGGTGGTCTGGGCAATATAGGCGGAGAGATGATTGCTGGCGAGAAAGGGTTACAAATTGCTACTGTTAACGATCACAAAGAATACATAGGATATGCCCCTGTACCTTACTCTGGTTGGTCGGTTGCAACTGCACTGCCTACTAGCGAAGCGTTAAAACAATTAAATAATGCTCAAAGACTATCCCTTATCATAAATGTGATTTCTGTATGTATTGTTGTAAGTTTGCTGTATTTATTACTAAATTACATGTTGAATGGGCAAAGACGGATACAGGCGGAGCTGGTACAAGCAAAAGAAGAAGCTGAAGAGGCTAACAAGGCAAAGACACATTTTCTTGCCAGGATGAGCCATGAGATTCGGACTCCAATGAATGGGATTATCGGCTTGTCAGAGTTAATGCAAAAAACAAAAATGACGGTTAAGCAACAAGACTATCAAGGGAAGATTTATACTTCGTCCCATGTATTATTGCGATTAATTAATGAAATTCTGGACTTTTCCAAGATAGAAGCAGGGAAGCTGGATATAGAGAAAGTGGCCTTTTATCCCGAGGAGATTGTACGACGGCTATCTGATATGCTAGGAATTTATTTGGGGACAAAGCAGTTGGAAATCATTATCGAGACTGAGTCTGAAATACCCATGGAATTAATTGGGGACCCGCATCGTCTTGAGCAAGTATTGCTAAATTTGTGCAGCAACGCGATCAAGTTTACGGAACGTGGATTTGTTTCTCTAAGCATAACGGTGGAATATCAGCTACAGCATGAGATGTTCCTACGTTTTGTTGTTGAAGATACAGGGGTCGGATTGACGGCAGAACAGATACTCACTCTATATGAACCCTTTACACAAGCAGATGATTCAACGAGTAGAAGGTATGGGGGAACAGGGCTTGGGCTGGTGATCTCACAAAATCTGATTAAGATGATGGGTGGTAGATTAGATGCTTCTAGTGAATTAGGCAAGGGAAGTGTTTTTTCATTTACTCTACCTTTTGAAATATCATCAAATCAGAGAGGGAATAACCTCTATCTGAATCAAGGATATGGGGATCTGCCAGTCTTGATCGTAGAGGATCATGAGAGGATGCGGAATAATCTAGCTAATATAGTGAAATCCTTGGACTTATCTCCGACATGCTTGACTGGTTGGCAGGAGGCAATCCATCACTTGGAGCAGCAAGCGGGAGAAATTACATATAGCTTTATCTTTCTCGATATGGAAGCGGAGGATATGTATGGAGTAGAGACTTTAAGTCGTCTGGCAGCACTTATGCGGGGGAGCAATAGTATAACTATTGCAATGACGACAGAATACGGAAGGGATGAATTAGCGAGGATTGAAAAGGCAGTACAGCCTAATGCGGTCCTGATAAAACCGATCAATCGAATTGATTTATTTAGGTCTCTTCAAGCGGCTTTTGAGCAAAAAAAAGAGTCGTGTTTTGTAACTAACCAGCTTGTGCACAAGGATGATTTTCTTATCAGCGGTTATAAAGGAAAGATACTCTTAGCAGAGGATCATGAGATTAATCAACAAGTAGCAGTGGAATTGTTACAAGACCATGGATTTTCGGTCACGATTGCTAGAAATGGGCATGAAGTATTGAAAAATCTGGATGGAACAAGATGGGATCTCATCTTAATGGACGTTCATATGCCAGAGATGGATGGTTGTGAGGCGACTTTGCTTGTTCGCCAGGATAAACGGTATAAAAGCCTACCCATCGTGGCGATGACAGCAAGCGTCGTCAAAGAGGAGCACAACAATTGCTATCGCGTAGGGATGAAAGGTGTGCTTACTAAGCCAATTGATCCTAAAGTACTGAAAGATATGCTAAGCGAATATGTCCCACTACCCTACCTAGATATTCCCAAAGCTATGGAGCGACTGGATGGGAAAATACCAATTTATCACCATATGCTTAAAACGTTTGCGTGGGAATATGTAAGTTTTGTTGATCAACTTCAGGAAACGATACGAACGGAGGATTACTCTACAGCTAAACGGATGATTCATACACTAAGCGGAGTTGCGGGGAATCTTTCAGCGGAAAGACTATTTATAGCTTCTAAACAGTTTGAAGAAAAGCTTAACAACTCAATAGATTTGAAAAGGTATCAAGAATATATGAAGGAGCTTCGGCAACAATTAAATGATGTGTTAGCTCTAGTACATGAAATTTTATGATTAGCAGACAAAATCCCTAACATTTCCCTGAATAAATGCTTATAATAAAGTATAAATATCTGATTATTCGACAAAATATGAGGAAAATTCTAGGAGAGTATTAAGAAATATTTTCTAGTAAATCGTTTATTAATATTGTTTCTCTGGGAAAAGTGAGGGATGTTATGTACAAAATATTAATAATAGAAGACGATCAGATTATGGGTGAAATGTTAGCGATGTATTTGTCTGAAGAGGGGTTTGATGTACAGACGGCTGACAACGGCCGCAAAGGGATTGATTTGGCTAAAGAGTTCTCACCCGATGTTATCCTCTTGGATATGATGTTACCAGATACAAGCGGAATTGAATTATGTAATGAATTACGCAGTTTTTCAACCGTACCTATCCTGGTCGATTCAATGAAAACAGAAGTATCTGAACGAGTGGATGCTTTATTGGCAGGTGCAGATGATTACATTTGCAAACCATTTAGTATGAGAGAATTAACAGCGAAAATCGGTGCGATGATTAGACGAACTCATTTTTATCAGTCTACATCAGAGGTCAAGGATGAGATTGCAACGACGCTAAGTTGTAATGGCGAAGCGATTATGCTTGATGTCGAGAAAAGAGCGATCTACGTGAATAGTTTCTTTGTTGAAACAACCTTTTCTGAATTTGAGATTATGCGATTGTTTATTACTAATGAAGAAAAGGTCTTTAGTAGAGAAGAGTTACTCAATGAATTACGGGGGTTTGATTCGTTTGTTACAGAGAGAGCAATGGACGTTCATATTGCTAATTTGCGCAAAAAAGTCGAGATCAATCCTAAAGAACCGAAATATATTAAAACGGTTTGGGGCATAGGATATAAATTTGTCTCCAAAGGATAGAAGAGTGAGGAAAAAGCATCATCCCATGTGATGATGCTTTTTTGCGTTTGTTTATGTATAAATTCATACTTTTCTGAAAGTTACTCATCAACTCTTTTAATGTCTTCTATCTATAATATATTACATAGGTGTTTAACGCATGAAGGGTGAAAAATGTCATTAAAGATAGTGAGGTTAAACAGAATTAAGAAAGAATTGAAATATGCACAATCCTTAGAACTAGAACTAACTTTAGAACTAGAACTAACAGAAAGCGCTCAAATATCTTTTATAGACCAAGAGATGAATACATACTTTACAGCGATTAGCCCACCAGAGGAGTAGGATTGCCTTAGACGATTTTGGAATGCAATACCTCGCTTCAATACATAACGATTCTTCCGCTGCTGTATCATTTGCAGCAATGGGAATGCGACTGTGTTCAGGGATACCTATGAAGTAAGCCGCTTTGTGAACAAGATATACCGTCTTTTTTTGGAAAATTTAAATGAAGAATGGAGAAGGAAATTTATGTTTAAGTGGTTGAGAGGGCTCAGAGGAACGTTAAGGGCAAAGTTAATTGGTTCGTTTGCTATAGTTCTACTAGTACCAAGTATATTCATTGGCGTACTTTCATATCAGAGTGCCAAAGGGCAAGTGGAACATGAAATCCTTAGTAGCGCGAAGGACACGGTTCATTTTCTAAACAATACGATTGATCAGCTGGTTAGTCCTAAAATTCATCATATAACGTATCTCGCGAAAAGCCTGGAAGCACGGGAGGAGACACCAAGCCAACTGGAGCTAGTACAACTCCAGCTTGAGCAATATCAAAATCTTCAAACAGATGTTTTGTTCACCTATTTTGGATCGGAAACGGGCAGGTATATCGCGACTCCAGCTAGTCAATTGCCTGAAGGATTCGACCCGAGAGAACGAGATTGGTATCAACAAGCAATGGCTAGTAAAGGCCAAGTTGTCTTTACGAATCCTTATGAAGATGCCAGTTCGAAAGAGGTTGTCGTTACTATCGCAGCGGCATTAGCTGATGGATCGGGTGTTATTGGAATGGATCTTAGCCTTGAGAAGCTTCGTGAAGTGACTGGGAAATATACAATTGGCGAACAGGGATTTGCTTATATCTTAGACAAGACGGGTAAAATTATTGCTCATCCGCAATTAAGTAATGGTGTAGAAGCGAAAGGCAGTCTTTATGATCCTTTATTTAAGCAGGAGACAGGTCAGTTTGAATATACAGAGAATGGGGAGGGGAAGCGAACCATTTTTGAAACAAGTAAACTAACAGGTTGGAAGCTAGCGGGTACAATGATGTACTCAGAAATAGAACAAGAAGTCCAACCTATCTTTAACACAACACTACTGGTCGTCGTGATTTCCTTATTGTTAGGAACAGCTCTGATCATATTTATAATTGCTTCTATTATGAAGCCACTTCATGCTTTGATGGGAGTCACAGAAAAGATCAGTACAGGTAATCTGTCTGAGCGGGTCATCATTAAGAATAAAGATGAATTTGGGCAACTAGGTATTCGATTTAATCAGATGATAGATTCACTTTCCACTCTAATTATGGGGGTTCATCAAACGGTAGACCACTTAGCTTCATCCTCGGAAGAGTTGAAGGCCGGTGCGAAGCAAACGAGTCAGGCAGCCGAGCATATCGCTGAATCCGTACAGGAAGTAGCTATAAGTGCAGAAACGCAAGTTAAAAGTGTTCTAGAGAGTGAGCAATCCATTGAGCAATTCTCTGTGGGAGTCCTGCAAGTATCGAACAATGCTCAGAATGTAGCATCTACTGCTGCTCATACGTCTGAGTTAGCAGAACAAGGAAGCGTGTCCCTGGAAACTGCTGTTCAACAGATGGACAGAATTCATAATACGATCACTCATGTTTCCGAAGTGATACAAGTATTAGGGGTTCGTTCAGAGGAGATTGGTGAAATTGTAGGGGACATTACAAACATTGCTCAACAAACGAATCTACTTGCCTTAAATGCGGCGATTGAGGCTGCTAGAGCAGGGGAACATGGCCGAGGATTTGCCGTCGTTGCAGATGAAGTGAGGAAGCTGGCCGAGCAATCATCTCATTCCGCAGCCAAAGTTATTAAACTGATTGATACGATTCAAGATGAGACGAATCAAGCGGTGGTCTCTATTGATCTGGGGACAAAGGAAGTTATGACTGGGATGGAAGTTGTGCATACGGCAGAGCAGTCATTTGATAGAATTAAATATTCTATCCAAGATTTGAATGGACAAATACAGGAAGTGTCCGCAGCCTCTCAACAAATGTCTGCTAGTACTGAACAATTGTTAAGCACTTCAATCCTGATTAAGGAAGCTTCCTTGAAGACAGCGGCTGGAGCAGAAGAAATTTCTGGGGCTAGTGAGCAGCAGTTGGCTGCAATGGAGGAGATTGCTTCATCTGCTACCTCACTCTCTTCCGTGGCAGAAGAGTTGAAAGAAATGGTTAGCAAATTTCATCTGTAGAAAGATGAGATAAGAGCTAGATTGTGCTGAGATAAAGGACCATCCACTAGGATGGTCTTTTCCATGAGCGATGATATTCCAAATTAATGGGATAATGAACCTGAGTGGCTCATCAATTTGAGAGGGAGATTGGTAGAAAGATTAAAAGGCCAACGATCTTATTTTGACCAAGAAATGCCGAATCAGAAATGAAACATCTGAATACCAATTAATGTGGAACTTTGTGACGAATGAATAGAAATCCTGTTATAAAAGCTAATTCAAAAATACAAAACAGTAGCCGCACAGCTTTGGATGAGAATCCTATAAGCTGTGCGGCTATATTTATGCGATCAATCTTCATAGAGCTTTCTTAGACTTTATACGTACTAATCATCTCTTTTAGTTTTTGCGAAGCATCAGATAAATCAGAGACTAAGTGCTTCATTACATCAGAGGAGGCGCTAATCTGCTGTGCCGATGCCGATACTTCCTCTATCCCCGCAGCATTTTCCTCAGATATAGTAGCGACTTCCTCGAATGAAACTTTAAACTGGCCTTCTTTATTGGACATTAGTACTAAATGTGTTGCCATGGAGTTAACTAACTCATACATATTGGATATAACCAGCGATATATCTTGGAACGCATCTTCTGTCTTATGTATATTAACTCGTCCTTCATCAACTAACTCTAAGCCTACGTTAAGGACTTTTACCATATTATCCGAACTGTTATGAATATTACTCACAATACTAGTTATCCCGTTTACTGAGTCAGACACTTGTTCTGATAGTTTTCTGACTTCACTCGCAACAACGGCAAACCCTCTTCCGTGTTCACCTGCTCTTGCTGCTTCTATTGCGGCATTTAAGGCCAGTAAGTTGGTTTGTTCGGAAATACTACGTATCAATGTAACAAGTGTTTCCACTTCGCTATTTTGGGATTCTAAAGTTTGCACTTCGATTACTGATTGGGAGACAATGCTATGTATTTCTTCCATCTTCACGATAAAGGAGTTCAATAATTGAATTCCCATTTGGGTATTATTTAAGACTACATCCGTAGACTGTTTGATCTCGTGGCCTTGTTTATTTGTAGCCATAATAATATCCGTAAGCTCATTGATATCTTCTGAAAGGTTAGATGCTAAGTTGGCTTGTGATTCTGCACCAGATGCCATTTCATCCATTGTTATAGATACCTGGCTTGTTCCCTCATTTACTTCATCAGAAATGATATTTAAATTTGTACTTTGTTGATATAACGTTGAAGATACTTCATGTATCTTTATTATCATATCGCTTAAAGATACAGTCATTCCAGTAAATGACTTGTAGAGTTGGCCTATCTCATCTGACGAATTAATTCTATTATTTTGAATTAATGTCTTAGCCACTACAAGATCACCCATAGCGACAGCATTGGATACTTTTGTCAAATGAGTAAGGGGATTAAGTTTCCTTCCTAGAAAATAATAGACGATGATGAGAATAATAATATTAAGCAAGATAAAAATACTTATAATGATTGGAAAAGATTGTGAGGTAACTTCCTTCGTAACGGATTTGACAGCATTAGCGTCTATATCAATCGCAAGAATTCCCATAACCTGCCCATCGTCATCTTTAATGGGTGCAAAGACCGACATCATCTCACCATATTTCGGATCTTCTACAATTTTAGTACTGCTAGTCTTACCTAGTAGTACTGGGGACACAATTTCAAGGCTAATACCCTCTTCTTCTCCAATGGGACTGGCTTCTGCAATACTGGGTGCTCCCTCTATCATAACTTGAATGGTGTCATCATTCAGTGCCAATGTATATACGTAACGAGCTCCTGTTTTTTCCCTAAAGTCATTTAATTGAATCTGAATCTGCTTGTATGAGTCATTCACCTCGGGATGATCAAGAAAAGATTGATAGACATCGGGATCAATTGCAGAAGCTATTCTTTCAGCGTTCTCTATTCCGGTCACGGTTAGCGTTTGCTTAATCGAGTTAGAGGCATTCAAATACAAAGTAAATAAACTTACGATGATCAAAGATGTGATTAACATAAACAGCATTAGAATTAATGATGTTTTTAAAGATTTATTCTTTGGGATTTTTATCACAATCGTTCACCTCATGTCTGATTATAAGAAAACATAAAATATCTACAAAATAAGTATAAAGTATTAATCTTCTCACATAGTTGCTTCTCGCTAATCGCTTCGGATTTCATATCTTTGGTTATCTCACTAGTTACTTGATGAAGCGGCCGTGAAGGCCACGAATTTCTGAAATATTTCATTCTTGTCCATAAAATCACCTCTATATGAAACGATAGCAAAATGATTATCATAATACAATTATCTTTTTAAAACTAAATTCAAGTTATGCATTTTTAGAGGAAGTCATTCGCGATAGCCAGGAGAATACTACAATAGAAGAGGTTAAGGTACTGGATTTATATGACGTAGGCTTTAATCCGATCCTAGTGTTTAATAAACAGAAACGTAGAAGAGATATGCATAGTGACCCGGACTTTGCTAGGTACAAGGAACAGCTGATGTGGGCTGATAAAATTGTCTTTGTATATCCGATTTGGTGGGGACTTCCTCCGGCTATGCTGATGGGATATATAGATCAGATGTTTTCTTCCGGTTTTGCGTACAAGGAAATGGGCAAAATGTTACCAGAGGGACTTCTTAAGGGGAAGTCAGCGGTTTGTATTTCCGTTATGAAAGGCCCAACTCATTATCCGTTATTATGGCTAAATATTTCCCATAAAGTATTAATGCGCAAAGCACTGCTTAATTTTGTGGGGATCAAAAAGGTGAAGTTCTTTGAGTTTGGTAATATGGAGAGTCCAAAGGGGAAACATAAGGAGAAAATGAACAAGATCAATCGCTATTTCAAAACAGTGGAGCAGTAAAGGTTGATGTGGATGAACTGGTGTACCCTGCGCCACGTCTCTGATTAATGAAAATAACGAAGGCGGCGGTAGCACCGAATAGGTGACTTCGGCCGTCTTCGTTTGTGCATATGAACAATCCCAAATCATCCCTATTAATTGGAATAGCCCAATTTCTTTGCTACGGTGTTTAATAAAGATCGTATTGGCATAGAAAATAAAGATGGAAACAATAGCGACAAGTAAGATGGAGGCGGTCTTTATTGAAGCTGCTCCTTTAACCGACCCCTTTGTTTGGTGTCCATGGCGGGGTCATTATTGTAACGTGACGAATTTGCCCCGCTTCGAGCGAATGCATGGGCTCCGCGCATCTTTTCATTTGCCTTCGTTTTTTCGTTAACCGTTGTTATATCATCATGATTCATTAGCTGCCGTTCTATCGTTATGGATCATGAGACGTAATATTTAGCTATATTGTACCGTACTGCAAGATCAACTTAAACTGAACTTATCTTGCTTACCCTTCGCTATCCTGCAGCCACTGTTCCAGCTTTATCGCGACGCCATCCTCGTCGTTGCTCGTCGTCGTATCCGTCGCAATGGAAGCCAGCTCAGGAATGGCGTTGTACATAGCAACCGAATGACCGCAATATCGGAACATCGCCATGTCGTTATAGTCATCGCCGAACGATCCGATCTCCCCGCTGGATAATCCATGCCTAAGCGCGATTCCTTCAACGCCGGACGCCTTGCTGATCGTTCTTGGAGCCATCTCCACACAAGGCGCGCTGGACAGCCTATATACATTCAGCTCGTTTTGGAAGGTTTCGGACAAATTATCCATATCATAGACGCGAGGCAGAAGCATCTTGGACGGCTGCAGCTCCCGAATGGACTGTTCCGATAAAATAATGGGGTCCAATTGATCAGCGGGACCTAGGAAATAAGCTTTTTCCTCCTCGTAGAGCGGACGGTTGGCATGCCAGCGATCAGCCACCTCCCATATACAAATGCCATCCGAATGATGGTTCAGTACATGCCGATGGAACCGATACGCTGTATCGTTAGAGATGGGCTGCTCTACACGCCAGTCACCCCCGGTATTGACCACAACTGCTCCATTGTTATAGATGAAATAGTCCGCTACCGCCAATTGCGGAAATAACGGGAGCACCAGCCGCGGTGGTCTTCCAGTCGCTATGATGATGATGCCGCCGCTAGCGCTGTATGCTCGAAGCGCTCGCTCCGTGCGCGCCGACAAGGTTCCGTCCGAACGCAGCAGCGTCCCATCCATATCAAAGGCCGCCGCCTTGGGCTTCTTCCTCGTTACGTGAATCGACATCCACATTCCCCCCTATAATCTCCCAGTTTGACGTATAATCGATCCGCAGCATGCGCTGTGAGCCGGCGTTACTCTCCAACAGCCGAGCAAGCGGCTCCTCAATCCCGTATTGCCTCTTCATTCTACGAAGCATGGGATACCGGGAAGCCTGCCCAGCCAAGTAGTCGGTCATCACAATCGTAAAGGAATCGGCATGCCGCACCGCTTGTCCCTGATAGTGACATGCACGAAGACGCGATCCAATGGGCCGCGATAAATCGATCGTGTACTGAACGCCTTCAAACATGATGAACTGGTACAGCAGAAGCTGCGGCTTAAGCCAATCGGCGTGCGGCTCCTGCGATTTCTCATCATACCAGGAGGCGCTGACTTCCAGAGCGGAGAGCAGCTCCGCGCCCTTTATTTGAAACACGCTGAGAGAATCCATATACGGAAATATCCGCTGGATGTCCCCTCGCGTCAATTGTCCCGATGAAAGCTTCAACTGCTTCTCGCCCGCATAGGCTACAGCAGACAGCTGCGCGCGGCTCTCCTTCAACTGCACCCGGTGCATCCACTCCACAATGGGATGCTCGCTGCACGTCAAGTCGTGCCAATCATGGAGCTGCAAGCGCGAATCGCACAGACATAACACCTTGCCAAGCCCTGCTTCCGCTCTGTCGCGGATCTTTAGCACTTCTGCCACTACCTCTGCAGACTCCACTTGCCCGGTTATATCCGTAATCCGTCCTTCCGACACCATCTCTTTCGAATCTTCCCCAGTCAAAAATGTAAGCGTAACTTCCCCTATATCGGTACCGTGCGAGCCAGGCTGAAGCATCAGCGTCTTCCCCTCCCGCCGAACAAAGCGGTCATGCTGATGGCCCGTCAGCAGCACATCGATTCCTTCCACTTCGCGCGCCATGCGAAGCGCGGCATTCTCTTGATCCGGCGCGCCTTCCCGCTCCACTCCGCCGTGATAGCATACAACGACAGCATCAACGTTGGAACGAATATGATCTACGATCGCCTTGACCGTCAATACTTCGTCATGCCACTCCCAGCCCTCCAGCCGATCCGGGTATTGCCATGCCGGAACGCGCGTCGTAACGCCGATGAAAGCGATCCGCCTAGCTCCGAATTCCTTGATATGACAAGACTCCGCCAGCCTTTTCCCCGAACGATGGCGAACATTGGCGGCCAACCACACGCAGGAGGATGACGCGATGACACCCTTCAAATAAGGAATGCCGTAGTCAAAATCATGATTGCCGGGCACCGCCATATCCACTCCGCTTGCCCGAAGTAGATCACCAACCATCTCCGCTCCGCATTCTCCTTCATTCTGAGCGACATGACTCGCAAGCGGCGTGCCTTGTAACAAGTCGCCATTGTCGATCATCCATACATGTTTATGCGAATTCCTAATGTTCGCGGCATATTGGGCGGCGCAAGCGAGCGACCCGCCCGACTGACCGTCAGCGCGCGTCCAATGCCCATGCATATCGCTGGTGTACAGCAATGTAATGGTATCATCGTTATGGGGCATGGTGTTCCTGCTCCAGCATCTTCCATTCAATCGACCACAGCTCCGATTGGCTGGTCGACACCGCACAAGCGCCAGCTTCATATAGCTTCCCGACTTCCTCAGGCAACGTAATGAGTCCGCTCGCGATAATCGGCACATCGTATTGCTCGGACAGCTCGCGGACGCTCTTCGGCAAGTTGCCTGGAGCGATGTTAATGGCGTCCGGCTGCAAATCGGTAATCACCTTGCCGCTTAGCTCAAGTGAATAGCTATCGAGCAGGAACATCGTTAATATGCCGAATACGCCGAGTCTCTTCGCTTCTTTGACCACATGAGCCTTGTTGCTCACAATTCCACAGACGGCGACCTCATTCAGCAGAAATTGAACGGCTTCCTTATCCTGTGACAATCCGCGGATCATATCGAAATAGACGAATAAGCGCATGCCGCTTTTTTCCGCTTGCTTGCTGTACACCTTTAATTCGCTCAACGATGATCGAACCAGAAACACATTACGCACGCCCATGCGCTCGGCTCTCGCCATATCCAGCTCTGTCTTGACCGCCGCAATAACCGTAAAAGGGCTAAACAGATGATGTAATTTCATTAGGCCACTCTCCTATCGATAGATTGAATACGCAGCACCCCGAACAATGCCATTGTAAATACAAGAAACAAACCCGTTACCACCATAATGGCGTGGCTGAACGAGGCGTACTGCTGCAGCGCACCAATAAGCCAGGTGGAGCAAGCTCCTCCCGCGAAGCCGCAAGCAAAAAACAAGCCCATGCGCGAAGCTGCAAGCTCTCCCCAATAATGAACAGCCAGTGCGGTCATGGTAGGAAAAATCATCGCAATCGCTATTAAAAACACCGCGTATCCGAAAGCGCCAAGCACGCCGGGGACAAAGCTTCCCCATATCAGGCACAGGATAGCAAGCGCCGCACATCGGATGAGAACGCCGCTGTAGCCCCATCGCTTCACGCTACGGCTGACGCCAAGCCGCAGCGCCGTTAAGCCGGCAAACGCGACCGAGTACAGCAGCGTTGCAAGGGAGGGCTCCAAGCCATATTGTTGGAGGAGCAAGGGGCGATACCACACCGTAAGGCCAACCTCCGCTCCAACATAACAAAAGTACAGAAGTCCGAAGCAGGCAAGCGGCAGAACGGAACCGCTATTAATCCGTTGCACAGGCGGAGCCTCGCCCTTAGTCTTCCCCGCGAGCTCGTTCCTCCCGGGCTTGCTCCCCACGCTTGGCCAGGCAAGCCTACTCCCGGCAAAGGCGAGCAGCGAGCCGAATACGGCAAAAGCGAACAGGATCAGCGGCCAAGTCACAGCAGCCTGCGCAGTGGACTTCCCGCTTACGGTCAACTCAAGCGCAAGCGGTCCAATCATAAAGCCGCAGCCCATCATAAAATGTAGCCGTCCCAGCAATTGTCCCGCTCGCTCCGGTGAAGCGAGCGGCAGCGCTACGTTGCACACCATACCGACGATTCCGTTGGCGTAACCCGTCATAAGGAACAGTCCGCACCATGCTGCTGCAGAAGAAGCGGACAGCAACGCCAATAGGGCCATGCCTGCTGCAAAGATCACTTGATGTATACTAAAGGCTCTCTGCCATCCCCACAATGCCGTTACACGGCCGGCAAGCACATTGGCCCCCAGCAATCCAGCGGAGCTAAACGCAAAGATTAGCCCGCTTGTTTGCGCGTCAAACTGGTATTCGTTCAGAAAGAAGTCCGGCAAAAAACCTTTCATGGACTCCATCATTCCAGTAACCAGCATCGACAAGCCTGTTAGAAGAGGCAGCGCCCAACCAATCGCAGCTGAACGCTTCACCTGTTACCACCCCAGTATCTTTTTGATTTCGGCGGCGGCCTTATCGAGCGCTTCATCGCCAGTCATGTCGCCGGAGAAAGAGCCCTGAATATGATCAAGCAAGGTCCGCGTCGCGCGTGTGCCCGCATCGCCCGGCCAGTTGAACCATGGCACAATATCTTGCGCTTGCTTATAAGTAGCGGCCGCCTTCGGGTTTTCCTTCAAGTAATCGGCCATCAGCTCTTCGCGAGCGCTATTGCGCACGGTCATATACCCCATATTCTGCGCCAGCAGAGACGAGCTTTCCGGCGAAGTCGCGTACTTCACGAAGTCCCATGCCGCGGCTTCCTTCTCTTCGCTGCCTTGGAACACATACAGTCCCGCTCCGCCAGCAGGCAAGCGGCGAGGCGTTTGTTCACCCTCCCAAGTTGGAAGCAGCATAATGCCCAGTTTGAAGGAAGAGTTCTTCGACAAATTCGCTAAATTGCCCGTAGTAGCTACCAGCATGGATAGGTCGCCGCTTTGGAAAGCTTCCGCCGCTTGCGTGCCGTTCATCATCGGAATCGACTTATCCTTTTGCATCATATCCAGCCAGTAACGAAGAACTTCTTTGCCGGCCTCGTCATTGAACTGAACATCCTTATCCTTAACGGATGCGTAGCTTCCGCCTTTGGTTTCAAGAAGTGTCTGGAACATCCATGTATCAAAGTCCATCTGGAAGTAGACTCCGCCGCGGTCTGGCGCCGCCGCCGCAAGCTGCTTCGCCCAGCCGCGTACCTGCTTCCAGCTTTCAGGCTGCTCCACAACCGGAATACCCGCTTTCTCAAAGTGATCCAGGTTGACATAAATCAAAGGCGTACTGACGAGAAACGGCAGAGACTGCTGTTTGCCATCCGCGTCTTGTCCTAGCTTAAGCATCTGAGCCGTGTAGTCTTCGGTCGAATACCCTTCCTTTTCAATAAAGGTATGCATCGGGCGGATTGGCATCCGGGTGGACATAAACTCCCCGTTTGCGTAGCTGCCAATCGCGACCTCTGGAAGCTGCTTGGACACCGCCAGCGTTTGAAGCTTCTCCAGCAGTCCGTCATAGAAGCCCTGCGTCTGCTCGGCCTTTACAATGACCTTGTTCTGGGAAGCGTTATAACGATCCACCATTTCTTTAATCGCCTCGCCCTGCGTTCCGCCAAATACATGCATAAATTTGATCTCTACCGCTTTCTCCGTCTTGTCCTCTTTATTAGAAGAGGCTTCTGTTCCTGCCGGCGAAGCCGAAGGAGCCGCATTGTTCCCAGAATCGGCGTTCCCTTGTCCGCAGCCAACCAAAAGCCACATTAACGCTACTACCATCATTACATTCAAGCCGATACGTTTTTTCATTTCTATTCCTCCTGAAGTTCTTATTTAATCCCGCTTTGCAATGAACTTTCTGTAAAGTAGCGCTGCGCCAGTACGTATATTCCGATAACAGGCAGCACAGACAAAGTGGCAGCCGCCATCGTCGGCACCCATTCGATATAGCTGTCGTTGCGGAATTGGACGATAGCCACCGTCAGCGTCATTTTCATTTCATCGTTCAAAATGAGAAAGGGCCAATAATAATCATTCCAGTTGTTAACAAATTGAATGAGTCCGACACCAAACAAGGTAGGCACCGAGGCCCTTAAATAAATGTGATACAAGGTTTGGACGGAATGACAGCCGTCCACTCTCGAAGCCTCCTCGAGTTCTCGTGGAATAGCCATAAAGAATTGGCGGAGTACAAAAATGGCGTACGCGCTTGCGATATGAGGTATGATCACCCCCTTATATGAATTGACCCAATCAAACGAGTTGACGACCAAATATACCGGCAGCATAATAGCCTGCGGGGGAATCATCATCGTGCACAAGACGAAGAAAAATAAGGTTTCGCGTCCTCTGAAACGGTATCTGGCGAAGGCGTACGCGGCCAATACGCCGAGCATCAACTGACCCGCCGTCAATACGCTCGTCAACAGCACGCTGTTCATAAACCAGCGGGCTAACGGCGCCTGCTGGAACACTTGCAGGTAACCCTCAAGACTAAAGCTTGTCGGAATGAGAAACGCCACGCGCCGGAACGGATCGGAGCTTGGGGACAAGGATACCGTCAGCATCCAGATGAACGGCACCAGCACCACCAGTACGGATAACAGCAGAAATACATTCAACAACAGATGATTTCGTAACTTCAAGTTGCCAATCCCCCCTATACCCATTGTGTGCGCTTCTGCATCCAGCGCACCTGAATAACGGTCAATCCCAGCACAATGACAAACAAGATCGTCGCCGCCGCGCTCGCCGTACCCGTGTTAAAAAATTGGAACGCCTCCTGCCATATGAAGAAAGCCCAGACGTTCGTCGAATTGTTGGGACCTCCGAGCGTCATAATTTGAACTGTGGCGAACACCTGCAAGGAATGAAGTAGTGTGATCGTCCAGACGAACATATGCACCGGCATAAGCATCGGGAACGTCATATGGCGGAAGGACTGCCAGCCGCTAGCTCCATCAATCGCCGCCGCTTCCTTCACCTCGTTATCCAATTGCTTCAAGCCGGAAATGTACAAGATGACGTTGTAGCCAAAGGACATCCACACCCCTACAATAGCCAGCGCGTATATTGCCAGCTGCGTGTCCTGAAGCCATGCCTTCTCACCGATTCCGAATAGGCCAAGCCATTCGTTGATCAACCCGTTCTGAGGCGAGAACATGAGCGAGAACACTAGACCCGCCACCGAGACGCTGACAACCACCGGAACAAAAAATAATACCCGGTACAAGGACCTCAGCTTGCCCGCCCGCTCAATAGCCAGCGCGTATACCAATCCGAGCGCTGCGGACAGCGGCACCGTTAACGCCATGTACAGCAGCGTATTGCCGATCACCTTCCAGAACAACGGCTTGCCAAGCACCTCTTTATAGTTGCTCAAGCCGACAAACTGTTTCTTATCCAGCAGCAGATCCCACTCCATAAAGCTGATATAGAGGGAGAAAAAAAACGGGAAAACAAAAAATATCGCGTAAAGCACTAACACGGGGGATAAATACAAATAGGGCTGCCATGGTATTCGTCTCATCTTATGCCTCCTTTAAGCTGAAATAAACGCAACAAAGCCCGTGACTCCCCTTATGGTTCCATCAAGAATGGAGAAGGGGAATCACGGGCATTCTCTGCAATTAAGCCCATTGCTATCAGATATTCAATTGCTTGTTGACTCTACTTTAACCCAGCAATGTTAACGGAGTGTTTGCTTTATGTTGAAAATTGTAAATGTTACTAGCTAGTCTTTTTGAAGGTACACTAAATGAATCAGGAGGATGCCTCATGACGAAAATAAATCAACGTTCTTGGATAAAGCGTATAATTCACGTAACAGGCTAACGACTCATCCGGAGATATTACGTGTTGGAAGAAGTACCTCGATGAAAAGAGCATAATCAACCCGAAGTACGTGCAGGGCATGTAGAGCGCTATTTAACCCCAAGTCTAGCGAGGTTCAATACGTCCATTTCCAATAAAATGGTAACCCCACACTGGGTACTAATAAATTCGCCGTTAGAGTGATACGGAGAACCGTACCATAAGTAACGGCAAGTAATTCAGGCGAGGCAGGGAACAGCCTCATCTCAGTATCAGGGGGGCTGCAGCTTGCTGTCGTTAAAGTTCCTACACCCTGTTTCTTTCCATCCATGCAGCAGCCCAATCTACCAGCGGCCGTTGCTCCAGAAATCGGACTTCGGCGTTTCCGACTCTATGAATCTTGATATTCATTTCTTTATCATATTCGTCCCCCAAACGGACAAAATCTCCGTCGTCCACAGCCTGGGTTTCGTAAGTCACCCATTTTCGAGTTCCTTCCTCCATAATTGCACTACTTTCATGGACAAACTTCTTGGCAGGGAAAGTGGCTATAGTTTCAGCCAGGTGCAGCGACGTATTTTTATCATAGCCGACGCCTATTAAGAGTACATAACCATTTAGATGATATAATTTATCCAATGGGGAGCTCTTGCCGAAAATGTTGCATAAATCATGGTTCTTAGTTAGATATTCCGCATGCTTGCCTAATGCGGCAATTGATCGTGCCGGGTGATCCGACCTTTTGGCCCCCGGCCACTTGCGGAACATTTCAGCCACGACACCCATACCGATTGCAGGGGTTATTTCTTTATCATAGGCAGGCCAGTTTTCGCGAATTATCGGCCACCATTCCATAGGTGCTTCCCAGTGGACTCCCGTTGAAGGATCAAGATTCTTCCATGTCTGGGACGGCATCATCAAGGTCCCTTCTTCACCGACAATTTCAAGAAGGGACCTGATTAAGGTTTCGGGTCCGCCTACAACAAAACCAAGTTTGCTGAGAGAAGTATGTACGAAGATGTGTTGACCTTCTGTTAATCCGCAGTTTTTAAATGTGTGGATTAGATCTTCTTTCGTGAAGATGGCTCTTGTTTCTATTGGTTCAGTCATGTTTACCTCCGCCTTTCTTTAAAATAAGACAACCCCGCTATAAGTAGCGGGGTTGTCACTAGCGTGGCCAGGGAAACAGTGCCCTTCAATTGATTTCTTATATTATACAACTGTGATTCGTTTGCAACAATAGCAGAAAAACTTGCCGTTACAGACAGCGCGGAGAACCGTACCATAAGTGACGGCGAAAAAAATGTTGTGGAAAAAACAGGTGAGGGAGCCAATTTCCAATACCTACATCCCATCTGGTAGAATAGGGAAAACCATATTTCTCTATATTCTAGTAACTTGATTATACGCTTGGGGAGGTAGACCATGGACAAAGAACTAATCGCACAGCTGACGCAGTGGCATGAAGATGATGAACACCAGAAGATTGTAGACACCCTGATGGAGATTCCTCCAGAGGACAGAGATTACGAGGTGGTCAGCAGTCTGGCAAGAGCGTATAACAATCTGGGACGTTATGAAGAAGCGCTTGAACAGTTTGCGATGATTGCCGAACAGGGACAGAATGACCGTTTGTGGCATTTTCGTGTGGGATATTCCTACTACTATTTGAATCGATATGAGGAAGCAGTAAGAGCGCTGGGTATCGCCCATGACCTCGATCCTGACGACGAGAATACGGCCATGTTACTGAACTTCAGCCAGCGCAAGCTACGCAAAGAACAACACGCCGCGGCCAGACGGGCAATCAGAGAGCAGCATAATGATTCGGGGACGGCTGCAACTCCTTTTGAAGGAATGGATCTCTCCGACTTTTGGGACGATAGCGATTATGCGCTAAAAGAATATGTTTCTGCTCCGCCTACGAATGAGCTGATTGCTTCTGTAGAAGAAGAACTCGGTTACAAGCTTCCTGCCTCTTATATCAGTCTGATGAAGCAGCACAATGGGGGAGTTCCTTATAATACTTGTTTTCCGACGGAGGACGCGACCTCATGGGCCGAGGATCATATTGCGGTTACGGGCATTATGGGCATCGGTCGTGAGAAAAGCTATTCAATCTGCGGCGATCTCGGTAGCCCGTTCATGATTGAGGAGTGGGGGTATCCTGACATCGGCGTGGTAATTTGTGACTGCCCTTCGGCAGGCCATGATGTCGTGATGCTGGATTACCAGAACTGCGGGAGGGACGGCGAACCCGAGGTGATTCATGTGGATCAGGAAGACAATTATGAGATTACGTTCCTGGCCCAAGACTTCGAGACGTTTATACGCGATCTGGTGAGTGAGGAGGAATACGATACTTCTCAAGAAGATAAAGAGGAGGATCTGCGCAAAGTAGCCGTAGGCAAATTCTCGCCTTTGCTCGCGAAGCTGTGCAGCCGTGTGCCTGAGGTGGACCAGCTTGAGCAGAAGATCCGTAAAGTCTGTACTCGAATCGTTGAAGAGAAGGGACACTTTTCCTTTCATGCGGATGAGCTTTCTACTCTGATGTACGATGTGCAGTTCTGGCTGTACACAAGCTCTTATCCGAATACGAGCCGTCAACAATATCTGGATGTATATGAGAAAATGATCGCTTTTGGCGGCGAGTTCGGTCAAGGCGGGTATGCTCCCGGCTGGATCAGCGACTGGCTGGATGGGCGGATACGGGAAGGGCTGATCGTTCAGGAAAACGGGGTGTTATGCTTCACGGATCAAGCCCGCTCAGAGGTCATTGCACGGCTGGAAGCGGAAGCCGTAGAAGAGGACGTTGCCCCTTTTATACTCGTGGATCAGCAGGGTGGAGGCATGTCTGTCATTCTAAATGTCGGCAGCTACCGATCGGAACTGTTCGAGATCCGGGCAGACGAAGGGTTTGAAGGCAACGGGTACGATTGGGCTTCTTTAGCGGCTGTGTTTGTGAACGAATATATGCCTGAATGGGTAGATACGATTCATTTTGACCCGGAAGCGGATATGTTCTGTGCTTATTCGGAGAATAGCGAAGCTATTAAGCGGTTCGCGGTGCGGTTGAAGCAAGCCTGTGAGGATGAGACGGTGATTCGGGATCTATTCTCCCGCGCGGAGCTCGATTGATCACAACAGTATTCAAGGGCTGGATCACGCAGAAGGTTGAGAACAAGAAACGATTATGAAAAGAAAAAGGGTGAAAATTTTGATGGTAACAGGCTGCCGCAACGCTAGCCTGTTGAACTATCGCATACGTTGGTTGAATATTTCAAAGAAAGGGCCATCCCACAAAGGATGGCCCTCAGAGTGTCGAGAAACCCAGGTCATTTTACGACCGCGGGTTTCTTTTTAGGTTCTGGCATAAGTAGAATCGGAAAAGGGCGGGGGTTACCCCCTCTGTTCCAGGCGATCCAGGTGGATCGCCATCTTCTTCATGTTCTGCACGGCTGCCGTCATCAGTGCCTGTTCTCTGACATTCGGAAGTCCGCGCAACCGGCAATAGCGAAACCCATGGAGCTCTTTAGCATCCGCGAAGCTTCGCTCAATCGTCTCTTTTCGTTTGCGGTACAGTTGCTTGCCCGACTTACTGAGTCGGTTATTCCGCACCCATTCCTTGCTGTCCTCCCAGACGTGCCGGGTCACCACCTTTCGGTGATTTCGGGACTGAGTGCATTGGTCCAGCAATGGGCAACTCTTACAATGGTCCGGATCAGAAGCATACTGCCGGTAACCCTTTCGGTCTGTGGTCCGGTAATTCAGTTCATGACTGGCTGGACAAACATACAAATTTCGCTCGGCATCAAAGGTGAACTTCCATTTCGGAAACAATCCTTGCTTGGGATGAAATCTCCGGTGTGCAATCACCGCAAAAATCTTTCGGCTTTGTAATCCTCGACAAATCGGTGTGGTTAAGTAACCTGAATCGAGCGCAACGGCTTCAATCTTAAATCCAAAACGTTCTTGCTGACGGTCTAAACGCGACAAATATGGCACGGAATCATGAACATTGCCGGGCGTTACATGTACATCGGTAATGAGATTGTATTTGGTATCTACGGTACGGTGATCTAGATAAAAGAAGCCCTCCGGTTTGCCATCCCGGATCATATATCCACTATCTGGGTCGGTCTTGCTCACTTTAATCTCTTTCTCCTCGTTCACTTCCTCTCTTGGTTTCAGGGCTTTTTTCCATGCTCTTTCCGGTCTTCGGCCACAGCAGCGTTGAGTTCATTCACGTAATCTTTGGTGTTCTGCAGTACTTGTTGTTTGGTGTACTGGTGTTTATTCGCATTTGCTTTTACATGGGTTGAGTCGGTCACGAGAACCCGTCCACCGACCATCCGGTGCGAAATAGCCTGAAGAACAATCTCATCGAAAATGTCCTGAAAAATGTTCGTATCTTTAAATCGGGTTCGCCGGTTCCAACTAATAGTCGTATGGTCTGGAACCTTGTCGGTTAATCCCAGTCCTAAAAACCAGCGGTACGCCAAATTGGTTTGGATCTCTCGCTCCAATTGACGTTCGGAACGAATGCCGTAAAAGTATCCAAGAAAAATCATCTTAAATAAGATAACTGGATCAACAGCAGGACGTCCGTTATCTGCGCAGTACAACGGCCTAACTTTTTCATCGATAAAGGAAAAATCAATATACTTATCTACTTTTCGTAGCAAATGATCTTGAGGAACTAAATCTTCGATAGAGACAAACTCGTACGCTTGTTGTTTTTCTCGGTTGGAACGCAACATACAAATCACCATCCGTTCTATAAATAGTTACCTATATTATACAACATTAACGCGGTGTCGTGTAAAATTATTAAGACATAAAGAAGGCTGTCGAGACTTTCTCGACAGCCTGAGGGCCATCCCACAAAGGATGGCCCTAAAACTTGCCGTTACAGACAGCGCGGTGGCCTTATCATAGGTAGGGCGAAATCTTTGGATAAAAAGAGCATAGAGACACAGCGTAATTTACTTGTGGAGATGATTCTATAGGATCAACTCCGCAAGACGATGAATTCCCTGCTCAATCGCTGCTTCATCTACTTTTGCAAACCCCAATACCCATCCCTTTCTTTTGCTATCCAAACAATAGGGCCCAAGAGGGTACACACGTATTCCATGCTGTAGGGCTAACTTTGTCACGGCTTCTTCGTCGTATGATTCCTCAGCCTCAAGTAACATATGTAACCCTGTTTCTACTCCACTGAGTGTGAAACGCTCCCCTAAACCGCTAGCCATAATAGCTTTTGTCATGACTTCGTGTCTTCGTCGGTACACATTTCTGACTCTTCTCATATGTCGCATAAAATGACGATTCTTAATGAAGTGGGTTAGTGTTAGCTGATCCATAATCGGAAGATGACGGTAAGTCAGCTCCTGTACCTTTGCTAGTTGAGCAATTGCCTCGACTGGACCAACAATAGCCGAGATCCGAATGCCTGGAGCAATCATTTTAGAGAAACTCATGAGGTACAATGTATTATTAGACGCCTGACTAAATAGTGTTGGAAGCGGCTCCCCACGATATCGAAACTCACTATCATAATCGTCTTCAATGATCCAAAATTGTTCTTGAACGGCTTTATGTAGCAATTGTTGCCTCCGGGGTTCCGACATAACGACCCCTACTGCGCACTGGTGAGAAGGGGTGGCAAAGATCAGTTTGGATTGTGGGTGAATATGCTCAACGACTAGACCATACTCATCAACGGGAACGGGTACCACATTCATTCGGCGATATTTCATCGCCATCCAAGCAGCTGGGAAACCTGGATCTTCTACTGAGACAGTGTCCCCATCAGCTAAAAGTGACTGTGCGATTAAGTCAATACTATGCTGAGCTCCTGAGGTCAACAGAATCTGATTGGTTTGGATATGTATGCCCCGTTCAAGTGATAAATAACGCTGAATTTGCTCACGTAATGGTGTGAAACCATAGCAATTACCGTAAGCCCAGCTTGATAAATCCATCTCAGCAGATGCGTGGAGCAGCGATTGCCGCCAGTTCTTTTGAAATTGTTCATCCAAATAGGGTTCATGGGGACTGAAATCAATATCCACTTCTAACTGTTCTTTACCTCTGAACCAGTCATGTAATTGATCGACAGCTGAGTTCAACAAGGAAAGTGAAGGAGGGGTGGGACCCTCTGTTTCTATTTCCTTCGTTGACACAGTGACTTGCTTCCATTTACTAACTCGCGTTCCTCCTCGGCGAGAGGTAACTGTATAACCTCGACTTAACAATTCCTCATAGACGATCTGTATAGTTGAGCGTGAGACACCTACGATGTGAGCAAGTTCGCGGGTAGGTATTAGTAATTCTCCTGGCGCCCAGACTCCGCTAGTAATATTATGAATCGCTTGATCGAGCAATTGCTGCCAGATCGGTCTCTTATCATTACGAATTACTTTCATCATCGTACACACCTCCAAATAAATAGAAGCCCAATCATAATAATACTAATTATGGATTGCTCTAAACAGCGATTTTTGGATGTTTTAATGCAATCCATTCATTGATATACTACCGTAACAACGCTGGTATTCGCAATTTGGTCGTTGCCGCACTCTAGAAGATTAACGGAGTTAAGACAATTGAAGTAAGGAGAGATATCGATATGGATTCGGTTCGTTACAAGATCAGGGAATGCCAGGATCAAAAAAAGATTGAAAGGTTCCTTCACCAAGCGAGAATGGGTTATCTTGGGTTAGTTGATGGCAATCTACCCTATGTTGTGCCGCTTAATTATGTATGGACTGAAGGGAAACTCTATTTTCACGGGGCTGGAGATGGAAGGCGTAATCGGGTCATGAGTGATAATCCAGAGGTATGTTTTACGGTATGTGAGGAATACGGAACCATTACGGATCCTGTACCTGCCAAAACGGATACAGCTTATATGAGCGTAATGATATTTGGACAAGCAGAACCGATCACAGATTTGGATGAAGCCACTCATGTACTTCAGGAAATGATCAATAAGTATGTATCTGGTTACTATAATCGTCCCTTGTCCAAGCAGCATGTGGAAAAGTATAGGTCGGCTGTATTCGGCGGTCCGGTTCAAGTTTATCGGGTAATTCCGCACCGTATGACGGCAAAAGCAAGTCCTATTGAAGCAGAAAAAATGTATAAAACGGGCATGGGTACTTGACGAGAAGTTTAACCACAAGATACTGTTACAAGCGGAGTTACGCCAATTCCGCCTTCGGCAGCACATGCAGTCCTGCTTACTTAGTCAGCCAATAGAGCTTCCAAAATGTGACCTCTATTCCCCAATCGATGGGTATAGCGTCAAAGCCCCAATTTCGCTCTATAAATGTTAAGATGAGCCGTATCATAAGTAGGGCGGAGTTTTCGCCTTTAGATACAATGGTAAAACTCATTTGGGAGAAACCAAAGGGGCAGGAAATAAAAAAACACTAAGAATCAAGAGGCCACTGAAAAAGTCCAGTTACTAATTTAACTTAAGGCTATACATTTAAGGAGTAGGTTTAACTACGGGGAATATTTGGACTACCGGCCGCTGTTGTCTCCAGATTTCTTGATTAAATCGCTATTTGCGGTTGAAATCCGGAGACAAAGGCGGTCGCTATCGCTCCTCCAGTTCCAAATTTCCCCTTCGCTACACCCCTCTAATGTTTTTAAGTTCAAGTTATAAAGGCGCCTTTTAGAGGCCCATGAAAACTCCATTCCAGGACACCCATCCTCGATCTTTTCGAGGATGGGTGTCCTGTTTTGCTGTATAATGATTGTATTAATTTCAGGTGGTGACTCGGATGATTTCAAACCAACAATCCCTTAACCTCAGTCCATTTATGGCGATTTACGATATCGTCGTACCTAAAGATAATATGCTACGACAAATAAATGACCTCGTAGATTTTTCTTTTGTTCATGAAGAATTACAGAATAAATATTGCCTAGATAATGGTCGCAATGCCGTGCCTCCTATTCGTATGTTCAAGTATTTATTACTAAAATCGATTTTCGATTTATCCGATGTGGATGTCGTAGAACGTTCTAAATATGACATGTCGCTCAAATACTTCTTAGATATGGCGCCTGAAGACGATGTCATCAACCCTAGTTCACTCACGAAGTTTCGTAAACTTCGGTTGAAAGATGTGAACCTGCTCGACATGCTGATTCAAAAAACGGTGGAAATTGCATTGGAAAAAGAAATCATTAAAAGCCGCGCAATTATTGTGGATGCTACCCACACGAAATCACGATTCAATCAGCAATCACCCAAAGAAATATTGATGGAGAAGTCTAAGCTGTTGCGCAAGGCCGTTTATCAAATCAATGAAAACATGAAAGATAAATTCCCGCCAAAAACAACGACAAACGAATTAGTGGATGAACTGGACTATTGCCAAAAAGTAATTGACGCCGTGGAAAAAGAAGAAAGTATCCGCGAATATCCAAAGGTAAAGGAAAAGTTGAACTACTTAAAGGAAATCGTAGAAGATCACGTGGAGCACCTTCAATTTTCTAATGATCCAGATGCACGTGTGGGTCACAAAACAGCCGACTCTTCTTTTTTTGGCTATAAAACACATATTGCAATGAATGAAGAACGTATTATTACAGCTGCAGTAATTACAACAGGTGAAAAAAGTGATGGAAAACAACTTCAATCCTTGATTACTAAAAGTCGTAAAACGGGTATGGAAATCGATACGATCATTGGAGATACAGCCTATTCTGAGAAAGAGAATATCCAATATGCCCATGAAAATGGATTGCAATTAGTATCCAAATTACACCCATTAATTACGCAAGGAAAACGTAAAAAAGAAAATGAATTTGAGTTTAATAAAGATGCAGGAATGTACGTTTGTAAAGCCGGACAGATGGCAACTCGCAGGGCACGTACGGGGACAAAAAATGTAGGAGCAAATCAAGTAGATACCTATTACTTTGATATCGATAAGTGTAAGCAATGCCCCTTAAAAGAAGGTTGTTATAAAGAAGGAGCAAAATCGAAAACCTATTCAATCAGTATCAAATCAACGGAGCATAGCGAGCAGCACGCGTTCCAAGAAGGAGAATATTTCAAAGAAAAGTCAAAAGAGCGCTATAAAATTGAAGCGAAGAATAGTGAATTAAAACACCGACATGGGTATGATGTGGCAACTTCCTCAGGTCTTGTTGGCATGCACATGCAAGGGGCAATGGCCATATTCGCTGTCAATCTCAAACGAATATTGACGTTAATAAAGTAAAAAACATGAAGAAATCATAAAATAAAGGCGAAATCTTACTCGGAATGGAGTGAAATTTCGCCTTTATCTATTTAGGTACATTTTACAGATTCTTAAAGCATACGTTTTTCAGTGCCCTCGGAATCAACTTAGTGTTTTTCGTTATACAAAGGAAAACCTCAATTGCCCTCAAGAATCCACTTGCTTAGCTCTTTGTCAAAGGTTCGAGGTTCTTCAAACATCGGATTGTGACCCTCAAAGATCACTTTTTTCACGTGCTCATAGGTTTCATCAACAGAATTCCAAAGTGAAACAGGCGCTACCAAATAATCATACCTGCCTAAACCGATAAATACTGGTTTGTTGAAGTTAGCGAGCGATTGTATAAGATTCAATTCTCCGAATGCTTCTCCCCACAGATGATCGATAATTGGCATATTCGTATATACATCTTCCCACATGTAAGCTGCGTCAAATGTATAGTCATAAAAGCTTTGGGCTCCCATCCGAATACACATGTGAACGAATCGTCGTTCAGGATCTTTCTGAATGTCACTTTCTAACAAAGCAATATCCATCTCGAACTGTCTTTTTCTCTCTGGACTCGCTGTCTCATTAAAAAATGAAAAACTTTGACGCTGTCTTTCCTCGCTATTTGTAGGTGCCGAATTCAATAAGGCAACTTTTTGGACATGGTAGGGATATTTTTTAGCATATTCCAAAGCCATGAAAGCATGTCCTGAATGCCCTAATAGGATGAAATTTGTTAAGTTAAGATCCTGCCTTGCTGTCTCTATATCATCTAATACTTTGTCTAATCTATAATCTTCGGATTGCAGAGTTCGGGGCGGCTTCACAAATCCTCTATGATCAAGGAAAATAAACTGGAATGTATCATATAAATCTTCTGAGAATAGTTGAGGATAATAAACACTGCTGCCTATCACCAAAATAGGTTTCCCAGTTCCTTTTACACTATAATTCAGTTCAAATCCATCGCTATTTATAGTTTGGTATTTATTCATTGTCATCGTCCCTTTTTCATTTTTATTTTACACATCACTCCTTCCTTTCACGGATTCCATTACATTCTCCATGGAACGTTCTAACATTCCGATCACCTCAAATTTTGTGGCTTGTAATAAATATTATGGTAGCATACTTTTTATTGTTAATCGATTGCAGTGTTTAGACAAAATCAAGCGGTAAAATACTTGATCAATTCGTCATGTCAAGGACGATTCGACCATTGATTTTTCCTTCTAACATAAGATCGTAAATCTCATTAATATCTTCTAATTTACGTGTCTCAATAATGGTTTTTATTTTTCCTTCCGCAGCGAATTGTAATGTTTCTTGCAAATCTTTGCGAGTGCCGACAATTGAACCGACTACCTTTGTACCGTTTAATACCGTATCAAAGATCGGGACATCCATGGATTCAGGAGGCAGCCCAACCATGACGCAGGTACCACCGCGACGAATGGCTCGATAGGCTTGGTCGAATGCTTTTTTTGCAACCGCTGTACAAACGACACCATGCACTCCGCCGATTTCTTTTTGAATCCAGTCTGCTGCATCTTCTTTTAATGCGTTTACGGTTTTGTCTGCACCAAGTTGTTTCGCAAGCTCCATCTTTTCGTCCGACGTGTCGATGGCCACTACGTTCATTCCCATTACTTTTGCATATTGTACGCCAAGATGACCCAATCCTCCGATGCCGAAAATGGCTACCCACTCACCTGGCTTTACACCCGATACTTTCAAAGCTTTATAGGTCGTAACGCCAGCGCAAAATAAAGGTGCCGCTTCGATGAAGGTTAGATTATCAGGAACTTTCACTACATAATCGGCAGCCGCCACACAATATTCTGCATATCCGCCATCTACGGAATATCCGGAATTTTGCTGATCCAGACAAAGAGTCTCTCTTCCTGTAAGACAATACTCACAATGACCGCAGGCTGAATACAGCCACGGAACTCCTACTCGGTCTCCTACCTTTAAGTGTGTAACTCCTTCACCTATTTCTTCAATAATCCCGACGCCTTCATGTCCGGGAATAAGAGGGAGTTTCGGTTTGACAGGCCAATCGCCATGAGCAGCATGCAAATCAGTATGACACACTCCGCACGCCTGAATGTGGACAAGGATTTCTTTGTGTCCGGGTTTTGGTTTAGGTACGTCTTGTAGCTCTAACTTTTCTTTAAATTTCTTTACTACAGCGGCTTTCATCAGCATACTCCTTTAGTTTTTTGCTTTTCAGAAAGTAGTATGTTCATGAAGCTTACTTTAAATTCTTGTGGAGGAAGAAGGTGTGAGAAGCCCGTCCCATAAAATACAAAGAGACTTTTATCACTGATTAACACTCACATCGCAAGTAATATGTTAGAATATCAGAACAGTTTTACTGCGTTACCGCTTTATCAACTTCATAATTCACGAGCTATGATAGCTAAGGATTACACTTTAGCAGGAGCAGCTTCTGGAGAGACTGCGGAAATTCCGCGGCGCCGAAGGGTTCACAATCTCAGGCAAAAGGACAGAAGAGTACTGAATATGTATTTGTCATGCTGATCGCCATCAGCAGGGCAAATATTATTTGATATTCTTACGATCTGGGAGATTGGATGACATCCAATCTCTCTTTTTTTATTCCAATATATTGTACTCACAAGGGGGAACTAGGTATGGCACAACCAGAATTAAAGAGAGAGCTGGCCAATCGGCATGTTCAACTTATCGCCATTGGCGGCACCATTGGTACAGGATTATTCTTGGGATCAGGCAAGGCGATAGAGAAGGCAGGCCCATCCATCATGATCACGTATTTAATCGTGGGTATTGCTGTGTTTTTTGTGATGAGAGCACTGGGAGAACTCCTATTATCTAAAGCGGGATATCAATCGTTTACGGATATTGCTGAAGACTACCTTGGATCACGGATCGCATTCATCACCGGTTGGACCTATTGGTTTTGCTGGATCATGACGGCTATGGCTGATGTCATTGCTGTTGGCGTATATGTACAGTATTGGTTTGATATCCCACAATGGGTTCCAGCCATCGCCTGTCTAGTCGTGTTATTAGGACTTAATCTATTAACTGTAAAGAGCTTTGGAGAACTCGAATTTTGGTTTGCTTTAATTAAAGTAATCACGATTCTCGCCTTAATTGGCCTTGGGGTCATTTTACTGATCATAGGGTTTAAGACGGATGCAGGATCGGTGACGATACGCAACCTCTGGGAGCATGGGGGATTTTTTCCGAACGGCATATCAGGATTCTTATTTTCTTTTCAAATGGTTGTATTTGCTTATGTCGGTGTGGAATTGGTGGGTGTGTCGGCAGCGGAAACAGCGGATCCGGAGAAAAATATCCCTTCAGCGATTAATAAAATTCCTTTAAGGATTCTATTTTTCTATGTCGGTGCGCTTTTCGTCCTGCTATGCATTAACCCTTGGACGGAGCTCAGTCCGGCAGAGAGTCCTTTTGTAAAAACCTTTAGTTTAGTAGGGATTCCAATTGCCGCAGGGATTATTAATTTTGTTGTACTAACCTCAGCTGCTTCCGCTTGTAATAGTGGGATGTTCTCGACAAGCCGAATTCTCTATAATTTGAGTAGAAACGACCAGGCGTCACCTCATTTGGGCAAACTGAATAAAAACCATGTACCAGGCAACTCGTTATTCATTTCTACAATTGTCATATCTGTAGGGGCTCTTTTGAGTAAACTAATTCCGGAGCAGGCTTTTGGAATCGTGACAACGATAAGCGCTATTTGTTTTATATGGGTGTGGGGCATTGTTCTCATCTGCCATATTAAGTACAAGAAAACCCGGCCAGACTTACAGGCGAAATCAAAATTTAAAGCACCGTTCACGCCGGCTATTAATTATGTTGTCTTAACATTGTTTGCTGGGATCCTGATCATCATGCTGTTCGCTGGAGAGACACGACCGGCTTTATTGTGTACTCCGTTATGGTTTATTTTATTAATCATTCTGTATTCGATTAGAAGCAGAAAGGGGAAAAGTAATCAAGCTTGAGTGAGGCCAAACATCAAGTAGCGGCAATTGTGTTGATGCTATGGATTGAAGAAGGGGATCTAGATCATTCCATCCTCGACAGGATGTTGGATTATTGCGGAGAAGAGAACATAACTCCCCTTGGCAATGGCGAATTCTATGCCTATCTTGATTTTATTGAAGATGATTATGGTTACGGAATCCTAATGAGCTTCGGGGATAAATGCCAATGCATTGAACCTGAGCATGTGCGCAATGAAATGAAGAGACGGCTTAAGGATTCAATAAGAGCATATTTGTGAAGTACATAGCAATGGAACTATAAAAAAGCGGCAGTCTAGGACGTTACTACTCGTCCAAAGGCTGTCCGCTTTTTTAAAATCAGTCTAAAAATTCATGTTTATTTAAAATCAACTTTGATCAACGCTATCTCACTATTCGTACCAATTCGTAATGGCGGCCCCCAAGTACCTACACCTGATGTAACGATGACGTGAGGACTGTCTAAATTCTTCTGATAGTGTCCATAATCTACTGTAAACATAGCGTTGGTGATTAGATTTGCAGGGAATACTTGTCCTTGATGCGTATGTCCGCTAAGTATTAGATCGTACCCTATCTTTAAAATCATTTTCAAACAAGAGCCTGCAAAACAGGCCTAGTAAGGGTACACCTTCCCTGATTCGCGGGGGAGGTGTTTATACTATCTACTTTTTAAAGCGCTTACTTATGTGAAAGTTATATATAAAAATGTAATCAATAACATTTTACGACAATATTAACCTTACTTTTACATGGAAGGTATGATATATTCTGGTCGAATATGGATAATACAAAGGCGAAAGGAAGAATGCGTATGGAAGCGCTGGTGTGGACATCTAATCATAAGCTGGAGCTCTGCGAATGGGAAGAGCCGCAGATTGTAGCCCCAGATGAAGTTAAGATCCAGATTGAGATGACAGGCATTTGTGGAACAGATCTAGCGGTTATAACCGGTAAAGAGGAAGGCGTCCCAGAGGTCATTCGTGGTCATGAGGCTGTGGGGACTGTAATCGAAATTGGCAGTAACGTTGACCGTGTTAAGGTGGGGGACCGCGTAGTTATCGATCCGAATCAAAGCTGCAATGAATGCTATTTTTGTTTAAAAGAACAGCCACATCTATGTATGGGTCCCGATGGAAATGGGATGCCTATTGCTGGTTTGAATCGGAATGGGACATTCACTTTTTTTTACTCTACTGCACAAACGTTTGCACACCTTCTGCCTGATCATATGAGCTGGGAGACAGGGGTATTAATCGAGCCGCTTGCCTGTGTGCTGCACAACTTTAAAGAGGCTAATGTCACAGCAGACGATAAGGTGCTCATTCTTGGATCGGGTCCAATGGGACTGCTAAGTCAAATGGTGAGTAAATCAAAATCTGCGCTCACGGTAGCGACTGAAATTAATCCCTATCGGTTGGCTTTTGCCAGAGAAATCTCAGATTTTGCTCTAACACCTTCCCAATTAAATCAAGCTACCGTAGACGAAATCTGCGCGGGACATAAGTTTGATGTGATTATCGATACGGTGGGCACTCAGCTCGAAGTGGCGGAGGAATGGATTGAGCGTGGAGGGCGCATCGTTCCTTTTGGTATTAATGCGAAGTATCGGTACACCTTTTCCCCTACCAAATTCGTACAGCATGCAATCAAAATTATCGCAGCAGGTGAATACCGCTACATGTTCGAGGAGGCTTTGCGGTTTGCCGCTGAAACACCTGAACTGGAGAAACTGGTGACCAGAAAAGTTAAGCTCAATCAATATGAAGTAGCGATAAACGAGTTGATCGGCTATGAATTGAACTCTTTGAAGGTGGTTGAGAGTGAAACCGTAAAGACGGTTTTTGTTCCGTAAACGTAGAACGAGAGGTGGCGCCTGTTAATGAGCAAAGACAGCAAATTTAGACTTGTTCAGGATTACTTGTCTACACACAAAGATAAAGACGTAGAGCCAATTTGGATACCTGCTGTGTGGAACGAGTGCCAATATGAGCATGTTCTCTTCGAAAAAGACAGTGAAATATGTGTACATCCGTATGATTTTTTAACGGAGCATTTGAAGTATGTGGACAGGCTTTCGTGGAGGTATTTGCTCAAGGAACGTACGAATCTCGACGACAGCGCGATCTATTCTTCGCTTATTCGCTATTCGACGGCTTGGGATTACAACCATGACGGAAAAATTGAATCCGGTACTTTTTTAAGATTCTTTATTCTTTTGCCGCTGCTAAAAAAAATGGGCATCAATATTCTCTACATGCTTCCAGTTAACCAGTACAGCAAGTTAAACCTGAAGGGCGATATCGGATCACCTTACGCGGTGCAATCGTTATTCCACTTGGATCAGAACCTACACGATAGCCTGTTGGACGGCATGGAGGAGTTCTCGATCCACGATGAGCTCAGCGCTTTGGTAGAAGCTTGTCATCTGCTTGATATTAAGACTGTTGTTGATTTCATTCCCCGCGTAACGGCGAAAAACAGTGCGTTCATTACTGAACACCCTGATTGGGTGTATTGGATCAAGATTGAGGAACTGGAAGGCTTTGCGCCGCCCTCGATTCCCGAGCTTGGATTTTTTGAGGAGTGTACGCCTGACAAATTGGAGACGGTCTACCACAGCCAGGAGACCACATCGTTTCTACGGAAGTTCTCACCGCCGCCCAATGAACTTCATCCGATCCTTTGGCAGCACTTGAAGGAGAAGGCTGCTAAAACTGGGGAAGAACTATTAACTTTGGTGGAGCAAGAGATGGGGATAACGACTGCTCCAGCGCATTCAGATTGGATTAATGACGTGCAGCCGATTTGGACAGACATTACGTTCTTACGCCTCTACAAGGATTTCTCTCCGCAAGTGAGACATCTTTTAAGTCCGGATCAGGCGCCATATGTCCTTTTTGATACGATTAAATGCAATGACTACCCGGGAGAGGAGCCGAATCTGGAGCTGTGGGACGTTCTGGAGCAGGCAGTACGGTTCAATCTCGAAAGGTACGGGATTGACGGCTTCCGCATCGACATCGGACATGTGCTTCCTATTCCGTTGTTGACTCGTATTTTTGACACGATTAAAGAGATCAATCCGAATGCGATCTTGATCAGCGAAGACTTGTTCAACCGCAACCACAAGAAGGCAGCGAGCACCGGCTATAACATTATGCTTGGCAGCGGATGGAACGTCATGACGCAAATTACCAAGGAGAATCTCGTTTCATTCCTAGAGGAGCTGCCTGAGTTGAATATTCATGTGTTTGCCTGTGCAGAAACGGCAGATACTCCCCGGATCACGAGCCGTGGCGGTGTCGAGGTGGCCCGTATGATCGCGGTATTTAATCAATTTCTTCCGAACGCAATTCCATACGTAACGACGGGCTATGAAATGAATGAGGAGCAGCCCCTCAACTGCGGTCTTGGAGACAACACGAACGGAGAGGAGATTTCCCGCGCTTTTTTTAACGTCATGCAAATTAATTGGACCAATCCTGCACCGATGCTACCGCTGCTGGCGGAGCTAAGTGATTTCAAGAAAGATTGGCGCCATCTAGTGAAGCCGGAAAACTTTTTCGTGGCTCAATCCCCGGAAGGTACTGTGCTATATGGATATATGCATGGGGATCAGACGCTGCTGTGCTGCTTTAACTTGAGTGCTGACGCTTCCTGCCAAGTCGATTTGAAGGCTGCGATACCTGGTCGATGCCCAATGACCGTGACACTAGATAGTTCCTTAACTGGCAGCAGCGTAGGTCAGACGTTCGACAGCTTGCTACTTGCGCCAAATCAGGCTCTAGTGCTCGTAAACAATCATAGAAAAGTTAGTTAAGGGAGAGAGGCTAGCGATGGAAAAGAACAATAAAGAAATCGTGTTATGGCATGAGTTTGATGGTCCGGGAGATACCTCGATTGAAGTGCTGGAGGGAATTTGCAGGCTGTATACAGAGCGCTTCGGCGTGCAAATTACGCCACAAGTGATGAACATTACGGAGCTGACTGCGCGCCTGAACCGAATTAAGGACACCCATCAAGGTCCGCATCTGGCGATGGTTCCTGCCGATATGTCCTCCTATGTTGAGAACGGCCTTTACTCTGAAGTACCGGGCTGGCTGTTTGACGATGCACTGACTGAAGGGGACCTTTCAACGATGCAAATGGATGGTGTTCAGTATGGTATCCCGGTATTGCGGGGCAATCATCTGGTTGTGTATTACAATCCAGAGATTTACGCTAGTGCGCCGACGACATGGGACGTGTTCGAAGAGGCGGTAGAGAGGCTGTCCGCTCAAGGCATCGTACCGATTGGAGCAGATTTGCAGCAGGGCTATTGGTTTATTCCGTTCCTTACAGCTTTCGGTGGTTGGCCTGTACAGCATGGAAAGCCGAATATCGTCACCCCTGAAATGAAGCAAGCGCTTGAGTTCATCCGTGATAAAATGGATCAAGGCGTGCTCGTCAGTCTCGACGGCTCCACAGGACTGCTAGAGCAGTTCATCGACGGTAAGATTGGCGCTATTATTTGTGGAGAGTGGATTTATAACCATCTGGATAAGCAGATGAACAACAGGCTTGCGGTCTGCCAGCTTCCGGTCATAGAAGGCCAGCAATCGCTATCTATGTCTTCTTCTATCGGCCTGATCTACCCGAATCATTCGTTAACATCGGAGGAGCGGGAAGATATCTTGTCATTCACGCATTTTATGCTGAGTGATGAATGCCAAACCATGTGGACGCTGGGTGTGCAACGGATTCCGGCTCAGGAAGAGGTGCTGAACCGTCTAGCTGCCTCTGCTACGCCTAACAAAAAGATGATATTGTCGCTGTTGGATCACGCACGGCCGATGCCGACTTACCCCTTCATGATCCATGTATGGGAGGCACTAAATGCGGGTCTGACCGAGCTGTCCTTGAGCAGTCCTGAACAAGCATTGAAAAAAATAGAACAGACCATCCAAGCATCCTGGGGCGCATATAAAAGTTAAAGAGAGAAGGGGAGAAGACAAATGAAAACAACGATATTCAGCCAAATTTCGATTGACGGTAAGCTCACTATGGGAGCTGGTAATTCGAGTAAGGAGCTTTTTTCTTTGTTTTCCAGTGAGGATATGGAATTCATCCATCTATTCCGGGGGAATGTGCAGGGCATTATGGTTGGCAAAAATACAATCCTGACGGACAATCCCTTTCTTACTAATCGGTACGAGGAGAATAAAAATCCAATCCGTATCATTCCGACGACCACCTTGGATATTCCGCTGGATAGCAATGTGCTCTCGGATGAGGGGAAGACGATTATTGTCACCACCGAGAAAGGACGGGATGAAAATAAAATCAGGCAGATCCGGGAAAGAGGGAAGGAGTGCCTCATTTGCGGTGAGGATAAAGTCGATTTCGTGGAGCTTGAACGTCAGTTGGAGGACAACTTCGGGATTACCAGCTTGATGGTCGAGGGCGGCGGATTTTTGAACTGGCATATCTTCGATCAGGACATCGTCGATGAAATAATTCTGATGCAACTCCCAATCATCATAGGCGGTTCCACGAACATTACTTTAGTGGATGGAGACGGGTATCAGCAATTGTGCTTTACGAAAAAGTTCAAGGTTGTAGAAATTCAGCCAAAAGATAATTATACGCTCATGCGCTACAAAAAAGTGATATAACCTCACACTAAGTCATAGACTGCGAATGGCTATGGACGCTGTGAAATCGAGAATATGGGGGTTGTGAACGATCCATGTCAGAGAAAGAGAACTTCTACAAAAGTGTGTATAAAATCGCTGTGCCCGTTACGCTTCAAAGCTTACTAATGGCATTGCTCAATTTGACGGATCAATTGATGGTCGGGCAACTTGGAGATGTGGCGATTGCCTCGGTGGGAATGTCCACCAAAATATACGGGATCATCGCGGTTGTCTTGGCCGGTTTATCGACGGGTGTATCCATTTATGCAGCCCAGTTTTGGGGGAATAAAGATTCCAAAAGCGTCTCTCAGGTGCTGGGTCTCGGACTGATCGTTGGCTTCGCGATCTCGTTCGTGTTCTCTGCGGCTGTTTTTATCGATTCGCCGCTTTTTCTGAGAATGTTCACGACAGATGCGAATGTAATAAATGATGGGTACATTTTCCTGCAGATCATGTCGATCGGCTTTGTACCTGTCATGCTCACGATGATGTATTCCGCGATTTTACGCAGTACTGGACATGCTAAATGGCCGATGTATGTAAGCTTAATTGCAGTTGGTTTGAATATTATACTGAATTATGTGCTTATTTACGGTCATTTCGGCGCTCCTGAGCTTGGTCTGAAGGGCGCGGCCATTGCTACCCTTATTTCCAGGGTTTTAGAATGTTTGTTGATCATTGGTGCCGTATATCGGTATCGTTTGCCGGGAGCTGTTGGGTTAAAGAACTTGTTCATCATTCCTAAACCGCTCATCCGCAAGTTTTTTGGAACGACGTATCCGCTGCTGCTGACTGAATTGATCTGGGTACTGGGCGAAACAGCATATGCGATCATCTATAGCCGCATGGGAACGATGGAGATGACAGCGATGACCATTACCTTCCCATTGCAAGGGCTTTGCATCGGCTTATTGTCCGGTCTGGCTAGTGCAGCCGGAGTATTGGTTGGCAACCGTTTGGGCGCGAACGAAACGGACATCGCACTCGATCATGCGAAAAAGTTCATTCGCCTTGGCATCATTATCTCTCTGATTGTCGGGGTTATCATTGCGGCAGGCTCGAGGCTGTATGTCTCCGCGTTCAATATCTCCGAGGATGCTAAACAGATGAGTATATATATCGTTATCGTGTTCGCTGGATTTCTATGGGTCAAAGTTTCCAATATGATTATAGCAGGCGGCATTCTAAACAGTGGGGGAGACAGCAAGTTCGTGTTCAGCATGGAATCGACCGCGACGTGGCTGATAGGTGTCCCATCCGGGCTGTTGCTGTCATACGTCTGGAAGCAGCCTGTCTACCTTGTATATCTCGTCATATCGCTTGAGGAGGTTGTCCGCTTTGGCTTCGGTTACGCCCGGATTTACTCCCGGAAGTGGATGAGAAATTTAGTTAACGATTTGGCTGAAAAAGCGATGTAGAAATCAAAGTTAGTCACATTCGACTTGATTGGATCGCCCAAGGCTCCCGTGTATTCCCGCCTATGGGGATATTACGGGAGTCTTTTTGTAACTAATGATATGATTGTCGTATGGGGTGACTTTGAACTGGTGATAATTAATTAAACGAGTCTAGTCAGAAAGGAACTGCTATGCAAGAGACTTCTAGAAACCATAGGTTCAATTATTTTTTTGAATTGATTCTCTACATCATATGCGGAGTATCGATTATTTATTTTGGCATGACTGGGAATTATGGCAAGACATTTCAAGCGGGTCTTATCATTTTCGTCCTGTTACTCTTTAGGGGCTTAATCACATGGACCAAAAGCGAGCTGCCTCCCGCACTGCGATTCTCGGTGCTGGTCTTTATCACGATTACGATGATGCTCGCCAATTTATTCAGTTTGTATGGTGTCATCCCTTATTTAGACAAGATTGAACATCTGCTGTCTGGCGTTATTTTATTCTTCGTAGGACAATTCATCTTGATCAAGATGGCGAAGCGTAAAAGACTGGGAGGTCTGCCTTCCAACATCATCGTCTGGTTCGCTTTCTTTTTTGCTGTTGCAATGGCTGGAATGTGGGAGATTTATGAGTTTACGGTGGATCATCTATTCGGGCTTAATTCGCAAAATGGTAGTTTGACCGACACGATGATTGATATGATCTGCGGAACATTGAGCGCTCTCGTCGCGTCCTTCTATTTATTCGTAAAAGCACGCAGAAAAACGTAGATTTGATCAACGTTAATTCTCACGGTCACTAGGGGGCTTCTTAGGAATTCTTATCTGAAAAATGGTTTCCGTCACTGCTACATCCAGCAATCGCACGCTGCCATGGTGCAATTCTGCGATTTCCTTGACGATTGAGAGCCCGATGCCGAGCCCTTCGCCCTTTCTACCACCGTCGGCCCGGTAGAATCGCTCGAAGATACGCTCACGATCTTTCAGTGCGATGCCTTTGCCCCGGTTTTTGACCGTGAGAACCACTTCCTCTTGTTCCTCTGTCAATCCAATTCCCAGATAATGTCCCTCTTCACCGTAACGAACGGCATTGTCCAGCAAGTTGCGCAAAGCGCGTTCGATCAGCGGTGCATCAATCATGACCTCGATATCCGTATCTTGGATGTCTGCCTCCAACACGACGTTCTTATCGTCCAGGAATAAGAGGTACTCGGCTGCGATCTTTCGCATTAATTCCGAAAGGTTATGCGGAGCGAGCTGAAGCCGAAGTACATGCTCTTCTTGATGGGTAATGTCGAGTAACTGATCAAGCAGCTTATCCATGTAGCGAGACCGCTGCAGGATGATTTTGGCCCCGGACTGAAGCTCGTTCTCATTCTTGTACGCACCGGTTCGGATCATCTCGGCATAACCCAAAATCATAGTTAACGGTGTTCGCAAATCGTGGGACAGGTCCGATAAGAGCAGTCTTCGACGATTTTCTAACTGTTCAATTTGGGCAGACTGGCTCTGGATACGCTTTGCCATTGAATTGTAGTGATGGGTCAGCTGCGCAATCTCGTCCCTCGACTTATCCTCCAGCACGATGACATCGCTTCGGATTCCGACTTGGTTCAGCGCGGTGTTCAGTTTTGTAATGCGTCGATCGGTGGAGGAGAAAAACCATAAGGAAAGAAGATAAGGCAGTAACAACGCCAGCAATAGAGGCAAGATGAATGTTAGTAGAGCTTTATACGTTCGCAGAAAAAAATATATTTGTCCTGAGGTCATGTCTTCGCTGGATAAACTCAATAGCATGTAATAGGACCGATGGTCATGGGCAACGGAATAAGTGAGTGTGATCGGAGTATTTTCACCCCAAAGATTATTTGGCATATGGTCAACACGGTCGGCTAATTTGCGGAAGTCGTAGGAATTATTCTCGCTGGCGGTATCATAGAGCGTCGACCCGTCTTCAGCCAGCCACTCTAGGCGGATCTTGGAATGCGGGCGTAGCACTTCTTCCAGAATGGGCTGAACTTCTGGCCCCGAGTAGGCGTCGTGCCGTTCTATAGCCGTAAGTGCTTCTTGCGAGATGGCGTTTAACGTCTTCAGATCATATCCCGGGGTCCAAGTCTTCCCGGTCATTAGGGTAATCGTAATAAACAAGACGATGCTTCCTGCGGCACTGGACAGCATCATCAGCCATAGCTTAGTTCGTCTCTTCATCGTCCGTCACCTGAGAGGCGATAGCCGATGCCGCGAATGGTATGAAGATTAGATTGGGATCCGGGTGCGCTTTCAAGTATTTTTCGGATACGGCTGATGAAGACACTGAGGTTGTTGGCGTCATAGTTTTCATGCTGCCAGACTTGTTTGTAGATTTCTCCTTTTGTTAGTACGCGATCAGGATTGAGCATGAACACTTGCAGTAGATGGCATTCGACTGGAGTCAGTCCATGTTGTAGCCCATCATTATGCAGTACGTAATTGTCGATATCCAGAACAAGTTTATTCAATTGAATAACATTGGGCCGGTTGGATGTCTCGGGATGGCGCCTGCGAAGATGGGCCTGTATCCGCGCTAGCAGTTCCATTGGACTGAAAGGCTTGGTCATGTAATCATCGGCTCCCAGTCCGAGCGCGTCGATTCTGTCCTCCACCTCTCTTCTCGCACTAAGCGCAATGACCAGCGTTTCCGGACGATGTCCCCGCAAGTAGCGTAGAACTTCCAAACCGTTACCGTCGTCCATCATGATGTCCAGAACGATCAGTGAGAAAGGCTGCGCTTGCAGTTGTAAGATCGCCTGCCGCAACTTCATCGTTGAAAATTATGTTCCACAGACGGATATATTACAGTACGCATGAAGGTCTCTACTACGGGGTTCCGCTAATTGTAATCCCACAAAGCGCGGATCAGCCGATCATTGCGGAGCAAGTCGTCAATATTGGAGCGGGCATTAAATTACAAATGCAAGGATTAACTGCAACTGGACTTCGTGAAACTGTAGAGCATGTGCTCACCCTTCCGTCATTCCAAAAATCTGTTGCAACGATTAGAGATTCTTTTCGAACATCCGGTGGGTATCATCAAGCTGTTGATGAGATTTTCGAAATGAAGAGTCAATATCTTGGTTAGTGTGCATGGCCATCCGTTGAAGGATGGCCATGTTCATAACTTACCTTACTAGACAAGCCTATCGCGTGCTCACCACATAATTAAAAATAGCATCTCTCAACTCAAACTCGTACGTCAAACCATTCACAATCCCCACCACATGATTACTGTCATACAGATCAAGCATGAAGCCAGCCATTTCCTTCGCGGTATGGAATTTCGGCACAGCACCGTGATATTCGAAATCCGTGATATCAAAAGCACGCTTCGCGAATTCTGTTTCTGTTGCGGCAGGTGCCAACACTTTAGCTTGCATAAGTGCACCTTGACTCTTTAACTCATGAGATAGACCTTCAGTAAATGCACTCACATAAAACTTGGTCGCGCAGTACGTTATGGCATTGCCCACAATCGTATAGCCGCCACCAGATGAAACGTTAATTAATTGTGTTCCTTCAACATTGGAGTAGTCACGAACGAAAAGAGAGGAGAGTATGGTTAATGCTTCTATGTTTAGGTGTAGCATTGTAGTTATTTTATTTAGATCTTGCTCGGCCACTGAATCAAAGTTCCCAAATCCAGCATTGTTGATCCAGGATTCGATGGGGTACCCTTGCAGGCTTTCGTAAAGCGAATAAGCATTCTCGATAACGGATAAGTCAGCCGTTTGAATGACAACCTCTACATCAGGTTGAATACGAGCGATTTCAGACTGTAATTCCTCCAGCTGTTCCTTTCTACGTGCAATCAGAATTAAGTTTTTTCCACGAGCGGCAAAAGCTAGAGCAGTTTCATAACCTATCCCTGAACTAGCGCCGGTAATTACAGTGTATTTCATGTCATTTCCTCCTATTTTTTCTACGAGAATGTAATTCGATCCTACAGCGATTTGATTATATAGGTTAGAGTTTACTCTAAGGCAAATGTTTTTTATAATCAGGGTGACTTTTAAAATAAAAATAGATTCGGGGATTGGTATGTATACGATTAGCGAGGTATCCAAGTTATTGGAGATAACAGCATATACACTGAGATATTATGAAAAGGAAGGGATCATTACTCCAATACGCAATGCGAATGGAGAAAGGGTATATGAGGATACCCATCTTGCCTGGCTGCGATTTGTACTGAGGTTGAAGCAAACCCAAATGCCCATCTCACAAATCAGGGAATATGCCCAGTTGTACTTAGAAGGCGAGCATACAAGCCAAGCCCGTTTGAATCTTCTCGAGGATCATAGAAGCTCAGTTCAAGATCAAATAAGACACTTAACAGATACAGAGAAGATGCTGAACGACAAAATTGCCAATTATAAAGTCTTCATTAGTAAAGGAGACACGCTTGATTGACGAATATTCAGAAAATAAATATATCAAATCCGTGATTTCTATTCCTGCTAATGCTTCCAGCAAGGAACTGATAATGACGATTGAGAAAGTACTCCATACGCAGAATCTTCTCAGCAATAATGAAATTTTTGTAAGCCCGATCTATGAGGTTCTAAAAAACTTCGCGGAGAACTTTAGTAAACCAGTGACGCTAACCTTTGTGTTCGATTCAGGACAAGTGAAGAGCGGCGAAACTGTAGCGATCTTTTATTATGATGAAGTGAACAAGAGCTGGGTGAAAGTTAATGGTGGCAAAATAAATGGAAATCATATCGCTGCAGATGTGGATCACTTCACGAAGTTTGCTGTACTCGTAGTGGATCAAGCAACGGGTTTACCCGTAACAAATTCATCTACTGAACAGACAACAGAAGCTGGGTTCAGCGATATCTCCGGTCATTGGGCGGAGGCTAATATTAAGCGAGCGGTGAGCGAAGGGATCGTCAAGGGCTATACCGACGGAACGTTCAAGCCGAATGCTACGGTGACACGCGCTGAATTTGCGGTGATGCTGATGAATGCGCTGAAGCCTGCTGGAAACGGTGTGGAACTGGGCTTCACAGATACAATCCCTGCTTGGGCCGAGAAGTCCATTGCACAAGCCTTAGAGGCGAAGATTATACGCGGCTATGAGGATGTTACCTTCCGTCCGGCAGCGAGCATAACACGTTCAGAGCTAGCGGTTATGATCGCTAGAGCAGCAGGAGTAGATTTAACAACAGCTGTATCAACAGGATTTGCTGATGATAGGGAAATTCCTTCCTGGGCACAAGGTGCGGTTGCAGCCATGAAGAAATTAAGCATTGTGAGCGGACGTAACGGCAATGTATTTGCACCAAATGAGACAGCAACAAGAGCAGAGGCAGTAACCATCATTATGAATCTGCTACAAACTAAATCCTAAACTTGAGAAAGAGAATAGACCGTCCGAGGGACGGTCTATTCTCTTTGTCTGCCTATGCTTGGTATTCAAAAAAAGAAGAACCAGCAGACTATGCCGGTTCCTCTTACTTATATAAATAATTTGCATGCAAAGAAAGTTCGTGATAATATTAGATAATCACTGTTGATTTCAGGTATTTACGCATAAGTATAACATCTTATCTACACTATTATAATACCATGTGGATTAACAGTTTGTCAAATTTTATTTTTGCTTCTTTATAACCAGAATGAAAAGGAGCGTGTTCGTGAAGATGGTAGACGTAAAGGATTGGCAGCAAGAACAAGAGCGGCTTGATTTGGTTACGGAAAAGCTGCGATTAAGAATCGCAGAACTAGAACCGGAAGTGACTGGGTTACGTGATCAGGTGGTGGACATTCGCAAGCGGTTTTGGGAAGAAGTCACGGTCAATACGAGCACAGACGAAGATTTCGAAGAGACCTTTTACAGCATAAAGCAGCAAGAAGCGTTGCTCTCCGAGCGGGAACGCAGTCACCGGCAACGGGTACAGCGTTTTAAAAATATGAAACGGCTACTGCCGTCCCCCTATTTTGGGCGAATGGATTTTCAAGAAGACGGCTTGAGCTTGAGTGAGAAAATTTATATCGGAGTGGCTTCTTTCGTCGATGCAGACGGTGTGGACTTTCTAGTGTATGACTGGCGAACTCCTATTGCAAGCATGTACTATGACCATTCCCCGGGGCCATCCACTTATGAAACACCGGGAGGACAGATTACAGGTGAGATGATGCTGAAGCGGCAATATCAGATCCGTCACGGTCAGCTTCAGAGCGTGTTCGATACGAGCTTAACGATCGGGGACGAATTGCTTCAGCAGGTGCTTGGCAAAGGCGCAGATTCACAAATGAAGAGCATTGTGGCGACCATCCAGAAGGAACAGAACGCCATCATCCGTAATGACAAAAGCCGTATGCTTATTGTGCAGGGGGCGGCTGGCAGCGGAAAGACGTCCGCAGCGCTACAACGGGTAGCCTATTTATTGTACAAACACCGCGATAGGCTCAAGGCGGACCAGATCGTTCTTTTTTCGCCAAATCCGATGTTTAACAGTTATGTATCGACGGTGCTTCCTGAGCTCGGTGAGGAGAATATGCAGCAAACGACCTTTCAGGAGTATCTTGCTTATTGGCTTGGAGCCACGGTTCATCTAGAGGACCCCTTCGAGCAAATTGAATATGTACTGACGTCACAATCCTCGCAGGGCTATGAAGCACGACTAACGGGAATGCAATTTAAGGCTTCTGAAGCTTTCCTGCATGCTCTCCAAAGCTACGCGTTATGGCTAGAGAAAGAAGGTATGCTCTTCCACAATATCCGTTTCCGGGACCGCGAGTTGATTACTGCGGAGCAAATGAAATTGCAATTTTACAGCTATGACAGCTCTATCCGATTGGCGAATCGCGTCGCTTTACTGCGTGAATGGCTGCTGCGCGAGTTAACTAAGCTAGAGCGTCAGGAAATGGAAGCACCCTGGGTTCAAGATGAAGTAGATTACTTAGACAACGATCAATATGCCGAAGCCTACAGTGAGGTGCTTAAGAAGTACCGGCGAGAAGAAGCTGTCTTCGATTTTACGGAGCAGTATCTTGAAATCTATGGTGATTTTCGTATTCAGAAGGACGGGGAAGAGAATGTCTTTGACTTTAGTCTGCAGGAAGAAGAGCTGCTGCGTCGCATGATCGTGAAGGAGCACTTCAAACCGCTGAGACGGGATGCCAACCGATTGAAGTTCATAGATACGATTGGTCTATATGATCAGTTGTTTAGTGATGAAGTCACTTATCAGAAAATGACGGGTGAGGCCGAAGTGCCCGATCAGTGGTCAGAAATTTGTAAGCAAACGAAGGAAAAGTTGAGCCATATCGAACTGTTTTATGAAGATGAGACCCCATTCCTGTATTTAAAAGAGCTTATCGAGGGTTCTCGCACGAATACAATGGTGCGGCATTTATTTATTGACGAAGGACAGGATTATTCGCCGTTCCAATTCGCGTTTCTCAAACAATTGTTTCCCCGCGCCAGCATGACAGTACTCGGCGATTTCAGTCAAGCGATATTCCCGCAAGCGACGAATCTGCAAGAGGTGGATTCTCCTTTGATCCGGCTTTATGGTGAAGAGGAAACGAGTCTATTTCGTCTAATCCGAAGTTATCGTTCCACTCGCGAGATTGTGGAGTTTACGAAGGCGCTGCTAACTAGTGAAGAGATCGTGCCTTTTGAAAGGGGCGGCAAGAAGCCGCACCTAGTGGAGGCTAGTAGTGATGTGGAGCGGGCGGTGCGGATAAAAGAGGATCTTGCGGCGCTTATGGCCGAAGGTCTCGACTCCATTGCCGTTATTACTAAGACTGCTGCGGAAAGCCGCGAAGCCTATGAAGCATTGCTTGCACAGGGGGGCGAGAATCTGCGGCTTATTACGAAGGAGACGCTCACCTTTGAGAAGGGAACACTAATTATTCCTGCGTATCTTGCTAAGGGTGTAGAATTCGACGCTGTGCTAATCTACGATGCTTCTACGCAAACGTATCATCGGGAGAGCGAACGTAAACTCTTTTATACAGCTTGTACGCGCGCGATGCATCGGCTTCTGCTGTACACGACAGGCGATTGGTCGCACTTTATTCAAGCCTTGGATCCCTCTTTGTATGAGGTAGTGTAATTAGACCTATCAAAATCAACCTCTTCAAGAAATTCGATAACTTCTCCATTGGGGCTGTGAATGATCGCGTTCTTGATCAGAAGAGGTGGTTCGCCAAGAGAAAGAGAAGCTAGTTCTATAAAAGCCTTTGCTCCATGAGCAAGGGCTTTTTGGTACATTTCATCAACATTATCCACGTAAAAGGCGAAATGTAATAACGCTCCGTGAGCTATATCCTCTTCAGACAAGGCTTTTTTCCCTTGAGCGAGCGGCAATGACTGCATCATTATCAAAAATCTCTATGCAGGTTCTTTGGTCAGGTGAAATAAGCATCGAAACTTCGTTGATTTGAAAGGATGGCAGACTCCAATAATGACCTAACTTGAACCCTAAAACGTCAATAAAAAATGAAATAGTTGCTTTATAATCTTTGGCTTGGATCGCTATATGTGCAAGGCCTTTAAAATTTGAGGTAGGGCGGTTGGTGATAGTTGAAGAGGAGAGAGGGAGGGTTGCATCTGAAAGAGAGCGACCCACTCTCTATTAATGATAGAACCAAGAGTGCTGCTTCGTTAAAATTGAACTCACTCTGAATTAATTAAGCAATGTAAGTGTCACCGCTATCGCGTTATCAACAAATGATCGCTCTGGACGAGATTTCAAGAGTACGGTAAGTCCAATTAACGATACGATTAGCGCTTGTGACAAAGCCTTCGCATTTACACTACTCTCGAGTTCACCTGATTGTATACCTCGTTCAATGGTTTCTTGAAATATGACCGATAGATACATTTGATGTTCCCTTGTAAGAATTTCGAATTTCTCATCATGAGGTGCCAGTTCGACCATTGTATTGATGCAAAAGCATCCTCGGTTGACACTATCTGAATACTCCTCAGCCACCAAATCTTCAAAAAAACTGCGAAAGGCTTCTTTTACGGATGGATTGCTTTGAAGTCTGGCTCGAACACGAGAAGCATGGGACATCGTGTATTTGCGTAGCGCAGCTTCGAATAATTCTTTCTTGTCTCCAAAAGCTGAATATATACTGGGGCGTTGAATCCTCATTCTGGAAGTTAAATCGCTTAATGAGGTGGCCTCATACCCCTTCTCCCAAAATAATTCCATTGCTGATTCTAATACTTTTTCTTCATCAAATTCGCGGTTTCGTCCCATTATTAACACCCCTCATTACATTTGAATTTTTCTTAACAGATAAATGGTTCAGAACATTTAATTTTTATTATTACTTACCGAACAGTATATTATAATGCTACAACTAGCCGTTTATATTGTCAAATGAAGGTCGGAGTATTCTCCCAATGTAAATATTTATATTGACATCAATTATTTTGTGAGATAAATTTACTGAACATAATAACATACTGATCGATATAGTATTATGCTTGGATTTTAAATTTAATAGAGAAAGGACGTGTACAAAATGGAGGGGATTAAAGAGAAAGTAGAAGTTATCGCTGCTGTTAAGGTGCATTCGTCACGGGAGATGCGTAACCCATCTGATTCTATCCATGGTTCTTCCATGCCACGTTATATGACGCTTTTGTTTGCAGTGGCCTGCGGGATGTCTGTTGCAAACATCTACTTTGCACAACCGTTACTCGATCATTTGTCGAGAGAATTTGGTATTGATTATTCAAGCATTGGTATTCTTATTACTATCACTCAGATTTTTTATGCATTGGGACTATTACTGCTCGTGCCACTGGGGGATTTACTGAATCAGCGCCGCCTGATTATCGGCCAAATGTTATTATCTGTGGTGGCTCTGATTATCGTTAGCACTGCTTCTTCCAGCACGATACTATTCGTAGGTATGGCCTCAGTGGGACTACTTGCCGTTGTAACGCAGACGCTTGTTGCGTTCGCGGCGACAATGGCTGCCCCTGCCGAACGGGGACGAATCGTGGGCATGGTCACAAGTGGAATTGTGATTGGTATACTTCTTGCGCGATCCATTTCAGGAATACTTACAGATCTTGCAGGATGGCGTTCCGTATACCTTGTTTCTGCTGCTTTAATGCTTTTTATGGTGTGTACATTATTTAGGGTGTTGCCAAATGTGGAACGTGAGGTAAAATCACTGTCTTACTCTCAGCTGCTTAGATCGGTGTTTATGTTGTTTGTACAAGAGAGAGTATTACGTATCCGCGCTATTCTGGCTTTGTTGATTTTTACTGCTTTCAGTATTCTGTGGACTTCTGTGGTCTTGCCTCTTAGTGCTCCACCATTATCACTTTCGCATACTGCAATTGGGGCATTTGGTCTCGCAGGAATCGTGGGAGCATTAGCTGCTGCACGGGCGGGAAAGCTAGCTGATCGGGGTTATGGACAGAGAACGACAGGCATAGCTTTGCTTCTATTGTTGATATCATGGTGGTTTATCAGTTTTACGGAGCGGTCGCTGTTGGCATTGGTCATTGGTATTGTTCTTCTTGATTTGGCTGTGCAGGCCGTGCATGTCACAAATCAAAGTATAATTTTTGCATTGCGTATGGAGGCACGTAGTCGACTCACCGCAGGATATATGGTATTTTACTCCATTGGAAGTGCTACCGGCTCAATTGCTTCGACTCAAATATATTCATACTATGGCTGGAACGGGGTATGTTGGCTTGGAGCTTCTGTTAGTGCTGTAGCTCTTTTGTTTTGGGCAATAACCCTACGTGCTACGAATGCCGCGTTACAATAGCTGTGTCTATGATATACAGAATTGAAGACACAACAGCGCCCTGCTTGGAAATAATCGGAGTAAATCAATAAGGGTGGAGGTTCCGTTTTCCGGGTATGTTACTTAAAACATGTTGCGGAGGGGATAAGGAATGTCTAGAAGAAACAGGAAATATGCAGTGCCGGGAGTCAGCCGCGGAATGCAAATGTTTAAAGCCGAGGTGATGCGGCGCGAGGGTTATGATGTAGATCCGGAGCGGCCTGATGATGTGAAATACGAAGTCGCAAAAGAACTTGGTGTCCCATTGGAGCACGGTCAAAATGGCCATTTGAGCACAGAATCAGTGGGTCAGATTGGCGGTGAAATTGGTGGATCGATGGTCCGCGAAATGATTCGTCTCGCTCAGCAGCAATTGGTGGACCAGGAAAGGCAGTAGCATTTTTCTAATATAATGTTGCAGAAATCGTGGAAGGGGGCTTTGGCTCTTTGCCAAAAAAGTCATGCAAAGTATGGAGCTGTGTGGCGGCATCATAGAAAGAATTCGTATTCGATTCGATGACATTACAAAAAGATACCCACAGACTGAACACCTGTTTTCTAAGTGTCCAGTCTATGGGTATCAGAATGACATTCATCTTGAAGGAAAGCTCATTCGAAATATAGCTCCACCATGATCTCCGTTATGAGCAGATATAGCGCCATCGCACCTTTCAACAATTGCACGTGAAATGGCGAGTCCAAGGCCTGTTTCTCCATTCTTACCTTTGATAAAACGCTGAAATAGCTGAGGCAGTAAATGATCAGCAATACCTTCACCATCATCAATGACATCGATCTGCACTTGTCCATCCTGCTCCGAAATTTCTATATACACGGCTTGTGCTGCATGTCTGATCGCATTGCTCATAATATTTAGTACTGCTTGTAAGAGTTTTTCCGAATCCCCATCAATATGAAGTTTGCTCGGCTTATCAACTTCGTACTTTACCTTGATGTCCACTTCCTCATTAATAGCTAATGGACGTATTCGATCGACGGTTTGATCGATTAATTGTTCAACTGACACTTCTTCTTGATCGAAAATACCATCTTCGCTTTCAAGCTTGGCTAACAAGATCATCTCTGTGACAATTCGCTTAAGTCGTTCACATTCGCTCGAGATTACATCGAGACCATTGTCAGCACGATCCCCGGTGAAAATACCATCTCGAATTCCCTCAGCATAACCTTGAATAGTCATTAGTGGGGTCTTAAGCTCATGAGAAGCATTCTGGAAAAATTGCCTTTGAGCATGATGGTATTGCTTAAGCTCTCCAGCGAGATGATGGACACTTTGGGCTACCTCACCAATTTCTCCGCCAGTTTGAATGAGCTGCACCTCATCAAAATGGCGTTTTTCAACTTTTTTGAGCTCAAGCTTTAATTTCTCTAGGGGAGTAACGAGACGTTTGGTAATAAATAAACTTAGGCCAAAGGCAATAATTCCCCCAATTACCATAATGAACATCGTTCTTGTAAATAGCTCTGATTGATATGATTTCAGTTTGCTTAGCGGTGTAGACAAGACAAGTGTGGCTGGGGCTACAGCACTAGCTGGATCAAGACTCTGTGGATTAGAAGTTAAGGTCTCAACAATATATTTCTCCTGTCCATTTTCCCATAAACCCTGCTGATTGTGAGTTGAGTACTGTTCAATGAGCGGTAACCATGACTTTGTCTGCACTTCTGTCATTGTACTAAACAATATATTATGATTCGGTTCTATGAGTAACGCATCTATTGATCTATTAATCTCTTGAGCCGGCTGTGTGATAACTGCTGCTGATGATGACTGAGTCGGTGTTAGGTTTTGAACAGGTAACGAATTGACCAACTCCATCATTGCATTGCCTTGTGATCTTAGTTCTTCTCTTTGATTATCGATTAGCGTGTCCAATAGCAGGGGATAAACGAATGTAGCTGTAAGCACGAGTACGCACACCAGTAATATTCCAAATGATAAATGAAGCTTATAGATTAGTTTCATGTTATGTCTTCACTCCATCCACTCGCATTCGATAACCATAGCCCCAAACGGTTTCAAGAGGCAGGTCTTCCATTTTACGGCGAAGTCTTTTGACTAAATCGTCAATCGCTCGATCGCTACCGAAATAGTCATCACCCCACACTAATGTTAACAACTCATTGCGCGAAAAAGCACGATTCGGCTGCGCTGCTAAGGTATGAAGCAATGAAAATTCTTTTACCGTCATTTCAATCTCTTTAGATTTCCAGTACACCAGACGACTATCTAATACTAGACGAAGCTCATCGATGATGAGGTCGTTTGATTTTGAAAAGACTATATTCTGTTCTGATTTTTCAGTAAGTGAGTTAAGCCGATGGAATAAACGATTCACTCGTGCGACCAGCTCACGTGGGCTGAAAGGCTTAGTTAAATAATCATCGCCTCCAAGCTCAAGTCCAAGTATCTTATCTACTTCTTCATCACGAGCAGAGATCATAATAATTGGAACTTCGGCTTCCTTGCGAATTTGCTTGCAGAATTCATAGCCATTCATACCTGGTAGCATAATATCTAGAATCCACATATCCGGGCGCTCTGTGTTCCATAGCATGAGCGCTTCTTCTGCTGAACCTAACGATATAGTTCTATAGCCTTCCTTCTGTAAATAAGTCTCAACGATATCTCTTATATGACAATCATCTTCAACGATTGCGATTTGATAGCTCTTCATCAACAGACCTCCTAACCGATTCATCTATTATTCTAACAAAGTTGCTCTTTCAAGCGGGCTTTTCCATACTTTTTCCACAATTACTCCAAATTAATACCGAAGCTGATCTATAGAATAGTTATTTGTACGGTAAATATGTTTCATTCTGCTTGTATGGAACAAGCTCGAAAGGAGGGAGAGGCTGTGAGAATTTCATATTTGGCTCGCAAGGAGATTCTTGTGGCGTTCTGCTTTCTTGCTCCGAGTTTGATTGGTTTTGCGCTATTTTATTTGATTCCGTTTGGTCAAAGTGTTGTATTTTCATTTGAGAATCCAAGCGGTGAGGCAGGATTATCGCTTGCAAATTACCAGAGCCTATTAGCAAGTTCGTCCTTTCAAAAGGCAGCGGGGAATACATTCTGGTTCACTATTATTGGCGTTCCGATCCTTATTCTGTTGTCACTTACTCTTGCCATGCTGCTTAACAAACGAGTCTTCTTTCGAAACTGGCTGCGCACCTCTTATGTGCTACCACTGGTTGTTCCAGTAGCGTCAATTGTGCTCGTATGGCAGATCCTATTCGATTGGAATGGTTTTTTCAATCATGTATTGGAGTGGGTTGGAATTGAGCGAATCGATTGGATGAAATCAGAGTGGGCGCAAGGTGTCATTATTTTTATCTATGTATGGAAAAACATTGGCTATAATGTGGTTCTATTCTTGGCCGGGTTGCAAAATATTCCTGATCAATACTATGAGATAGCAAACCTGGAAGGCGCAAACTGGGTTCGCAAGCTCCAGATCACCTTGATTTATTTAATTCCGACAGGGTTTTTAGTTATGCTGATGTCGATTCTGAACTCATTCAAGGTATTTCGGGAAATCTATTTAGTTGCGGGTGACTATCCACATGACAGCATCTATATGCTTCAGCACTATATGAACAATATGTTCCTATCGCTCGATATTCAGAAGCTGTCGGCTGCAGCTTTCTTAATGGTGCTCTGCATTCTAGTCATTGTGTTGATGCTCTTCCGAGTTGAACATAAGTTCCGTTCATTTATGGAGTAAAGGGAGGTGTGTAAATGAACAAGAGACAGATAAGAACACTGCTGCTTACTATCTTCTTAACCGTAATCGCGCTTGTAATGTTATTTCCTGTTGTACTGACAATGGTAAGCTCCTTGATGACGGAGAAGGAAATTATGCTGAATTACGGCATGTTGGGTAAAACACAGATGAATGACTTTGTGAATTTGAAGCTAATTCCAGATTGGGTTTCGCTAGAGCAATTTTATAAGGTGCTTATTTCAACCTCGCAATTTCTTCGTATGTTTTGGAATTCTGTATTTATGGTGTTTCCAATCATTATAGGCCAGGTCGTAGTGGCGACATTAGCGGCATTTGCATTTGCCAAGCTGCGATTTCCTGGCAGAGAGCCATTATTTATTGTGTATTTGATAACCATGCTCATGCCGTTTCAGGTCACACTTGTGCCGAATTATATCATATCTGATCGATTGGGGCTTATTAATAGTCCGAGCTCTATTATATTACCAGGGATATTTGCGGCGTTTGGTGTGTTCCTGCTCAGACAATTTATGCTCCAAATTCCAACTGCTTATATGGAAGCTGCCCAAATGGATGGGGCAGGCTATTTCCGTTCCTTCATCAGGATTGTCCTGCCTATGGTGAAACCTGGTATGGCAGCGCTTGTTGTTCTGCTGTTTGCAGATTACTGGAATATGGTGGAGCAGCCACTAATCTTTCTACAGGATGCCTCTTTGCAGCCCTTGTCCATTTTTCTATCTCGTCTGCAGGAAGATGCGCTTGGGGTATCCTTTGCGGCTGCGGTCTTGTATATGACGCCTATGATTCTCTTGTTTCTTTTGGCGGAACGGTATTTTATTGAGGGCATAGAGCTTTCTGGAATTAAAGGATAGGGGAAATGAGATGACAAGCACATCTAAGCGACAACGATTAACGGCTGCTTTGTTTGTATTGTTCTTTGCGATATTGGCTGGTTTGACTTTCTTTAGCAGCACACTCGAAACGATGACGCTGCCCAAAGGAATTACGGAGAAGCTTACCTCCAAATCATTAGTTCATCATGTTAAAGGGAGTGGAGTCTTAACACCTCGAAAGCAGGTGGATTTGTTGAATGAGGCTGGCTCTAAAATTGTGAAGGTTCATGTAAAAGAGAATGATGAGGTTAAGAAGGGGCAACAGCTCGTGACATTCGACAGCTCAGGTCTGGATGAGCAGATATACCAAGAGGAGACGGCACTTAAGAAACAACAGCTAAATCGGGAGATTCTGGAGGAGGATATGCTTAATGCTTTGATAGGTGGTGATGAGCAAGTGATTGCCAAGGCTGAGCGAGCTCTTGAACTGGATAATATGGATCTTGCAATGGCGCAAAGAAAGTTGAATAAGCTGCGTAAAGAAAAAGCGGATAAACAAAAGCTGACTGCCCCTTTTGACGGAAAAATCACAAAGATTACAGCAGAGGATAGCATGAATGCTTCACAAGGGGGAAAAATCCTGACCTTAATGGATAGTGGCAAGGGCTTCGAATTTTCATTTGCTGTCGATTCGGAGAATACGGCATTATTCGAGATTGGATCTAAGGTTTCTGTTCGATTGGCGAAAGACAATAAATTGGTTAACGGTATAATTCAAGAGATTAAAGCTGCATCTAAAGATAACAGTGAAGATTCATCCGACGAATCCAGTTATAAGGTTGTCGTTTCCGTCTCCGATGATGGTCTTCAAGGCGGCGAACAAGTCAGTCTAGATATAAAGAAGGAGTCAAATGAAAAAGGTTATGTGTTATCAAAGAAATGGATTCATAAAGATACAACCGGAAGCTATGTCTATGTAGTTGAGAAGAAGAAAAGCTCACTCGGCAATACGTTTAATGCACGCAAAGCTTATATTATAACAGGTGATTCAACCGAGGATGAGGTTGTAGCTGTGAGCGGATTAAGTCCTGATGATGAGATCATTATTGAATCAAGTGAACCACTGCAGGAAGGTAATAGAATCAGAGTATATTGAAGGGGATGAATGAATTTGAAAAGATGGGTATTAGCCTTATTAGCAATGATAGTCGTATTATCGGGGTGCTCTAGCAGTAGCGTGGGATCAGGTGCAGGAGGATCATCTAATGAACAATCAGGTCAGGATGGCAAAACGATTGAGATTGCGACCATGGCGGTAACTCCTTATTTAGATGAGGCGGTTAAGCAATATAAAAAAATTCGCCCAGATATACAAATTGAAATCAAAGAGTATCTAGCTAGACCTCAAACGGAGGAAATGACATCGACTGAAGCATTCTCCAAGAGTGATGTTGAGAAATATGTACAAACGGTGAGTACACAGATGATGTCTGGCAAAGGGGCAGATATCATCGTAATGAACGATCTACCACAGGACAAATATGTCGCCAAGAACATGCTGACTAATTTCTATGATCTAATGGACCAGGATTCTGACTTTGATCGAAATCAGTACTATCAGAATATCTTTAAAAACTCTCAGGATGGTGATGGTTTGTATGCAATGCCATTCTCATTTGTCATCGACGCACTTACTGGCAATACAGAGTTGTTAGAACAAGCTAATATTGAAATCGATGATAAGACCTGGACATGGGATGGGTTTAAAGAAATTTCAAAGAAGCTTAAGGAACAAGTGGGTGAGGATTATGTGGCATTTGTTAATCTATTCCCGATTCAAATGTTAGCGGAGTATATAGAAGCAAATTATGATAAGCTCATTGATCAAGGTCAAGCTAATTTTGATTCCGATCTGTTTCGAGACATGATGAAGCAAATCAAATCGATGTATGATGAGGGCGTACTTAAAGCTGAATTTTCGTACGACTATTCCAAAACTTTGTTCAACAAAGCTAACCTTTTCGATCCAATTTCAGGCTTGTCTCAAGTCCTTGATCCAAAGCTTAAACTATATCAAAATCCAACAGTCAATGGAAAATATAACGGAACTCCATTTAAGTCATACTTCACTTTAGGCATTAACAGCAAATCTAAGGTTCAAGATGAAGCTTGGAAATTTATTAAGTTCATGCTTTCCGAGGACATGCAATCTTCACCAGTGGTACAAGGCTTTGCGATGCATAAGGGCGTTGTGGAGAAACAGCTTAATGATGCTAAGCAGCAGGCAGTAGCGGGTACACTACCTCTTCTAGAGCAGAAGTTTGATGCTGAGACTGTAGAAAGCAAGATCCAAGAATTACATCAGCTATTAGATGGAGCGAGTAGGAATTTATCTAGTGATCAGAAGGTCGTTTCAATTGCAATTGAAGAGTTTGATTCGTATATGAGCGGTCAGAAATCCGTTGAAGACGTCAGCGAGCTGATTCAAAACCGAGTCAACACTTACATTAACGAGTAAATAGAACGTCCTAATCGAGCTATCTATAACGTAATATTCTATGTATGACGAAAAGCATCCTATGCCCGCAAGCTGAGGATACTAATCGTGAGGCGTTCAATCATTCAACGGTGATTGAACGCCTTTTGTTTACTTGAAGTAAGCTTGCAATCGTTACTTAACATGATGACCATATAGAAGAATAAGAAGTTTATTCTGGATGGAATCCAGATAGATTTCTTTTTCGTTCAGCCGCTTAAAGTTCTGACTTTCGTAAAAACCATAGTTGCATCTGTTATCTGTATACACGTAGATCGAATCTACATCCATACTTCTCATGTAATTAGACAAATGTTGCATCAGCGTTTTTCCCACACCAAGACCTCTAGATTCCTCAGATACAATGAACAACTCGATATAACCTTGGAAATCGTCTTCTTTTCCTTGAATAATCTCTTTATACGTATGTTGAACCCTCGCTAGTTCTTTAGCGGATTTTTTATTTTTTTTATTTGCCGTGATGATTTTGATGAAGGTATTCGCAAGACTTAAAAGATTATGGGTTTTGGCTAAGCGATGTTTATCCTTTTGGGCTTTGCCCAGAATAATACCAATGACTCTGTTGTCTTTTACAGCGACTTTGCTGAAAGAACTACCCAGAATACAGCTTTGCAAATATAGGTTCAATATAATATCTAAAAATTGTTTATCTTGAACAAGGTCATGGATACCGAATGCTTCATCAATTAATTGTTTGATGCGGTCATAATCGTCCTTCATAATCTCTCTATAGATAACCTCAGACATGTTGATACACTTTCCTTTCTTAGGGGGACTTTCTTTATAATGATCATAAGGTCTCCCCTTAGGAGAGAGTCAAGGATGGGGATGGACAATGTAACGGAGGAGGAATTTAAATGGAAAACCTGTTTTCAATCGGTGAAGTTACCAAAATAAAAGAGGTATCTATAAAAGCCCTGAGATATTATCACAAAATGGGCATCCTGGTTCCCAGGTATATCGATCCCACGACAGGATATCGGTATTATTCCTTAGATCAATTTATTTATATAGACATCATTAAAGGCTGCCGGTCTTTTGGCACCAGTATCAATGAACTTCAGGAGATTTTTAAAGAAAGTAACACTGACAAATTAATCGAATTTCTGCAAGTGAAGAAACAGGAAGCGGAAGAAAATCTGAAACAAGTGAAAGAGGTTATTCAAAATATTGATAATTTAAACAAGAGTGTCGAGTCCTCCAAAGAAATCTTGAATCAGGATCAGATCATCATTCAATTTATAGAGAAGCGTTATGTGTTGACGGCTCCATGTAGAGAAGCGGGTAGTCTCAGAGAGCTCTTGTATTATTCGGACTTGGAGAAGATCATACGGAGTCAGACCAAGAAAATGACCATGGAGAGAGGCATTCTATACACCCTGAATGCAGAGGGAAAACTCGAACCTCGATATGTGTTTCATGGTTTTGAAGGGGACGAAAGCACAGAAGTCGATTCACATGTGCAAATCCTTCCGGAAGGAAGGTATGTAACTGTGGCTTATCGTAAGGAAAACGAAGTGGAACGCGTAAATAAAATACTAAGCTATATAGAAGAAAACAATCTGAACGTAAAAAATGTTATCGAGATAGAATTATATAACGATTTGTTTGATACTGAATCCTACGGTTGTCAAATCCAAATGCTGATCGAAAATGATGAGATGGATTAAAGTGGAGCAAACAACCCGCCTGTTGGAGACAACGATCTGGTTTTCCTTGCCTATAGTAGTGCTTTTGCAGGAATCATTCCGTTCTTCGTTGAATATATCCCGGTAACCGTATTGCGTATTCAAGATACGTAACCACAGGAGGAGAACAACATTGAAATCGACTACCGTCCAAAGCCTAACGGAAACGTTTAAGCTGGAAGTGCTTGCAGGTGCCAGCTGTATGGATCGTGAAATAACTCGTTCAAAGACGCATAGACCTGGCCTGGAGTTCGTTGGTTACTTCGATTTTTTTCCAATGAAACGGGTACAAGTATTGGGTTGCAAAGAAATCAATTATCTGTTGAAGCTAAGCGTTGAGCAACGCAAGTTACATATTGGTAATATCGTCAAATATCATCCACCATGCTTTATTGTGACGACAGGTCAGCAGGAGATTCCTTATTTAACGCTATTCTGCGAGCAAGAAGGTATACCGCTGCTTCGGACGGAGGAGACGACGACAGAGTTCATCGCAAAGATTGACACCTATCTGGTGAAGGCGCTGGCGCCAGAACTTTCAATTCATGGGGTATGTGTAAACGTGTCCGGTATAGGTGTCCTACTCAGGGGCAAGTCAGGGATTGGAAAAAGCGAGACCGCGCACACGCTCATTAGAAGGGGGCATCGGTTTGTGGCGGATGATATCGTGGTGCTTAAGAAGCTGGGACCGGCGACGCTTCTCGGCACACATAACGAGACGACCCGCGAGTTCCTAGCGCTGCGCAGTATCGGTCTGATCAATGTCGTACGCCAGTACGGGCGTAGAGCTTTTCAGGAAGAGACGCGAATCGTACTCGATATCGAGTTGTCTCCATGGCGAGAGAATTCCTTGAACAATGAGCTTGAACTCGAACCTAAGTTCACGGAATATCTCGGCGTCAAAATTCCGCATATTGAAATCCAGCTTCAGCCCGGCCGCGACGTAGCCGGCCTGATCGAAGCAGCCGCTAACAACTGGTATCTGAAGCAGCTTGGCTATAGCGCCGTTGAAGAGTTCATGCAGAGGATCGAAAACGGACAGTGAAGGGTGCTCATAAATTTCTGTATACGCAAACAGACCGGATCAATCCTGGAGGCCACTGAAAAACGTGTGTTTTAAGAATCTGTAAAATGAGCTTAAACAGCTAAAGGCGAATCCCCCTCCATTCTGAGTGAGAATTCGCCTTTATTTTATGTATTCCTCATGCTCTTTACTTTAATAGCGTCAATATTCTTTTGAGATTTACTGCAAATATAGCCATTGCTCCTTGCATGTGCATGCCGACGAGACCTGAGGAAGATGCCACATCATACCCATGTCTGTGTTTTAGTTCACTATTCTTTGCTTCAATTTTATAACGTTCTCTTGCCTTCTCTTTAAAATATTCACTTTCTTGGAAAGTTTGCTGCTCGCTATGCTCCGTTGATTTGATACTGATTGAATAGGTTTTCGATTTTGCTCCTTCTTTATAACAACCTTCTTTTAAGGGGCATTGCTTACACTTATCGATATCAAAGTAATAGGTATCTACTTGATTTGCTCCTACATTTTTTGTCCCCGTACGTGCCCTGCGAGTTGCCATCTGTCCGGCTTTACAAACGTACATTCCTGCATCTTTATTAAACTCAAATTCATTTTCTTTTTTACGTTTTCCTTGCGTAATTAATGGGTGTAATTTGGATACTAATTGCAATCCATTTTCATGGGCATATTGGATATTCTCTTTCTCAGAATAGGCTGTATCTCCAATGATCGTATCGATTTCCATACCCGTTTTACGACTTTTAGTAATCAAGGATTGAAGTTGTTTTCCATCACTTTTTTCACCTGTTGTAATTACTGCAGCTGTAATAATACGTTCATCATTCATTGCAATATGTGTTTTATAGCCAAAGAAAGAGGAATCTGCCGTTTTGTGACCTACACGTGCATCTGGATCATTTGAGAATTGGAGGTGCTCCACGTGATCTTCTACGATTTCTTTTAAGTAGTTCAACTTTTCCTTTACCTTTGGGTATTCGCGGATGCTTTCTTCTTTTTCCACGACGTCAATTACTTTTTGGCAATAGTCCAGTTCATCCACTAATTCGTTTGTCGTTGTTTTTGGCGGGAATTTATCTTTCATGTTTTCATTGATCTGATAAACTGCCTTCCGCAATAGCTTAGACTTCTCCATCAAAATTTCTTTTGGTGATTGTTGATTGAATCGTGATTTTGTGTGGGTAGCATCCACAATAATTGATCGGCTCTTAATGATTTCTTTTTCCAATGCGATTTCCACCGTTTTTTGAATCAGCATGTCGAGCAGGTTCACGTCTTTCAACCGGAGTTTACGAAACTTCGTGAGTGAACTAGGATTGATGACCTCATCTTCAGGCGCCATATCTAAGAAGTATTTGAGGGACATATCATATTTAGAACGTTCTACGACATCGACATCTGATAAATCAAAGATCGATTTTAGTAATAAATACTTGAACATACGAATGGGAGGCACGGCATTGCGACCATTATCCAGGCAATATTTATTCTGTAATTCTTCATGAACAAAGGAAAAATCTACGAGGTCATTTATTTGTCGTAGCATATTATCTTTAGGTACGACGATATCGTAAATAGCCATAAATGGACTGAGGTTAAGGGATTGTTGGTTTGAAATCATCCGAGACACCACCTGAAATTAATACAATCATTATACAGCAAAACAGGACACCCATCCTCGAAAAGATCGAGGATGGGTGTCCTGGAATGGAGTTTTCATGGGCCTCCAAAAGGCGCCTTTATAACTTGAACTTAAAAACATTAGAGGGGCGTAGCGAAGGGGAAATTTGGAACTGGAGGAGCGATAGCGACCGCATTTCTCTCCGGATTTTAACCGCTAACAGCGGTACAATTCAGGAAATCTGGAGACAACAGCGGCCGGAAGTCCAAATATTCTCCGTAGTTACGACTGACTCCTTAAATGTATGATCTAGAAAGAACTTTTTCAGTGGCCTCTCAATCCTGCGGTCTGTTTTTTTAAAAAAAATTAAATTATGCCTGTGTATACTGAAGAAGTTTAATAAAAACAGTGTGCAGGAGAAAGTGCCTGTCTTACGAGAGCTGCATATTCCGCAAATTCATTCGCAGCGCAAAGGGGAATTGTCTTTTGACTAGTACCTAAGCAGGACATGCGTTATTGGCTGGGCATAGTCCATAAATGGTATAATTTCTAATAGGTATTTAGAGTGATCGTTACTAGGAGGAATAAATGATGAGTGATGAGCTTTTAGCACAACTGGATACGTGGCATGAAGAGGACGAATTTCAAGAAATCGTGGATGCAATAACGGAAATTCCTGAAGAGGAAAGAGATTACGTACTAACTAGTCATCTGGGTAGAGCGCTTAATAATCTCGGGCAATATGAAGAGGGACTAGAGCAGTTCTTGACCATTGCAGAGGAGGGTGAGGAGGATCCGCTCTGGCATTACCGCATTGGGGTTTCTTATTACTATCTGAAGCAATATGAGGAAGCCTTAAAAGCATTTACGGCCGCAGATCAATTGGAACCCGATGATGAGGATACCTTGGAGTTTCTGGGATGGATCCGGCGTAAATTGGCCAAAAGAACTGCAAAGAAGCCTATGAACAAGCCTGTAAAGAAACCAGTAATGGCGTTCGACTTCTCAAACTTTTGGGATGACAGCGAGTATGCGTTAGAAGAATATGTTTCCGACCCGCCTACGGATGAAATGGTAGCTTCTGTGCAAGAAGAGCTGGTCTTCAAGCTGCCTGCTTTCTATGTGGATATGATGAGGTTACATAATGGGGGAATCCCAATTAACAATCGGTACCCCAATTCGGAAACAGGAGAGTCTATTACGATTTCAGGTATCCTGGGCATTGGGCGAGAAAAGAATAAATCGCTATGTGGAGCCTCAGGCAGTCGCTTTATGATTGAAAATGGAGGTTATCCTGAAGTTGGTGTAGTGATTTGTGATTGTCCTTCTGAGAATGAAGTAATCATGCTGGATTACCGCGAGTTTGGAAATGATGGCGAACCCGAGGTTATTCATGTAGATCGAGATAACAAATACAAGATCACACGCTTGGCTGACAACTTTGAGACCTTTATCCGCGGAATCACGAATTAGTAAATCTACGTTAGCAAGCAACTTGTTCCAAAACAAAGAGGACTGTCCCAAGATGCCATTTCATGGCTTATGGGATAGTCCCTTTTTTATTTTCCGAATGCGGTTCGCTTATACTGTCCCAATCACTTATCCCTGTTAAACACCTTGGATTGAAGCACATCCAGCGCTCGGTTGATTTCTTCTAATTCTTCTTCGGAAGCATCTTTAATCCGGCTCAGAAACCGTTCACCGATCCGTTCAAAAGCCCCGTTCATCATCGCTTGTCCAGCGTCAGATAACCGAATCATCTGCTTACGCCGATCCTCTGCGACATCAAACTTTTCACAAAGATTCTTTTCTGTTAATTTCTTGAGCTCACGGCTCGTGTTTGGCATAGAGATATTCTTGCAATCGCTAATTTGACTGAGAGTAACGGGCTGGCTAACCGCAATATACTCCAGAATACTATATTGAACAGGCGTGATATCGTCCGGTTTAATATCTTTGGTTAAGTCATATGTTACTTCATGGACTGCCGTCGTAAAGGTCACAATTTTTTGGAAAAACGCTTCTTTGTCCATAAGGATCACCTCATATTAAACCATAGCAAACTAATTATCATAATACAATTATCATTTGACAACTAAATAAGGGGTGTGATACCATTTAGTTATCAAATGATAATTAAAGAGGTGGGGCAATGAACGTCTTAGTCATCTATACACATCCGAATCATCAAAGTCTAAGTTATGCATTTTTCAACAAAGTCATTCAAGGAAGTAGTGACAATAATCAGATCTCGAAGATTGAGGTGCTTGATCTATACGAAGAGCAATTTGATCCGGTGCTGGTCTTTAATGAAAATAAACGTAGAAGAGATATGCATATCGATCCCAAGCTAGAGAAGTATCGTAAGCAGATTCGTCAGGCCGACAAGATTGTGTTTGTGTATCCGATCTGGTGGGGACGACCTCCGGCTATGCTACTCGGTTATATCGACCAGATGTTTGCTTCAAATTTTGCGTATAGAGAAAAGGGTGGACTTATGCCCGAAGGGTTGCTGAAAGGGAAATCGGTGGTCTGTGTTTCCAGTATGAAGGGTCCGACGCTCTATCCCTTATATTGGTTGAATAATGCCCACAAAGTGCTCATGAGAAAAGCGTTGTTTCAGTATTGCGGAATCAAGAAAGTGAAGTTCTTTGAGTTTGGGAATATGGAGAGTCCGAAAGGAAAGCATGAGAAGAAGTTAAATCAGGTGTATCAATATTTCAGATCCGTGGCGCAGTAGTACGATTGTCAGCGCAATAAGCTGCTGTGGTTGGCAATGTGAAGGATGGTCTCTGAAATGGATCTTTCAAATAACCCCATCGATGAATGATCCAAACCAACGATGGGGTTCTTATCTATTTGAGCAGAGACTGCCCAAAATAAACCAAAATACAGACCACAGCGATAAAGCAGAGGAGTAACCAATTAGCTAGCTTCATTCCCATCTAAACCTTGCCTAGCTTTATCATTCTTAAGTCTTCACCACTTACTTTCTTGATTAAATTCATTACCTTATAAGCTCCTCTGCCGTTCTCATAAGGTTTCATTCTATCTTTGTAAGTAGAGCGGTTCTCGTATAGTTTCATAATCGAATGAACAAAGCTTTGAATGGTCATTTCTTCTTCAAGTAACATTTCAGCGAGTCCAATTTGTTGAAAATACTGGGCCTGGGCAAGTTGACCAGAGCGGCTCCCACCATTTGTATGCGGAATTAATAACATTGGTTTTTGCATAGAAAGAAGCTCCATCATAGAGCTTGAGCCTGCACGTGACACGACAACATCGGCCATAGCTAATAAATGTGGCAACTCGCAGCTTGTAATGAATTCATAAGATTTGTAACCTGACATAGAGAGGTGATAATCAACCTTTCCCTCCCCGCAGATATGAACCACTTGAAATTTATCTATCAACTCAGAGAGTACATTGTTCACCATTTGGTTAATGCTGTGCGCCCCTTGGCTTCCTCCCATAATAAGAAGAACAGGCTTAACAGAGGTAAATCCGCAAAAGGCTAAACCACGTTGTTTATCAGCTAATTTGAATTGCTCCTTCAAGAGCGGTCCCATATGAACAGCTTTGAGCGAAGCAGATTTGGTTACAGTATCCAGAAAATTTGTACACAGGTGAGTGGTAAACGGAAGTGAGATTTTATTAGCTAGTCCAAGATTTAGGTCTGGTTCATAAATAATTATAGGTACTTTATTGAGCTTGGCTCCTATTACAACCGGTACAGATACAAATCCACCTTTGGAGAAAATGACATTTGGCTTGATGGTTCTTAGGAGTCGGTAAGATTGAAAGATACCTTTCATGATTCTGAACACATCGGTCACATTCTTCCAATCGAAGTAGCGTCTCAATTTTCCTGTAGAAATGGGATGGTAGGTTACCTCCTCCTTGTAGTCAGACAAAAGCTTGCGCTCAATTCCTTGTTCGGAGCCTATATAATGGACGTCCCAATTCTCTGCTAGACACTTAGGGATCAACACGAGGTTACCGGATACATGGCCTGCGGAGCCCCCACCTGTAAATACGATCGAGGTACTCATGCTAGAAACCCACCTTGTTGTAACATTTCTTTTATCGCGGGTTTACTCATCAACACATGATCCGAATCATAACTTTGGAAGTCCACAGGAGGGTATGAGGCATAAACTTCCTGTAAACCTTCAATAGGAAAAGGAGGGAGAATCACATAATAGTGATCATCCAGATGAATAGAAGATGCACTCTCAAATTCCGAAATAAGTGCCTCACTTAAGCTTTCACCTGGACGAATGCCCGTTTCCTTGATTTGGATCGTGCTAGTTGATAAGTCGTCAATTAAGACTTGGGCAAGATCCTTTATGCTGCAAGCAGGCATCTTGGTCACAAAGACTTCTCCGCCTCTGCTTTCTTCTGTCGCTTTAAGGAGTAGGGTAATCGCGTCATCTATAGTTAAGAAAAAACGAGTCATTCTAGCATCCGTAAGGGAAATGTCTACCCCATCCTCAATACTTTGTTTGAAAATAGGAACCACGCTGCCCGTTGATCCGAGTACGTTGCCACTCCTCACACATACGAACTGGGTTTTGGTTTGTCTGAGATTGGCATGGACCATTAGCTTTTCGCCTAGTGATTTTGTCATTCCGTAGGTACTCGATGGATGTGCTGCTTTATCGGTCGACACATAGACCACTTTTTTAATTTCATGTTTAATAGCTGCCTGAATCACATGCTGGGTTCCGAGTACGTTAGTCTTCATCGCACTGTCCGGTTGTTGTTCACAGATCGGGACATGCTTCAAGGCCGCTAAATGATAGATATAATCCACTTGATGGCAAGCCTGCATTATTTCATGCTTATCACGAATATCACCAATGATAAACGTTAGTTTGGGATTATGATGATATTCCTGTTGTAGTTCAACTTGAAGAGACTCATTACGGGAAAATATTCGAATTTCTTTAGGGTCTCTTTCCAATAGACGTTTCACGAGTTGTCGTCCCCAAGATCCGGTTCCCCCAGTAATTAATATTGTTGTATTCTGCACGGTTTGTTCCTCCTATGACCTTAGTTACAAAATAATTATAGTATTCGTATGTTACGTGAATATGGCAAAGTGAAAGATCCCAAAATCAAAAAAAGGGTTAAAGAACCATACAACAGGTCCCTTAACCCTTTTATTAACCTTTAATAGCCATCCGTTTGTTTTCCTGATTGCTTTGCAATTTCGGCGCCATCTCTATTATCTGATGAACCGAGATGCGCGAAGTCGACTTTAGTTTGAGCAAGACCTTCAGCTACTCGACGACCGTAGTCTGGATCAGCTTTTGTGAAATGTTCAATCATATTGTTCTGAATAACGGGCGCACATATTTTCAGTGCATCGACCAAGTTATGAATCAATTCATCCCGTTCCCAATCTTCGAACTTGCTATAAGTGTCTCCAGCTTGCCCGAAGGGGCTGCTTCCTTCAACCCGCCAAGTGAGGACGGTTCGTAATTCACATATCTTCTCGATAAAGTGCTAGTTTTCTGGCGTCGATGGCCCGATTTCCTACAGTTCGTATATTTTGATTATCTGTAATCGGATGACCCTGTCGATCCGTTAAAATCATATCTTTTTGTTCCTTATTCATGTGGCTAAAATCCACCTCTCTGCAGATATGAATAGTATTTTCTACCATAATTCTGAAAAGTATGCAAAATCCTACTCAGAAGTGATGTTATGAAAGTTACTTTTTTATTGGCATTTGAAATAATGACTGTTATATTTGAAAATACTATGTGTTATTAGCTTAGCAACTTGGTATCGACAGAATGGAGAGGCGGAATTACATGCAACAATTTTTAGATAATATGATTAGCGTAACAAATGACTTTCTGTGGTCGAAAATACTGGTGATCCTTCTTATTGTTTGTGGACTTTATTTCACCATAAGATCGAAATTTGTACAGTTTGGTATGTTCAAAGAAATGTTTAGGGTCCTCAAAGGGTCCAATGAAAGGTCAAAAGATAGTATTTCATCGTTCCAGGCCTTCTGTATCAGTATGGCAGCGAGGGTAGGGACAGGTAATATAACGGGGATCGCAATTGCTATTGCAATAGGTGGACCAGGGGCTATCTTCTGGATGTGGGTGATTGCCATTATTGGATCAGCATCCGGATTTATTGAAAGTACTTTGGCACAGGTATATAAAGTGAAGGATAAGACCGGATTTCGCGGTGGTCCTGCCTATTATATGGAGCAAGGCCTGAACAAGCGCTGGATGGGATCGATATTTGCGGTTCTGATCACATTATCCTTCGGTCTTGTATTTAACGCGGTCCAATCGAATACGGTGACAGTGGCCTTTGAAAATTCTTTTGGCACTAATCGAGCTGTTCTTGGGTTTATAATCGCTGCTGCCTTTGCGGTGGTTATCTTCGGCGGTGTTAAGCGTATCGCTAGAATGTCTGAATATATTGTAGTGGTAATGGCAGGAATCTATATTGGGGCTGCTCTTATTATCATGCTAATTAATATTACGGAACTTCCGGCAATTCTGGCGCTCATTGTGAAAAGTGCCTTCGGATTTGAACAGGTCGCAGGTGGATCTTTTGGTGCAGTGATTCTACAGGGTGTGAAACGTGGTTTGTTCTCTAACGAAGCGGGTATGGGTAGTGCGCCTAATGCTGCGGCAACGGCAACCACAAGTCATCCGGTGAAGCAGGGGCTAATGCAAGCCCTTGGGGTACTTACTGATACATTACTTATTTGTTCGAGTACGGCGTTTATTATCTTGCTGTCCGATGCGTATAAGCAGCCGGGGCTAGACGGAATTAAGCTGACACAAGCTGCATTAAGCGAGCATATTGGTTCATGGGCATCCGGATCATTGGCGATTATGATTTTACTATTTGCCTTCAGCACGTTAATCGGAAATTATTACTATGGCGAAACCAATATAGAATTCTTGAACTCTAACAAAAAAGTATTATTATTCTACAGATACAGTGTCTTGGCGATGATTGTTTTTGGCTCTGTAGCAAAGGTTCAGTTGGTATGGGATTTGGCTGACTTATTTATGGGTCTCATGGTTATCGTAAATTTGATTGCCATCCTTCTATTATCCAAAGTAGCCTTTGCTGCCTTGAAGGATTATAAGCGGCAGAAACGTGAAGGGAAAGATCCTGTCTTTTATAAAGATAGCATTGAGGGTCTGGAGCAAGTGGAATGTTGGGATAATTCTTCAGATATAAAAAGATAAAAATTGTATTTCAAGGGCTCAGGAAACTGAGCCTTTTTTGTTGTTGTAAAGGGCGCTCTATTAGAAAAACGAGCCTTTAGAATCGCTTCTAAGGCTCGTTTTGTGCAGGGTTTAACCTGCAGCCCAAACATCTAATTCAATTTTTAATTTAGGTAAACCTAATCCTTTAACATAAGCAATGGTCATTGAAGGAGGTGTCATCCCGAATACTTCATTCCAAATTTCATAGAAATGATCCCAATCGATTTCTTCCGTGGCCCAAATGTTGATTTTGATTACATTATCAGGAGTTAGCTTTTGAGAAGAAAGGACTTCAACTATATTACTCATCGTATTTGTTACCTGCTGATTAAAATCTGTAGGGATATGATTGTTTTGATCGATTCCAATTTGGCCAGAAAATACATACATTTCAGCATTTCTACTTATTTTTGTTACATGACTATAGTTACCAACGGGTTTCGCAATATTTTCTGGATTATATCTTGTAATCACATTATTGTTTAAGTTCATTTTTATGAAGTCTCCTTTAAATAGAAGATACATAACGATAGCTAGGTTATATATCTCCACTGTTTTTTAGTTTATCTTAATTTTTGACAGATCTATCCCATCAATAATTAATTCTAGAAAAAAACAGCAGTAGAATACCCAATACCAAAAGACAAATATTTTAGCGATCTCTTTTTCATCAGGTATTCCTCCTTTAAAGCAAGATAACTTCATCAGAATGATATCATTAATCCAAGTGGGACGGCAACTTTGCCTCCACCGGCACAACATGAGTAGGGACTTTTTTTGCTGTGTTAAATGAAAATTTCAATGCTTTTTTGAAATAAAGCAAAAAAACTTACATTAACGGATATTATATTGTTATAATAACAAACAGACCGGTTGGTATGTTAGGGGGATACGTAATTGTGGATACGAAATCGCTAATGATTGATAAGGCAACACTCCTTTTTCAACAAAAAGGTTATAAGAGTGTAGGCGTTAGTGAAATTTTAAAAGCTTGTGATGTTACAAAAGGAGCGCTCTATCATCATTTTCCAAATGGAAAAGAAGAACTATTAATTGCTTGTTTAAAGGGATTAAATGAAGCAATAACAATAGATATGGAGGACATTTTCAAAGGGCATTCTTCTACGCAAGAGGCCACGCAATTCATGCTTAATAAGTTAATTCACAACTTAGAAACCGAGGGCAAGCTTACAGGCTATACATTTAGCAGTATTGTCAGTGAAATGGCTACGGTCAGTGAACCTGTCCGCCAAGCATGTAACTCACTTTATGAGAACATTCAGACTATTTACTACACGAAGCTTGTAACTGAAGGCTTCTCGAATGAAGTAGCTTCTGATGTTGCTTTATTGATGACAACCTCGATTGAGGGTGCGATCATGCTGTGTCAGACACAACAATCTACAGCACCCCTAAAGACTATCTCCAAACTATTACCGACAATATTGAAAGGATGAACATCATGAATCAAGAAGTAAGATTACCGAGAAACGGCAAAGAGGGTGCATTATACGGCGCAATCATCTGTACATTGACTGTACTGTTTATGTCTTCAATAAATATCATTTTAGGGGTTGGAGAATTCAATGGTGAAGTTGCCTTAACGATTCTTAAGGTGTTTCCGATCATTTGGGTAATTGTCATGATTATTGAGCCTGTTGTTATTGGTCGTATTGCAGAAAAGCTGACAGCTAAATTCACACAACCCACCGATAGCTTCAACGCCAAAATTCTATTCCGCATCTTGTTCACTATATTAGGAATGTCATTTTGTATGACGTTTATTGGAGACATTATCGGAAACGGTTTGAGTTCTCAAACGTTTAATCACTTCTTAGCGAATTGGCCAAGAAATTTCCTAATTGCACTGTTCGCAGAAAGTATATTGATACAGCCATTTGCAAGATTTGTGATGGTAAAGCTACATGCTTCTCAAGAAAAAAAGAAGTCCAGCGCCGCTGGTATAACTGTACATGGATTATCGGAACAAAACTCATAACATAAATATGCTCTCAGGCGAAGCGAGCGTTTCGTTTGAAAGCTTTTCTATTACCGTATATAATGATATTTTATTTGAATAATTGAAACCCTCCTATATAACAAAGAAAGCTTAACAATGAAAGGTAATATCGAACATGATGATCTATAGTCGTCTTGTCATAATGATGCCCCCATTTCCCTAGCTAGGCTCATATTCTTGTTGTTCTAGGATATAAGCTTGTAGGAGGGCGAATTTAATATGAAAAAATACGCAGCACCATCTTTACTACTAATGATTGTTCTTGTGGCTTTTCCGCAAATTAGTGAGACGATCTACACTCCATCGTTACCGGATATTGCCGTAGCACTTGGGGTCTCTAATAGTTCTGTACAATTAACATTAAGTATATATTTTATCGGATTTGCTTTAGGTGTTTTCTGTTGGGGTTGGCTCTCTGATTTCATCGGACGGAGACCTGCCATGCTGGGTGGCCTCATTGTATATGGTGTAGGAAGCTTGATGTGTTTTTACTCGGAATCCATTAATCTACTGTTAGTGAGCCGTTTCATTCAAGCGTTTGGAGCAGCGACAGGCTCAATTATTACCCAAACTATTCTTCGGGAGAGTGTCTCCGGGAATAAACGACATGCCATGTTTGCCCAGATCTCGGCGGTGATTGCTTTTACTCCAGCAGTAGGGCCACTTATTGGCGGATTTGTGGACCAAGCTTTTGGTTTTCGAGCGGTTTTCTTTACATTAGTAATGATAAGTGTGTTGTTATTTATGTATGCTTTTTGGAAGTTGCCAGAAACGACTGATGTTTCCGCGAGAAAAAAGGTAGCAATTCTACCTATATTTAAAAGAATGCTCGCGTTGCCACGTGTACTGGTGTTCGGAGTGCTAATAGGAGGCATTAACGGGATCTTGTTTAGTTACTATGCTGAAGCACCCTTTATATTCATTGAACACTTTAACATTTCGCCGGGAGTCTATGGTTTCTTAGGCATTATTGTAGCCCTGGCATCGATTATGGGAGCGATGATCTCCAAAAGATTATTAACTGTCTATGCTCCGGAAAAAATAATTCACATCGGCTGTCTAGTGATGACCAGCGGAGCTTTGCTATTAACAATCGCAGGCAGCCTTGCCTCGTTGCCGGATATGATAGTGATGGTAAGCATTCTAATAACCCTTTTTGTCATGTTAATGGGGGCCGGTATTGCCTTACCTAATTGTCTAAGTCTTGCGCTTGTCAATTTCCAGGATGTTGTGGGAACAGCAGGTGCGATCTTCAGCTTGGGGTATTATTTGCTGGTTAGCTTGGCGACGTGGGGAATGAGCGCTCTGCATAATGGTTCATTACTGACAATGCCCATCTATTTCTTAGGGATTAGCGGCGGAATGTGGTTATTAAGTAAAAAGTTTATTGTAGCGGAATAGAATTTTTATAAGTTATTTGCAAAAAGAAGATATGGAACGGGGCATCCATAGATTAGATTAATGGCAGTCTGGAACTATTTGAGTTCCGGACTGCTTTTATTTGTTAGTCCACTTCCGGCACAATGACTTGGATATGACGAGGGAGAACACTTAGCGTAATCGGTAAAATCGGACCTTCTTCACCATCTACATTGGTTCTTACGGCTTCTGGAGAGCTTACACTTACAATTTGGGCCGTGAAATAGACAACGTCTTTATGATCCTTAAGGTTGCCAAGTAGTAAAGATATACTGGCTGTAATGGTATTAAGTATACTGAGGTCTTGAATAATAAAACAGTGAAGCAGACCATCGTCAACCGCAGCATCAGGTATCAGATTCACGAATCCACCGACTGAGTTGGTTAACACGGCGAGGAAGAGTGGGGATTCGCCTTGCATGTCTTCTCGTCATAATGAACTTGGTTTTCTCTTCGGTTGATACGGAGGATAATGATCCGGCGATTGAACCTACAGCAACAACGTTACCGAATAAGCGGTCATTCAAGCAACCAATATCTACTGTCTTTACGTTAGAGGAAGCAAGGGTTTGAATAGCTATTTCGGGATTCAGCGGAATCTGTAACGCGCGGGCAAAATCATTAACCGTTCCTAAAGGGACTACACCTAACTTTGGGTGTTGTTTCTGATTCATAAGACCATTAATGGTCTCGTGAAGCGTGCCATCCCCGCCAGCTTCTTCTTTACCGGATGAGGGGTTAATAATAATCATAGCTTGCCGCATAGGGATTATCCTCTCTTGTTCAATCTAATAGCCTATTAGATGATTACCCCAAAGTGGTATAGCGGAAATCATAACAACCTAAAAAAAAGGTGAGCAAGAACGACCTAAGTCGTCTTACTCACCTCTTTACGATTTAATAGACCTTGTCACCATTAAAAATGGAATTCTTAACGATAACATAATCTACTTTACGAATGGCTTCTAATTTATTGCCTCCAGCATAAGAAATCGAGGACTGAAGATCTTGCTCCATCTCTCTCAATGTTTCTGCTAAAGCGCCTTTGTGTTCGACAACTATTTTTTTGCCCTCAACATTCTTCTTTTCACCTTTTTGGTATTCAGAAGCGGAGCCAAAGTATTCTTTATACAGCTTTCCATCGATCTCGATGGTATCACCAGGAGATTCTTCATGCCCAGCAAATAAGGAACCGATCATGACCATGGAAGCACCAAATCTAATGGATTTGGCGATATCACCATGCGTCCGAATGCCTCCGTCAGCGATAATAGGCTTACTTGCAGCCTTGGCACACAAGCGCAGTGCAGCCAATTGCCAGCCACCTGTACCGAATCCAGTCTTAATCTTCGTGATACATACTTTCCCTGGTCCAATCCCTACTTTAGTAGCGTCGGCCCCAGCGTTCTCTAATTCTCTAACGCCTTCAGGAGTTCCCACGTTTCCAGCAATAACGAAACTGGTAGGTAAATACTGTTTAATATGTTTGATCATTCGAATGACAGCCTCGGAATGACCATGTGCAATATCGATCGTAATGAATTCCGGAATCAGCTGTTCGTTTGATAATTGTTCAACGAAATCATACTCTTCTTCTTTGACTCCGACACTTATGGATGCGATTAATCCGCGGGAGTGCATATCTTTGATGAAAGACGTACGCTTCTCCGGTTCAAAACGATGCATAATGTAGAAGTAGCCATTTTCCGCTAAGAAGCTGGCGATCTTCTCATCTATGATGGTTTGCATATTTGCGGGTACCACAGGTAATCTAAAAGTATGACCGCCTAAGGTGACTGTTGTATCACACTCAGAACGGCTATTTACGATACATTTTGCAGGAATTAACTGAATATCTTCATAATCGAATACTTTTTTCATTATATACACCTCTAAATGCGAACATTATAGTATTTTGGTTTATGAATTGTTCGTCTACTTTGTAATGTACAGCATTCCGAACAAGAAGTCAAAATTCTAGTACATTATGGTGTGAATTGGACTTAATTATACGACGATTTGGTGTACAGAAAGATTCTTAAAAAAAGCTTGTAAGCAATATACGCTGCAACGATCCAAATGATGATCACAGAGATAGCTCAGTTTGTCGTTAGGAATCTTGGCAATGACTTTGACGATTCGTTTATTTAAGCTGCTCCATAAAAGCACGATTTCTTCGATAGATGTATTCTGATAATCCTGTAAATCCACCCACTGATCTTGATTATATTTGGGTAGGACGTATGCTGGATGCTGTTCGCCCCACTCATCTTAAATCCCACTCCTTATGTGCCTGTGATTTTCTGGCTAAATAATATGTACAGTCATACAATGCGGACTTTCATATAAAAAGATGTTTAATCTAATCTTGTTGTCCCTTAAAAAAGGGAGTAAAGTAACAGGATACATACTATATATGGAAAGAAAGGTTGATATTTTTGAAAAAAGGAATATTTACAGGTTTGCTTGCTCTCTTGCTGGTTACCGTAAGTGCAGTGTCATCTACTGTCGTAGAAGCTGCTGGAACAGTAACGAAATTACCTAATTCGGAGTGGAGTCAGCTGAATGTTGTGGGGGAATTAGAAAGTATGGAAGGGGGTCCTGTGGAGGTTCCCTCATTAAATACAGTGTATCTCCACACAAAGGAAGAGCATGCTACCCAAACTAAGATATGGTTGGTGGATACGCTGAAATCCTATGACACACAGACAGGGAAGCTGAAGTGGTCAGTTAATTTTGCAGACCCGGGCACAGCGATGTTTCGTGAATCCAAGGATTATTTAGTGGCGCCAGAAGGAACGGTATACATAACCTTTACAGATAATCTCTCTCCTGACGCCACTCAGATCTACGCTGTGGGACCTGACGGAAAACGGAAATGGAAAGTGAATTTGTCTCAAACAGAGGGATACTTATATAGACTTGATAACGGGAGCTTAGTCTTTGCATCCCAAGGTAACTTTGATGACGATGGAAATTATGCTGGGTCACTAACTTTAATTAATAAAAATGGAACTAAAATAAAAAATATTTCTTACAAAGGAACGGTATTGGCGCAAGGAAATCGTATCTTAATTCAAACGAATTACGGAGGTGGGAAAGGTTCACGCATCCAGGCTCTTGATTCTTCGTTAAATTCAGTGTTTACATATCAATTACCAGCTGATTCGTACACTGAAGTGTCTTACAATCAGGTGCTTTCCGATGGAACTGTATTAGTCCGTGCCAATATACCAAAGACAGGGAATCGGTTGTTCGGATTCAACCCTAAAGGTAAATTACTATGGGGAAGAGATATTGCAGGAAATGCTGTCGTCTCCTCACTTGGTGAGGTTTATGGGATTTACTCCAATGGTAAGTTGTCCCTATATAATGTCAAAGGATTGGTTAAGTCGGTAGCTCTTCAAGATGAGACAGAATTTTTTGTTTCGTTGAACCGATTACAGGATGGCAATATTGAGCTTGGCTTCCCGGGTTCCGCCACATATGTTTTAAATCCTAAAACACTCGCAGTAGATTATGCTTTTAAGCTGAAGGATGATTTTAATTTCAACTATGTGGGCAACGGCGTGGGATATGTAAAGACAGACAATGGATTTTCACGAATTAAGTTTTAATTCGTGATATGAATAGAGGATTGATCAAGGATGCTGCCCCTAAAGGGACGACATCCTTTTTGCATTAATGCTATGTCATCCCAACTCATGACCTTTTGTAACTAGTAAGGCCTCAAGGGGTTACACTATAATAAAGGTCTAGTCAGCACAGTATATAGGGGGCAATTCAGTGTTTAATCTGGTTAAGCAGTGGTTCTGGTACGATTGGCTCGTCCTCCTGTTTCGGATTTGTTTTTCTACTTCTTTATTGATCACCATGTGTTATCTTTCGGAGGATTTCACGATTCCGTTCTGGATTGCGTTTGTTTGGGGGCTGATCTCTTTTTCAGTGCCTTGGTTTTGTTTGCAGCTTCATTATAAATATTATCTGATTGCGGAGATTCTCCTTTCGGGTGGTCTATGCTTATATTTGGCTGCTCTATTTCCTGAATCATATGTAACTTTTCTACCTAGCGCTTTTATGATCGCCAGCAATAGTGCACAGAAGTCTTATCGTTGGTCAGCTCCGATCACGGTTATTTTGATTCCAATTATGTTATCTAGATTGTCACAACAAGTGGATGCTGTATCGATGATCCTGAACATTGGTTTGGTGTATACGCTTGGCTTTGCTTTTCATTTACTGGTAGTGAATCATAAGCAGAGCGGAATTATTAAGGACCAAAATGCTGTTTTGGAGCAGTATATCTCACAAGTCGAGCGCATGACACTTCTGGAAGAACGCAATCGGTTATCCAAAGATCTGCATGATACGGTGGGGCATTCTTATACTTCGATTCTTATGGGGTTAGAGACTTTACGTACGGAGGTGAACACTTCGGATGGGGAGCAAAAGATAGATGCCTTGTTAAAGCTAACCCGTAATGGCTTGGATGACGTTCGGCGATATTTGCACCATGTGGGCTCTTCGCAGGATTCGTTGACGCTTATACAGTCCCTGCAGAAATTAGTGGATGATTTCCAGACCTTCTCGAAGGTTAAGATTCGCCTAAGAACGTTTGGAGAGGCATACACAGTATCCAAGCAGGCCCAAATGACTTTATACAGATGCTTGCAAGAGTCGATAACCAACGCTGTACGTCATGGTCGAGCCAGTGAAATTGTCATTAGTCTACATTACGAAGAGAAGTTGATCCGGCTGGATGTGCAGGATAATGGATTAGGCGCAGAGGATTTAAAAGCAGGATTTGGTCTGAACGCGATGAAGGAACGAGCTTCTAACTTGCAAGGGCAAGTATATTTTTACTCTAAGCCAGGGGAAGGAACCTTAGTGACCTGTAGTTTGCCAAGGCTTGAAGAGATACGAGAGGAAATGGTTCGTTTATTGCTGGTAGATGATCAGCCTTATATCCGCGATAGTTTACGAATTATACTGGAGCAGGAGCCGGATTTTGAGATCATAGGGTTAGCAGAGAATGGTGAGCATGCAGTAAGCTACTGTGAGCAGGATCAACCTCACGTGGTGCTGATGGACTTAAATATGCCAGGCATGGACGGTGCGGAAGCGACGAAGCTTATCAAGCAAAAGTGGCCAGGGGTACGAGTGTTGATCCTGACAACTTTTCAAGAAACAGATATGGCAGTCGAAGCACTGCAAAACGGGGCAGATGGCTACTTGTTAAAGTCTACAGAGCCGCAGGAGCTATTCGAAGGTATACGTCTCGTACATCGGGGTGTGAAGATGATAACACCAGCTATTACGAATATATTAATTGATCATTATGAGATGCATCCAGCTTCTGAAGCGCAGACTGAGCAGAGTAATGAATATGGGCTGACCCCGCGTGAGCTGGAGATTCTAGAATGCCTGTCAAAGGGCATGCGTTATAAGTCCATTGCCGCTAAACTATATTTGTCCGATGGGACGGTGAGAAATTACGCTTCTACCATCTATGCTAAGCTGGGTGTCCGGAACCGCGAAGAGGCTGTAGAGAAAGCCTTTGGAACGTTGGATTAACCATAACCGAATCATTTGAAATTGACGAGCGAGCACCTTGTTGTCCATATTCCCTTGCGGGAGTAGGCAATAGGGTGTTTTTTTGTATGAAATGACTGTCATATGACATTATGGCACTGGTCGATTTTACATCGGGAGCATTAGCATAAGAGCTGCGTAGATGAACAATTTTTTATTGCAGAGAGGGAGAGAAGAGTATGAATCAAATGATCCGCAAACATGTGAGGAATTTCTGTTTTTTACTAATTACTTTTACCACCGGGCTGTTTTATTTTTGCTTTTATTTGGTGGGCATCACCTTTGGAGTTGCGATGTCTTTTACCCTAGTAGGGATTCCGATCCTTTATTATGTTTTACGTTCTACCGAGACTTTTTTACAGCATGAGCGAATTCGAACGAAAATCTATACGGATATCTCCGTTCGCACGCTCCCAACCCGATCTCAAGAAGAAGGTAGCTTGTGGGAAAAGGTTAAGGCAGAATTTCTGAATGAACATAACTGGAGAGCGATTATTGGGTTGATGCTGCAATTTGGAATTGGGATGCTCAGTCTCATATGTGCAACTCTTTTTTACTTGGCTCCAATTATTCTCTTATTGTCACCTGTCTTGTATTTTATCGATGTCTCTTCTATATCGTTATTCGGGATTGAAAATAAAACACTCAACACCTCACTTCTGTTCATGCTGTTAGGTGCGGTGTTTCTATGGATAGGTGCTTATCTTGGCAACGGTTTAGTAAAGATGATCGGCAGGTATACGCGGCGTTTAGTGAAGGATTTCGCTAGAAGATAAACTTAAAACAGGAAAGAAGGAAGAATGATGGTAGCCTCCGTTTCATTTATAAAATTATTCTCTCAATCCCTTTGGATGATGTGGGAGAACATATTTGCTGTTGTCACCAAATTCCGCAGCCAGTCCGTGTGGAGATACGGGATATGTAAATTGGTGGTGCTGAAGTATCACGGTGAAAGTGTAGTCTGCCAAGATGGGCACCAAATACTTCCGGGAGATTGGGTCGGTGAGCTTCATCTGGATAATCGTCAGGTAGTGCAGCTTACGCGTACACTCGGTACTGATCGGGCCGGAATCCGTACTGCACGCATGCTTCGCGAGGCCATGAAGGAGATCAGTCGTGAGCTAGATAGCAATCCAGAACTAAGCAAAGTACAGGCGCTAACTGGGATTACGTTACTTCACCGAGGGATCATTCATGGAATAGGGTTTGAGCAGCATCCTATCAAGTCCAACTGGCAGCGGAAATGGTATGGATTCTATCTTCGGTTCTTACTTCGTATGCTGCATCCGGAGGGGAAACAACGCGTAGAGGACAGCACCGAGAAGTTAACTCCCATGATGCTTGTGCTTAGTAAGCAGTCTTTGAAAGCGCGGTTTGCCCCGCGAAGGAAAGAGGCGGTTTCCTGATGTGGACGCTCATTATTTTAGCTATAGATGTGATTATTCTTTATATGATCGTTCCTTTTGTGACTACTCGAATATTGGGGTGGGGTGTTGTATCCAGAGGAAATGCTGCCAAGGAAGTTGCCTTTACTTTTGATGACGGACCTGACCCTTGCTATACACCTCAAGTACTGGACTTATTAAAGGAACATGACGTAAAGGCAACCTTCTTCGTATTAGGCAAAAAGGCTGAGCAATTCCCGGATTTAATCCAGCGAATGCATCGGGAAGGACACCAGATTGGCATTCATAACTATACTCATACGTCCAACTGGTGCTACTTGCCATGGACCAATAGACGGAAGCAAGTGGATCGCACCGCTGACATTGTCAAGCGAATTACAGGAGAGCGGCCTATCTTTTATCGACCTCCCTGGGGGCTCCTTAATTTAGGCGATCTTGTTTTAATCAGACGTTCCTATCGGATTGTGTTGTGGTCTGTAATGGTGGGAGACTGGAAAGCGTCTGTTAGCGCAGCGCAATTAAAGCATGACTTATTGAAAAAGATTAAACCCGGTTCTATCATCGTTCTGCACGACAATGGTGATACACCGGGGGCAGATCGAGAAGCGCCGCTGAACATGGTCACAGGACTGGAAGAAGTCTTGAAGGAGATTCCTAGAAGGGGGCTGAAGGGCCTGCGGGTGGATGAGCTACTCGATAAAGAGGCTGGGAGTATTGGAGAAGCTCAATCCCGGGCTAATGTCACAGTCAGGTCCACACGCAGCTATTGATCAATATTTTTTATATAGGAAGAGCTATGGTACCATTTAGGATAAAGCGGTCATACCTATATTAAATGGTTGAGAAAAGGATGGGGTAGCATGTTAAATGCTTCTTACTGGTTAACCAATATAAGTTTAGAGCAGGGTTATGTTATTGAGGATGGACAAGTGGTTGGTACGGATACGAAGGTTTGTCATATCCGAATTGATGGAAATACGATTTCTGAAGTTATTGGAGCGGAAATGGAGCCTCAAGGGCATCTACCTAAATATGACTGCAAAGGGTTATTGATGCTTCCTTCTTTTGAGGAGGCGCATATCCATTTAGATAAAACATATTATGCTGGACCATGGAAGGCGGTAAAGCCTTCTACCAGTGTATTCGAACGGATTGAGGAAGAGAAGGTATTATTGCCTAAGCTGCTGCCTATGGCGAGACAACAAGCGGAGAGTATCTTGAAGCTTATACAGAGTTTCGGTACCACGCATGTACGTAGTCATTGTAATATCGAACCTGTCAGTGGTCTGAAGCGTTTGGAAGCAACCCTGCAAGCATTGGATACCTTCTCCGGAAAAATTTCATCTGAAATTGTAGCCTTTCCACAGCATGGTCTGCTTCGCTCCAATTCTGTTGAATTGGTAAAGCAATCTCTGGCAGAGGGGGCAACCTATGTAGGTGGTGTCGATCCATACTCAGTGGATGGAGATATCGAGAAGTCACTTCAGACCATGGTCGAGTTAGCGGTTATGAACAATGCCAGCATTGATATTCACTTACATGATGGAAAAGAAGCAGGAAAGCAGACGTTGTCGCGTTTGGCTGATCTGACAGAAGAAGCTGGCTTGCAGGGCAAGGTGACCGTTAGTCACGCATTCTGGTTCGCAGGTGCTCCGCAGCAAGAGGCAGAAGAAATGGCTAAACGGATGGGCTCGTTAGGTATGACTATTGCATCCACGGTGCCTATTGGGAGAACCATGATGCCACTGCCGATGTTATATAGCCAAGGTGTAAAAGTGAAGTTGGCAACGGACAGCCTTACGGATCACTGGTCTCCTTTTGGAAATGGGGATCAATTGGAGAAGGCGGGACGGTACGCAGAATTATATGGGTGTAATGATGAATTGTCATTATCTCAATCCCTTGGATTCATAACAGGGGGGATAACGTCTCTTAATCTAAAAGGTGAGCAGGTATGGCCAAAGGTTGGAGATACTGCAAACTTTGTGCTGCTGCATGCTAGCTGCTCGGCTGAAGCAGTAGCAAGAAGATCGGAGCGTCAAGCGGTATGGTACGAAGGGCATCTCGTGAGTGGGTCATTATAGGGACATGAGAGGTGGATGACATGCTCATCTCTAACATGCTTCAGCTTATGGTGTCTGAGGGAAAACTCGATCAGCGGCGCTGTTTATGGGGATTTCCTCATCCTTCTGGAGCGAATGGACACAGATTCAAGCAGTTTGCTAGCCATCAAGAGGACATGACAAAGACGCTCCAAGATCATTTATGGAACGGCTGAGTTATCAATCTTATCGCAACATTTTTCCTGAACCTCACGTTAAGAATGATAGAGTAGCACAATTTCATTCATCTCAGGAGGTATAACTCACTATGAAAACATTTAAAGTAATCGGAGCTGTCCTGGCTGGCACGCTCATAGCATCGAACGTCATCTCTGCTGCCCCAATCCAGCCAGCCCCAGTCAAACCAGCGACCAATTCCTCGGTTCCGCAGGATTCTTATGGTGGTCTAAAATATGTGCTAGTCATTGATGGCAACGGTTTCTCACCAGTCGATGTTCCGCTATACGTAGGTTCAAGCAAGGAAGTTATGATCCCCATCCGTACAGCAGCTGAAGCGCTTGGATATAAGTTAACATGGACTCAAAGCCTTCAATCGCTAGGTCTTGAGAAAGATAGCCAGTCGATGTCCTTTCAAATTGCAAAAGATGCTTACCGTAATGGCACAACACTTCTTTCGCTGGGTGCTGTACCAGAGCTAAAGAATGGTAAAACCTACGTTCCACTATCTTTCTTCGAAAAAGTAATGAAGCTTGAAGTTGTCGCAGGCCCAACTGGAACCATCTCGATTAATTCCAAGGAACAAGGCAATGGAGAGACCTCTTCAGACACGATCAAGCAAGGATCAATCACTAGTATCTATAAGGGTGGAAAAAATGCTGAAATCGGCCTCAACGGCTATGGTCATGGCGTTCGCCTGGGCATTTCTGATGAAACGGAAATCGTATCTGCTGATAATAAGAAGCTAACCTTCGCTGACCTGCAGCTGGGCATGTCCATCGAGGTCGAGCACAGCATGGTCATGGCTATGAGCATGCCACCGTTGACGAGCGCGATCAAGATTGTTGTGAAAGAACAAGCTCCCGAACAGCAAACCTTAGGAACGGCTGGCGTGATCGAAGAGGTTACTCCTTCGGATAACGGTTTGACCCGAGTTGTGATTAAAGGCGATAAACTCAGCGATACTTCTGTCGAGACGATTGATCTGAACATCTCAGACACTACGTCTATTCTCGGCACGAAAGACAATCAGAAGATTGCCGCAAGTGAGCTGAAAAAAGGTGACAAAGTGTATGCTTTCTACGGTCCGATGTTGACTAGAAGCTTGCCACCCATCGGTCAAGCAACCAAAATCGTCGTAGAAAACTAATCTACATGAAATCGAAGAAATAACGGATGACATGGAAAAATACCGGTGAGGTGTAGGTCAAGCTATCGACACGGCTTAAATAGCTTTCTTTTAAAGCTACAAATTTATCGCCATCACCGATGAGCAAATCTCGCTTCAGCACGGAAACCGTTAAGCTACCCAAGAAGCCGCTCAAACTGATCAGCATGCCTGACAGGAAACCGAAGGTCGGGTTGAGCGGCGTCAGGTAGGGATAGATCAGATATGAGGCCCCTGTCGTAACAACAAATGCACAAGCGAAACCTTCCCAAGTTAAATACGGATTGGCAGTGGGCACCACCTTCCTCTTTCCCACATAGAGTGACGCCAAATAGTGAACGACATCATTCAACTGAGTTAACACCACTAGAAACAATACAAGCCCAGCCCCATACTCCGGTGTAGCAAATTGAAAGTAGGCTAAGTGACTAAGCCCAAAAACCATCAGCATTAGTCCCCATTGCGTTGAACTAACGCTGCGTAGAAATCCAACTGTTCCTTTATTGATCAATCTAGGGAGCGGTAGGAGCAAGAATACATAGACTGGGATAAAAACAATAAACATCCCATACCACTCGATATAAATCCAGTAGAACTGTAGAGGAATGGATAAGTACGCCCACAGAAATAGTCTGCGGTCGGATTTTCGCGACTTTATCATGGAGAAATATTCTTTGAGTGCAAAGAAGGTCAGCACCATTAGCGACAGTAGTGAGACGACTGGATTAAAAAGAGTAGCCAAACAAAAGATAAAAAGCATTCCCCACCAGGTTTTGATGCGGAAGCCGATACCTGTATAGTCTTTACTCGGCTGTAATCTGCCTATGACTACATACATCAAGTGAATGGCCGATAAGGCTGCAAAAATCAGGATTATCGTTAATAGAGAGCGGTCGATAGCTAATCACCAACTTGTCGTAGAGTGGATTCCATTAATGGGTTCATATGTTATTATGAAGGAAACGTTCAATCTTGATAAGGGGAAATTTGTAAATGGCAGCTGATCAATCGGTCTTTATCTTGCTTACGAATACCGGAACGCTCTTCACGAAGCTTATTCAAGGCTATACGAAAGCACCTTATAATCATGCCTCGATCTCCTTTAATCGGGAGCTTTCCGAGTTATATAGCTTTGGTAGGAAGCATCCGAGCAATCCTCTGAATGGCGGATTCGTGAAGGAGGATATTAAGACAGGCACTTTCAGTAAGTATCCAAATACGACGTGTGTTCTTTACGAACTTCAAGTAACAGCCCGCGAAGTAGAGAAAATGGAGCGGGTACTCAAAGTCTTTATCCGAAGTCGCCAAAAATATCTCTATAATATTCTAGGCGTGATTGGCATCGCTCTGAAAGAACCTGTCGAATTCAGCAACTCTTACTTTTGTTCGCAATTTGTAGCGGAAATTCTGGAACGCTCCGGCATTAAGCTATGGAACAAGCTGCCTGCGCTCGTTACGCCGGATGATTTTCGGCAAAGTGATCGGCTGAAGCTGATCTATCAAGGCAAATTAAGTGAGTACGAACCTGAACTCTAATAAAAACCACTCATTATTCTTTGAGGGCGCTGAAAAACTTACATTTTTTCATAAATTAGACCTAAATCAAAAAAAAGTAGACTTTCCAGCCTTGTTAAAGATTGGATGTCTACTTTTGTAGCTCTATTCTTGTCCAGTGTCTTGGGGATTTTTAGTCCTGTAACTTTAATATTCGCTTTAGGTTCACTGCGAATATCGTCATTGCACCTTGTAATTGCATGCCAATCAGACTCGAGGATGTGGCTACATCATACCCGTGTCCATGTTTAAGTTCGCTGTTCTTCGCTTCAATTTTGTAACGTTCCTTCGTTTTCTCTTTAAAATAATCCGTTTCCTGGAACGCCATTTGTTCCGAGTGCTCTTTGGATTTAATCGTCACCGAGTAGGTTTTGCTTTTTGAGCCTTCTTTGTCTACCAATTCATTAATTTGACGCAGCATATTATCCTTTGGTACGACGATGTCTTACAAGCCCACATAAGGGCTCAGAACCAATTTTTATTGTTTTTGAATCATCCATTTTCACCCGTTTTTTTATGATATTTCAATTATACGTCAAAAAAGGTACAGCCTCCTCAATTTTATTGAGAAAAGATGTACCTTTCTGATTAAAACAGACTTTTTCAGCGCCCTCATAGTAGCAGTAGAAGGTTTTGATTTTTCTACTGTCTACTGTGATGGGAGCATATCATTATTGCCTTAAGCAAAGCTTAAAGAATCTTATCGTGGGATCAAACAGAGATTAAAACATACTCATAGCTACCCCGATTCCGTAAGGAATCAGCCATAGAGCCCATACGATAATACTGAAGCGGTGAAAGCTCTGTTTGGATTTGTCTGAACCTTTCCATTTCACAACGATAGCCCAGACTGCATGGATGAGCATCAGTATTAAGGCGATAGCTCCAGTTATAGCATGAGCGGCGTTGTCTCCGGTTCCTTTAGCGATTTCGCTCATTAAGAGCGTCCCAGTTGTATCGCAAATCAGACCCAAGATAAAGAAGAATAGATGTTTGTTTGTAAGCGTACCAGCTCGCTTCTCACCCCATACCCCGATGGTGTAAAAGACAAGCGCCAAATTAATAAATATAATTGCTGTTACCAGCATGATCATCACTCCCATTTGAATTACTTTATTTGTTGTTATAACTTTGTGATATTTGTATCATACTAACTTTGTATGAACGGAGCGTGAACACAATAGGATTACGACACAGGAAAATCAATCCAAAAGCGAGCCTTATACTGTGCTTTTTATTCTGAATTTTTTTTATGATGCACTTAAAAATATATAGATATGCATTGTACTTTTGAGACACAAGAAAGAAGCGAAGCAAGCTTGGCGCGTCACGCATAGCATAGATTTGAATGAAAAAGCTTCTTTAACAGGGGGCTTTTTTTGCTTATCAAGGTGTGATCCTAAGTCAGCTTATCTCCGTCTAGAGGATGAGATCAATTCAGGTCAGAGTCTGATTACAGGTGACCCCCTGGGCTGTACAATTTAAGTAATTGAGAAGGGGGACGGGATGGATATGAAATGGCATAAATATATCGCACGCTGGGCAGATTCTAGAGGACTAGATGGACGAGAAATTGATTATCAATGGCCATCTCCTTCATTTCCAGTCGTAAGCATTCGTAGCAATTTAGGTCGATACTCAGGTCAGGGGTATGGTCATGGAAGCAAACCACAAGTGAAGACGGCTGTTGGATTAATTGCCATTGGAGATATAGCTGTTGGTTTGATATCCATAGGTGCGGTAAGCGTCGGTGTACTGTCCGTGGGTGCAATATCACTGGGGATGTGGTTAGCCATCGGAGCGATAGCCATTAGCTGGCTTGGCTTCGCCGTGGGAGCGATTGCGATAGCTGGTGTGGCGGTGGGAGCGATCGCGATAGCTGAAAAAGCGTTGGGAGCAGTCGCCATAGGTGATACGGCATTTGGGGCGGTAGCCATAGGACGGATTGCTGGGGGAGCAGTAGCCATTGGACAATGGGCGTATGGGCTAGTCGCCGTGGGTGAGCATGGTTTTGGGTTAATCCCCATCACAGGAGACGTGTGGAATTGGTTTCGGCGTTTGTTTGGATCGGGGAGTTAAACAGACCTCCAGTCCTAAAGGCTGGTCTCACTTCCGGGATAGTTGATAAAAAATATCTATCAAATATAAATTTTTATGCGACTTTATACGCAATCAGGCTACTCTTTTGGGGTAGTTTTTTTGTGTTTACTTTCATCTAATGTGTAGTTTTTATTTGGTAGATGTCTGAGCAGGAGTTAGGCGCTTTTGGTTTCGCTGCTCTGCAAGTAGACGTTTCATCCATTGCTGAATATTTCTAGTCTGCTGTGTTGCAAAGGTGGGGTGGGCAAGGTTATATGCCTCCAAAGGATCTTCTGTTAAGTTGTACAGCTCATATTCGTCAGTTACGGGTTCTGTTTTAACCCTTGTGGTCCATTCACCCGGTTTGTCCTCCACAGGCTGAAGAGTCACATCCTGTACCCCGAGTTGACTCCAAAACTTAGGATTATCGAAATAGCGGATGGGCTGTGTCCAAGTATCGATTCGTTTTGTGTCGGAGAGGGAGCAATCGCAGGCATAGGCTTGACCTCGAACCTAAAATTAGGTAAATGTGCAGTTAGGGCCCCGTATAGAACAATATCATGCGGATTTACAAGGGAAGAAACGAGCAGCCAGGGTGGAGCATTTTTATTCTGGTTTTTTTGGCGATCCAGCGCTTGAATGAGTTCCACGGTTTCTGCACCGTATACCTCGTCGCGGCCACTTAATCCGATAGTAGCAGAGGAAGCAGAATTTCGCGGATTTTCACCAATAGGACTGACGCCATGGAGTGATGGATAGTGATCCGTAAACAGGGTTGCCCTGCTGGGGTAGCAGGCGGTAGTTCCAATATAGTGTCTGTGGAACTCTAGGCTATGCGATTTTAATAATTGTTGTGTGACTAGGTTCTGTTGTCTCCATTCCCTTATTTCGGGGTGTTCATAAATGGGGGGATATCGTTCCTCATCTACGAGAATTACAATAAAATTGGGTCTCTCTAAATAGCGTGATGATTCTGTAGCACTGCTCATGGGCATACACATCCTTGGTTAATTAGGTTGTTGCCTTAGGTTATGTGGGAAACAGTAGCACCCTTAGAAACCCCTTTTTCATACTTATATTATAAAATTATCCATTTTGTAATATGACAGAAGTAATGACAACGCTCACTATAACCTGACAAGTCTTTTAATTATAATTAATCAGAAGTACGTTGAATTTATATCATTTTCCATTTACGGCATAAAACGGAACTAATCTTTTTGTTGTATACAGGAGGGCGGTTCAACTATTTCGGCCCATTAATTCAAATACACTAGAGGTGATGCAGATGTTAGGAGTCGGATTGATCATCGTTGTTATAATCGGAGCTTATTTAATGGTTGCTTACAATCGATTGTTCGGCATGCGTAATCGTGTGAAAGAATCTTTTGCTACCATAGAAGCCCATTTACAAAATCGGTTTGAGGCGTTAACAGAAGTTGCGGAAATGGTCATTACTTATGCTACACATGAACGCGAAACATTGGCACTTGTGCATAGAATGCGTGCTGGTTTAAGGGATCATCAATTTCCGGTTGAGAAGTTGACTAGATATGTGAAAATGGAAAAGTATCTTCATACGATAAATGTTCAGGCAGACCATTATCCAGAGCTTAAAGCCAGCGATAAGTATATCAAATTGCAGCGAAGCATTAATATTTTGGAGGAAAATCTATCTATCAGTAGACGTATCTATAACGCAAATGTGACAAGCTATAATACGATGATTAGTGCGTTTCCTAATCTCTTATTTGCAGAGACTGTTGGATTTAAGTCGGAAATCTTGCTCAAGATGGAGGGCGCCAAACGGGCAGATGTTAATTGGACGGTATCCTAAGAGGATTTAATTCAGAGAATTAGAGAATGCATGAATTTTAGAGGGAGGTGTTTCTGTGAAAATCGTCATTGTTGATGATCATCCTTTAGTTAGAAGAGGGCTGGCATCTGTCATTTCAATGCAACCGAATGTGCAATTTGCTGGTGAAGCTACGAATGGTCAAGAAGCATTAGATGTGATTGAAGCGACAAAGCCAGATATTGTTCTCATTGATCTTAAGCTTGCTGATGAATCGGGACTGGATGTCATTAAGACAGTACGTGCTCGCGGCATTGTTAGTAAGTTCATTCTGTTGACTTCCTCTGCGAGCAGAGAGGATTTCTTAAGGGCTGAAGAGGTGCTGGTAGATGGATATGTCCTAAAAGAGGCACTGCCGGAGGAATTACTCTTTGCTATCCAGTTGGTGCACAAAGGGAGAAAGTATTATGATCCTGGTCTAATGGAAGAAAAGATGCGTACGAGCGGCAGCAGTCCGACGAATGAATTGACACCGAAAGAGAAGGAAGTACTGATTGAGCTTGGACAAGGCGCCTGCAATAGAACGATTGCCTCACGTCTTTTTATTAGTGAATTCACGGTCAAGAAGCATGTCAGCCAGATTTTAGCGAAGCTGCAGGTTAATGATCGGACACAGGCAGCACTGTACGCAAACGCGATAGGGCTAACGAAATATGCAATGTCTTATGAGTAAAAATATTGCCTTCGCATTACATACGAGGAGGGGTCCCAGCAGCCATTTCATAGCTCTTGGGACCCCTCCTGAATTTTTCTTTTTTTGTATGCAATGTATCTAAGAAGTAGCTATCTTCTCGCGCTAGTCAGGATGATTCGAATCTGTGCAGCTGCCTCCAGCATCTGTAGTAGCTTCTCAGAAGGACAGGATTCGGCTTCCTCGATGACAATGGTTCCTCCTTTTGCCGCAATGACCTTGGTCTCCCAATCAACGGTCTGCTACATTTAATACCAGTAGCGGGTATTGTCCGTTCGTTGTTCGGTAATGAAGTGCCCTTGCTACATTTACCTTCCCTGTACCGGGTTCACCTATCACGACAACATGGGCCCGCTCCATTGACAGGCGTTCAATCCATCCGAGAAGTGCCCGCATTTCGGCACTTTCTCCGATCAGCTCACCGTAACGCTCTTGTTCCTCGGATTCATGTAGCTTCATTATAATCTGACTTTTCGTATGTTCTTCCAGTACACGTTCGTTGGAATTTTGGATTCTCTTGATCATGGATTCGATGATCTGGCTGCGGAACTCGCGATTTTTGTCCATCAACAGCAGCATGCCATTCCTGGATACGGATATCACATGAACGTTATCGATCGTTTCTACATTTGCACTGATGGGGTCTCTGGTAAGACAGGACATTTCCCCGAAGAACTGGCCTTTCGAGAGTATAGCCAGTTCTACCTTTATTTCCGTACTAATAAATACTTGTACCTGACCGGATACCAAAATATAAACCCGCTGGCTGACCTCGCCCTGTTGCATGATAAGCTTGCCGGGTTCATAATGCTCTTCTTGCATTTCTGGGGCTAACTGCTGTAATTCTTCATCGGACAGGTGCTCAAGCATAGGGTAGTTTATGTAGGAAAGATGCAATTTGAATCCTCCTTATGTTGGGGATGATTGAGTATTTTTTCCTATATTATCACAATGAAATTTAATAGATGTCATATGACAAAACAGATGACAAAGTTAATTACAACATAGGATTCTACGGCGAGATCAGATGATATAATGAGTATAACTACTTTGCGATATTGCGTATTCTGTCTACCTAATTGTAACTAGGGAGTGCTGTTCATGTTTGAGTTGCAAGGATACCAAACTTTAGATCTGATAGAGACTACCTCAGATATCAGGCTGTACAGACTCCTACGTCAAGAAGATGGTCTTAGGGTTATCGCCAAGACAACTACAGGCGAGTACCCGGGATCTACTATGGTTGATGCTTTTCGTTATGAGTATGGCATGCTTAAGCGACTTAGCGGTCGTGGAGCAATCGAGGCGTATAGTCTGGAAATCACGCCGGATCGGCCAGTCCTTCTCCTAAAAGATATAGAGGGGAGTACGCTGGATCAGATACTGCGTACACCTGATTCACTGGAGCTTCCAGTGCTGCTTCGGATCGCCATCGCTGTTGCTGATTGCCTTATGCAAATTCATCGTGAAAAAATAACACTAAATGAACTAACCCCCGCTCATCTAATCGTCAATCCAAATACTTTTGAAACGAAATTTATTGATATACGAATGTGCTCCACTGAAAATGATACCAGTCCATTGTCACCGTTAAGCGGGCGGCCGGATGCCTTGCTTCCTTATATATCGCCAGAGCAAACGGGTCGAACTGGGTTGAACCCGGACTATCGTTCTGACTTTTATTCGCTTGGAGTCATTATGTATGAATGTCTCTCAGGCAGTCGCCCTTTTGAGCTTCATGATGTTGTTGATATTGTCTATCGTCATCTTGCAGATACACCTGAGCCTTTACATCGCAGGTTTCCCACTATCCCTCTATCTGTCTCTGACATTGTTGGCAAATGCATGGAGAAAATGCCTGATGCGAGATATGCCAGCGCCTTTGGAATCAAGTCGGATCTTGAGGAATGTCTATCCCACCTACAACAATACGGGTACATCGAGCCCTTCCTGTTAGGAAGCTGGGATATTCCGGAACGCTGGATGGTATCGGAACGATTCTACGGAAGACATTTTGAGAAACTAAGCTTACGAGAAGCGCTGAAACGAGCATCACAAGGTGCTGTAAAGACGGTCTGGCTTAGTGGCGAGAGTGGTATCGGCAAAACAACCTTTCTAAAAGAAACGCTTAGAAATTCGATTTCTTTGGATGGTTTTTTCGCCAGAGGCAAATTCGAATCTCTACATACCTCACTCCCTTATGGCATCTGGCATCAAGTTATAGAAGATTTGGTCAGTCAACTGCTGATGGAAACGAAGCTGCAGGTGGAGGTTTGGAAGCTGCGTATTTTACAAGCAGTGGACAGTTACGGGCAATTGCTGATCGAACTTGTCCCTAAGCTTGAGCTCTTGATTGGCCCCCAACCTTCCGTACCTCCGTTGCCGCCGCTGGAAGCTCAGCATCGATTTCAATTAATCATGAGCCGGTTTATTCAACTCTTTCCTCATGAGGATCATCCTTTGATCTTGATATTGGACAATCTGCAATGGGCGGATGAAACATCGCTGCAATATCTCACTTCACTTATAGAGGACACGGCCACGAGTCATCTGCTAATCGTTCTTTCCTATCGTGATCGGGAAATCACGAGGCTGCACCCACTCAGTAGGCTGGAAAAGCATTTGATAGACCGCAACGTAGTGATGAGTAGAATTTCTCTACAAGCGCTTGAACTCACCGATTTAAAACAACTGCTACTGGATGTTATGCGTTACGAGGCTGCTGACTTGGACGAGCTAGCGCGGGTACTTCTGCATAAGACAGATGGGAATCCATTATTTATTAAGCAATTCCTTCAGGATTTGATTGATGATCAGAGAGTGGAATTTGACGAGGATCTTCGAAGCTGGAAATGGGACCTCCAGCGCATTACCGAATTGAATGTTCCCGATAATGCAGCAGCATATCTTTCAAGTAAATTACAGCAATTTCCCGATCAGACGGTGTATGCACTTAGTAGAGCTGCTTTACTGGGCAGCATATTTGATGTGGGTACGCTTGCTGAAATTACGGAGATTCCGGTAGATACATTGACCGAAGCATTGGAAGTTGCTGTAAATGGACGCTTGCTACAACCTGTTAACGGGGAGGAATATACGTATTTTAAATTTCAGCACAACCGCATTCATCGGGCGGCTTATGCTCTTGTTCCCGTAGAGGAGCGCCCAGAGCTGCATTGGAGGATTGGCATGCTATTGCTAGGCCGCAGCTCTCTTAGTGAAGGAACAATTCTATTTGAAGCTGTCCATCATTTGAATCAGGCGCTTGCGTGGATAGATCACCCGGAGCAGAGGCTTCAACTGGTGAAACTGAACTTACGGGCAGGGATAAGCGCAAAGCAATCAACCGCTCATGAGACATCCTTGCAATATATGCTTCACGCGACAGCGCTATTAGAGGAGCACAGTTGGGAGGAGCATTATGGACTAACCTTCCGTGTATTTCGTGAGAGGGCCGAGCTCGAATACTTATGTTCACATTTTGACAAGGCTAATGAATTATTCCATCTGTTAATCCATAAAGCTGCGACAAATACGGATAAGGCTTACATCTACGCGATGAAGGTTCAGTTGGAAGCAAGTAATGATAACCATGAAGAAGTTATCTCCTTAGGTCGGCATACATTATCGTTACTGAAAGTGAGCCATCAATTTGATCCTAGCTATGTTCAATTGACACTTCAATGGTTAAGATTGCGGCGCAGACTACAGAAGGTCTCACTCGAATCGCTTAATCTTTTACCGCCGATGACGGACGAGGCTCGTAGAGTCGCAATGTCCACTTTAGATCATACGAGCAATGCCTGCTTCTATGTCAACCGAGATGGGTGGCTCGCTTCTTCCTTCACCATGATTGAATTAACGCTCGATTATGGGATGACTCCGGAAGCTTCCATTGGGTTCATAAGCTACGCAATGTTTCAATACTATTACTTTCGTAATGATGAAGAGACGTTCAAATGGGGCATGTTAGCGTGCAGCTTATCTAAACCCTATCCGAAGCTGTATGTGAGAACTTTGACCGCATTCGCAATGTGCTTCGACAGCTGGCGGCATTATGATCCATCTATGCTCCATACGTTTACCGAGCATGCAGGTAAAGTTGGACTGGAATCGGGCGATCTATGGCAGGGTAACCAGAGTATACTGATCAATTGTGCCTCACTTTTGCAATATGGTCATCCGCTAGGTGATATCTATGATCGGTTAATTACTCATTCTGGCGAATTGCTGCGCCATAACAACAGTCTTCATTGTAAGCAGGCTATCATAGCTGTGGCCACTCTAGTTCGCTTAACAGGTTATCGCTCTGAAGATGATCCATTTGACATCGCTGAGATTCACGAACCTGAGTTTGCACAGTCGGTTCATGGAGACACATTTAATTTTATACAAGAAATGGTCTGGATCTACCACTATATGACGGGCTATGTGTTTGGGGAGTACCGAAAAGCCAGTGAGGCATTGAGCAAGTCAGCCGCGATTATAGAGTCACGTGAAGATGGGGCAGATCATGCCATGCAGATCACTTATGAGACTTTAGTCTGGGCTCAGCTGTATGAGGAACATACTGTTGAAGAGCAGCGTGTCTATCGGGGGGAAATGCGCAAGCGGCTGAAGAAGATGAAGAAGCTTGCTAGTCGTTGCCCGGAAAATTATCAACATAAATACCTGTTGATGAAGGCTGAGCTGACTCGCCTATCGAGAGATCCTCGACAAGCGGAAGCATTGTATGAGCAGTCTATTGAGACTGCTCGTATCAACGGTCATATTCACGATTTAGCGATGGCGGCAGAGTGCTACGGCAAATATGGGCTTCGTCATGGCAAATTGCATCTAGCAAGAATCTATATGACCGAGGCCTACGAGGCTTATCTGCAATGGGGTGCAAAGGCTAAAGCGGCTGACCTTGAGCAGCAGCACAGCCATTTACTGCATATTAAACGGGAGCCCGGGCTCGATCGAGTCGATTCTCTTTCTGTAGTGATGTCTGCACAAGCTTTATCGGGCGAGATGGAGATGAGTCGATTATTGGCCACGCTGATGCGGATCATGCTCCACAATGCTGGGGCCGAGTATGGAGCGGTTATTTTTGATCATGATGGCAGATGGATGGTTGAGGCTTATGGGACATCGGAGACTCTGCATATCGAGTCTGTTCCACTTGGGGAAGAATCGGATCTTGTCCCGGCGGCAATTATAGGCTATACGGCAAGAACGCAAGAACAGGTCGTGCTGCACGATGCAGCTAGTGATGGAATATTTACGCGTAACGCCTATATTAGGGACAATGGGCTGAAATCGGTGCTTTGTCTTCCGATCATGAATCAGAATAAATTGATTTGTTTGCTCTATTTGGAGAATAACTTGTCACCAGGCGTATTCACCCCACAAAGGCTTGATGTGCTCAAGTTGCTGGGCTCTCAATGCGCAATCTCCATCGCCAATGCCAAGCTATACTCGGGAATTCAATATCTTAAGAAGAATCTAGAGGATCAAGTCACAGAAAGAACCCTTAGCCTGGAGCGTTCGATGCGTGAGACGTCCGCGGCTTTGGCTGAAGCTACTGTCTATGAGGAACGAAATCGTATTGCACAGGAGATACATGACATTGTTGGGCATACGCTCACATCGACGATTCTGCAAATTGAGGCTGGAAAGCGCCTGCTCCAGAAGAAAGATATAGATAGCGGCGTTCAGCGTCTGGTTGAAGCACAGGATCTTGTTCGGCATAGCTTGAATGAAATCCGTGGCTCTGTCCATATGCTGAAGGAGGACAAGTATTCCGACCTCTCGGTCATGTTGAAGCAACTGATTCGTGATACAGAGCGAAATGCAGGCGTTGTCATCCATACCGTTATTTATGATCTGCCGGAGCCCATGTCAACAGCCTATAAGAAGGCTATCTATCATGCTTTGCAGGAGGGCTTAACGAATGGGATCAGACACGGCAAGAGTACGGAGTTCCATTTTAGTCTGGAGTCTGTCGGAGCGAATTTGCAGTTTAGGCTCAAAGATCGTGGGTCAGGTGATAGTCCCATTGTGATGGGGTTTGGACTTAGGACGATGAAAGAACGGGTTGAGCAACTGGGAGGTAGCTTATCCATTGATTCAGAAATGAATGAAGGCTGTTTACTGGAGATCGATCTGCCAATGCGAAGGGTTGGGGGAAGAAAATGAGTAAGATAAAGATTGTAATTGCCGACGATCAATTGTTGACACGTGAAGGACTACGCACCATTCTGGATCTGGAGGATGATATGGAGGTGGTCGGGGCTGCCAAGAACGGGGAGGAGGCGTGCGAGATGGTGGAAACGTTCCAGCCCGATCTGGTACTGCTCGATGTTCAAATGCCGGTTATGAATGGGATTAGTGCACTAAAACGAATCAAGCAGATTCGTCCGGACATATTTATTCTGATTTTGACCACTTTTATAGAGACAGATTATATTGTTGAGGGCATGGCATTCGGAGCAAGCGGGTATATGCTGAAGGATATGGATGCAGACAAAATGATCACCTCGATCCGTGATACGATATCAGGGCAATTTATCCTGCCAGCCCCGGTAGCAGCCAAATTGGCGACGAGGATGAGTAGATTGACGGAGGAGTACGAACATTGGCAAAGATCCAATCTAGATCGTATGAGTCTAACTGAGCGGGAAGAGGAGCTGGCGCAGCTCATTATCCGGGGAATGAACAACCGCGAAATCGCTGATACACTACATATCGCGGAGGGTACGGCCCGCAACTATATTAGCAATCTCTACAGCAAATTAGAGGTGGTTGACCGGGCTCAGGCCATCGTTCGACTTCAAACCATTATGTAACCATACAATTTTTACAGTTTCAGGACAATTTTCATATGTAGTGGAATCCTTACTGAATATGAAATATACTTTTAAAGTCCAGCCGCAAGACAGCTAGAATTTGAACTATGATTGGAGAAAATGAAAAGATGTCTAATTTACCAAACTGCCCGAAATGTAATTCTGAGTACACTTATGAAGATGGAAGTTTATTGGTTTGCCCGGAATGTGCACACGAGTGGACATTAGAATCAGAATCTGAGAATAGTGAAGATCAGAAGGTTATCAAAGATGCCAACGGCAATGTATTAAACGACGGCGACTCAGTAACTGTAATCAAAGATCTCAAAGTAAAAGGAAGCTCATCCGTTCTGAAGATAGGTACCAAAGTTAAAAACATCCGTTTAGTGGACGGAGATCATGATATTGACTGCAAAATTGATGGGTTTGGAGCTATGAAATTAAAATCCGAATTTGTTAAAAAGATATAAAAAGAAAGAATCAGCTTAACTTCGACAGAAGTAGGGCTGATTCTTTTTTCGAAAAATAATATTAGAAGGCGCGTCATCTTATGATCTCAACAATCTGGTTTCGTCCTGCATTTTTGGCTTGATATAAGGCTTTGTCCACAGATTCGAATAAATCACTTAGTTGATTTGTCGGACTTTCTGTATACTGCTCTGCAAAATTATTAATGGACAGTAGTCCCATGCTTACAGTGATGGATACAGAATGAGCAATATCATCCACATGTACTTTATTGGCCTCTATCATGAATTTGATATGTTCTGCCCAGCGGTTTGCTTGTGTATGGTTCGTATTTGGTAAATAGACGATAAACTCTTCTCCGCCATAGCGTGCCAGAATATCCGTCTCCCGTAGCGATTGCTTAATAACCTCTACCGTGCTACAAATCACGACATCCCCGACTAAATGGCCGTAATTGTCATTCACCGTTTTGAAAAAGTCGATATCCAGTAGAATGATGGCAAAAGGTTGCTTGAATTTCATATTTTCTATGATCTCATGCTCTAAGTGCTGCGTTAAGTAATGACGATTATAACAACCTGTTAAGCTGTCGGTTATGGCCATCCGCTTGAGTTTTTGGTTGGTTTGAGAAAGCTCATTCTGGATTTCAATTAATGCTAAATTCCGCTCTTGCAGGATCTCGTTCTGGTGATTGGTCTCAGCTATGAGGCGATGCAGCTCGCTTCTATCCTGAAAAGTGAGAATTCGTCCAACCATGATCTCACCTACGACAATCGGGGCCGCAGTAATGTTGATGTATGCATGGAGCGAGGTGTAGAATACTTCAACTTCGGTTCTCTCCATGGGCTGGTTAAGGTATGTATGAAGGAACAAACGGAAAGCACTCACGGTCTGTTCCATGGGTGTGAGAGTCGACACGTCGAAGTGGTCACCGATCTGTAGATTGATTTTTGGACTCAGCGATCGATTGATTTCTACTACAGTCTCGTTATCATCCAGTACAAGAATTCCTTGTGTGATGGTGTCAATGATATCCTGATGGGCGATGGTTACGAGATCAAATATTTTATCACGATGGATGGCAATTACGAAAAAGATTGCAGAGATTAATATCCCCAGAGAGGTCATCCCCGGAATCACCGGCTGAGATTTAAACAGCACCACATTAAGAAAGACATCGAGTAATACAAATGCAGCCAGCACCAGCACCCCTTTGAGCACATGAGCAACCTGTTTTTTGATCCGCTGCGTGGTGTTTGATACTAGAGCTGAGTAGATAATATGAAGAGAAATAGCAACGACGCTGGTTAAGTAGATGATGAGCAGCCAAAAAATCGGACCATAAGTTCTTTCGATATATCCACCGTGCATAGGGAGGACAAAGCTTTCATTTGGATTGACGATCACCCCTAGTATGATCAATGCTGCGAGAGTGTATAGGATCAGTGCATTCTTTTTTCGGAGGTGGTGTGATGTGCTAGTGAGTAATATCGTAAAAAGAAGCCATCCAATCGCTAACAAAACCGAGTCGATAAATGCGAGCTTCACATAAAACAATTGAACCCCGGGATCATCCGTCATTTTGATAGCGAATTGACAGAAGGGCCATAACATCATAGTAAAATGAAAAATCAAGTACGCCTTATGTAGGCTAGTGATTCTTACAGAAGCAAATATGTAGATGAATAGAACGAACAAAACGAAGAATAATAATAAGTCAATCCATGTCATGACATTCACTTCGGTAACACCTTCTTATATAAAAAAATAGGTTCATCTTTATTCATTTAAGCTCGAAACCTTCTCCCACTCGGTTAACAGCTCTTGTACGCTCTGTGCAGACTGCGGCTTACTGAACAAGTAACCTTGAATTTTATCGCAGCCTTGCTCCTGCAGATAATCGAGTTGCACAGTCTGCTCCACACCTTCTGCAATAACACACATATTCATTCGTTTACCAATCATAATAATTTGTTCTACGAGAACAGCTTGATGTGTCCCTGTTCGAATGGAATCAATAAAGGACTTGTCTATTTTCAAAGTTGAGATCGGCATATGAGTAAGATAACTTAAGGAGGAATAACCGGTACCAAAGTCGTCCAGTGCAATTTTAATGTTGTAAGCTCTGAGTTCAGTTAGTTTACTGCTCACATATTCATAAGATTCAACCAGAACACTCTCTGTGATCTCTAGCTCTAAGTATTCAGGGTCTAGCCCGGAGGCTTGCAAGGTGTCTAGAACTAATTCATTGAAGTCGCTTTGCAGTAGCTGCAGCATTGAAATATTAACAGACATCGTAAGATGTGATAATCCTTGCTCATGAAGACTTTTCAAAAAGGCACAGGCCGTTCTGAGCACCCACGCTCCAAGAGGAATGATGAGATGGGAGTCTTCTGCTATTTTGATAAACTTATCCGGAGGGACCATTCCTAGTATAGGGTTGTTCCAGCGCATAAGAGCCTCTAGTCCCGTCACCCTATTCTGAGTCAGATCAATCTGGGGTTGATAGAATACTTCCAGCTCATTTTTCTCTAAAGCATTATATAACTGCTTCTCAATGTTCATTCGCTCAGTAAAGGTATCATTCAACGGTTGATCAAAGACGATAATTTGGCCCTTGCCGGCGTCTTTGGCTTTATACATAGCGATGTCTGCACATTTAAGGAGTTCCATAATATTACTTCCATGTTCGGGGTGAGTACTGATTCCGATGCTTAGGCTAACGTGCAGCAGACTGTCATCCATCTCAATGGCGTCTTTAAAACCGGCAATAATGTGGGAGGCTACGCTAGTTATGCACTGACTGTTCTCGATAGAATATAAAAGAACGATGAATTCATCCCCAGCGAAACGATACACTTCTCCACTACTCCCAACTAGGGAGACCAATCTCTCACTAACCTTAACAATTAGCCGGTCACCAAATTCATGGCCCATCGTATCATTTACGTATTTGAAGTAATCAATGTCGATGAACATTAAGGCTGCAATGTTGTTCAGTTCCAAAATGCGAAGCCCATTCTCATAAAAAGCTAATTTGTTGGGCAAGCCGGTTAATAGATCATGATAAGCCAGATAATGCATCCTTTCTTCATTCAAAGCTAGCTTCTCTTGATTCTCAATGAGCTGATCATATTGCTGTCTGAGTTCTTCTTCAGTAGCTGTGATTTCCTCATAGGCGGCCTCTAGATTTTCGTGTGCGCTTACCCTTTCCCTATAGGCAAGATCCAGTTTCTTTTCGATCCTTTTAATCCGTTTGAGAGTACCTAGAATTAGTGCAAAGATAAGCCAAGCCGTTATGAGAATAAAGAACCAGCCTTTAATTATATTAATAAGTCTTATCCACTCCGGATCTCGCGTAAAAGTGGAAACGGCCTTATCTGTTATGGGGATCCATAAGCACCCTACAATAAAATATATTACGGCGATTTTTAAGGAACCCCGAACAGGATTGAAGGTTTGTTTGGATATGGAATTTTTGTGTTTGTTTCTTTGAAGCATATGTCCCTCCTATATCAAGCATGAGAGCTACTTGCTTTAGATGATTTCAACATATTTCATCAAAATCCTCTATTTGTCAGCGATGTTCTGCAAATTTAAAGGATGAGTTTCTCGACAAGCTGGAGCTAGGCATTAATGCCTAGCTTTTTTGAAATATAAGAAAGTATAAGTTTCACGCTATACATTATTCTTATATTTCTCGCTTAAACGCTTATCGTCCTAATAAGGACGCCAAAGGCGTTTATGCTTGACCGTAACTTGTGTTATAATCAAACAACTCGAAGAAAAAATTATAGTTAAGGGGGATTTGTAAGTGGAAATAGGCATCAGTACTTTCGTAGAAACAACACCGGATGTTCAAACCGGTGAGTTAATAAGCCATGCGCAGCGATTGCGCGAGGTAGTAGAGGAGATTGTTCTTGCTGACCAGGTAGGATTAGATATATTTGGTGTGGGTGAGCATCATCGAAAAGATTATGCGGCGTCTTCTCCAGCAGTCTTGCTGGCTGCGGCTGCATCACAGACGACAAGGATTCGGCTGACCAGTGCGGTAACCGTGCTGTCCTCTGCAGATCCAGTACGTGTATTTCAGGATTTTGCAACACTAGATGGAATCTCGAATGGACGCGCAGAAATTATGGCGGGCCGGGGTTCTTTTATCGAATCTTTCCCACTCTTCGGCTATGATCTAAATGACTACGATGAGTTGTTCGATGAGAAGCTGGACTTGTTGTTAAAATTAACGGCATCGGAAAAAGTAACCTGGAGTGGAAATCACCGTCCTGCCATCAATAATCTGGGGATTTATCCGCGCCCTGTTCAGAATCCTTTGCCCGTATGGATTGGCAGTGGAGGCAATACGGAATCTGTGATCCGTGCGGGACTGCTCGGGCTACCACTTGTGCTCGCGATCATTGGGGGCAGTCCGCTGCAGTTTGCGCCGCTCGTGAAGCTCTATAAGAAGGCTGCCGCTCAAGCGGGTCATGATGTATCGAAGCTTCCGGTTGCCTCACACTCGCACGGCTTTATTGCAGAAGATAATCAGCTTGCTGCCGATATGTTCTTTCCTTCTACACAGGCTAGCATGAATGTGATTGGCCGGGAGCGCGGATGGGGTCATTACAGTCGGGCAAGCTATGATGCAGCACGTAGATTTGAAGGCGCCTTGTATGTAGGAGATCCAGATACTGTTGCTGAGAAGATTATTCACCTACGCAAACACGTAGGCATTACACGCTTTATGCTGCATGTACCGCTAGGGACGATGCCTCATAAGGATGTAATGAGAGCCATTGAGCTATTGGGTACAGAAGTAGCGCCAATCGTTCGAGCTGAGATCGCGAGATGGGAAGCAGAGGTCGAAGCGAAATAATAAACGGGCATCTCTTGTAAATAAATTGAGTGTTGAAACTGTTGTGAATGGAGGGGAGACTGAAGTGACGGATCGAACCATAGCGAACAGACTTGAAGAATTAGGTATTGTCCTACCTAGAGCTAGTGAGCCAGCGGCTAAATACGCTAACTGCGTAATGGTTAATGGATTATGTTTTGTATCAGGAAAAGGACCGGCTGGGCATCCCAAAGGAAAGCTGGGGCAAGACTTTACCACCGAAGAAGGCTACCATTTTGCACGTCAGACTGGAATCGAGATCCTTGCCGTCCTTGAGTCAGCTTTAGGCTCCTTGGATAAAGTGAAGAGAGTGGTCAAAATCCAAGGATTTGTGAATGCAGATCCCTTATTCGAAGAACATCATAAAGTGCTCAATGGCTGTTCGGATTTAATGCTGGAGGTGTTCGGAGATAAGGGTAGTCATGCTCGTTCTGTATTGGGAGCTGTTTCTGTAAGAGATAATCTTCCGATTATCATTGATTCTATTTTTGAAGTGGATTAAAAAGAGGGCTGTGGCACCGAAAGGTGGCTACAGTCCTCTTTTTAAAAGACGGATTGTCAAGCTAAGTGCGACACTTCGGACATGAAAGATTCGTGAGCAGACTTCCACCCCAGACATTTCCGGGGGCGGTGGTTGATGAGATCTAGGGCGTGGGCAAGCTCCTCATCTGAAACTTGTGCAAAATCATGGCCTTTGGGAAAGAACTCTCGAAGGAGTCCGTTGCCATTCTCGTTAGACCCTCGTTGCCAGGACGAGTAGGGATCAGCAAAGTAGACATCCAGTCCATGAAAGGCTTCCAGAGCGCTATAGCAGGCGAATTCCTTTCCTCGATCCGCAGTAGCCGTTCGGAAAGTTTCTTGCGGATACTGGCTAGCCACAACACCAAAGGCGATCTCCATCGAATGAGCGGTACGGTCGGGCATCTTTACGGCCAGATACATCCGTGTCTTGCGCTCGATAAAGGTCGCGGCACAAGCACGGCTTTTTCCTCGGCTGGAAACCACCGTATCTAGTTCCCAGTGCCCGAAGGAATCTCTCTTTCGTACTCCCTTTGGCCGTTGACTAATGGTTTTCCCCACGAGGAATCGACCACGTGTCTCCAGTGGTTTACGTCGTTTACCCTTATGCCGTAGCACCTTTACTTCGCCTGCAACCAGACGACCTGCATATAGCCAACGGTAGATCGTCTTGAAGCATACGAAGGGTTGACCACTGGCTCTACGCTGTTCAGCAATCTGCTCGGGCGACCAGGTAAGTCGGAGTTTCTCATTGATCTCTCCGGCCAGTTCCGCGGTGAAACGACCTGTCGACTTACTCCCTTGTCGACGTTCGCTATACGCGATCTGAGCGGTCTCAGCAAGATAGGTATTTCCCTTGCCTCCTCGCTTCCGTTCTCTGGCAATGACGGAGTGATGACGTCCAAGTTCTGCCCCAATCGCTCGACTAGACCATCCCAATCCGTATAGTACTTCTAGTTTGCTTCGCTCCGTTATGCTAAGATGAGTGTAACCCATGGTGTGATTCTCCTTGTGTGAATGGTGTGTGGTAACTTCATTCTACACGAATCCCCATGGGCTTTCTCTGTTTAGCTGTCGCACTTCATATTACAATCCGTCAAAAATATAAGAAAGTATAAGTTTAGCACTATACTTTATGTTTTATATTTCTCGCGTAAACGCTTACCGTCCTTATAAGGACGCCGAAGGCGTTTATGCTTGGTAGCTTTGGGCTGTAGTTAGGCGTCGCTCCCAATAATTGTAACAAAACTAATTACCCTCTTTTTAGTAATAATATATGAACGTATCAATCAACTAGGGGATGACATCATGAAGATTCAAAAGAAAGCGATACTACTTCTACTACTTACATCTATACTCTATACAGCTCCAGCTCATGCGGCGGCGACGCCTCAGAATCAGGTTACGGGCATTTATCTGGATGATCGGCAGCTTGAACTAGAGGTTCAGCCCTTGCTTATAAACGGTACAACGCTTGTTCCCATGCGCAAGCTGTTTGAAGAACAGGGAGCAAAGATGTCATGGAATAACGATACCAAAACAGTTAAAGCCACCAAAGGGGATCTCGTGCTGACCTATCAGATAGGAGATTCGACCGCGAACAAAAATGGACAATCCTTAAACTTAACTGTTCCGGGCCAAATTGCGGGCGGTTATACGATGATGCCGCTGCGTTTTGTCAGCGAGGCTTTGGGAAGCTCCGTGAAGTGGGATGTTAATACTCGGACCGTCCGCATCTACTCAGCGATTAATTACGATACGACGATTCTTTATGGAGTTAACCTGCGAAGTTCGCCAAACTCATCGGGCCAGTCAGCAGTTCAGCAAATGTTGTCTGTAGGAGATAAGGTCCATGTCGTTAGAGAAGTGGATGCTTTCTGGTTAGAAGTGCGAACGCAAGATAACAAGACGGGATACATATCTGCTAAACCCCAATATAGCAATTATACTAGTGAGTCGCTCGCGGAGAAGCAGGGAAGCGCGCTGCTTGCTTACGGAGAGAAGTATCTGGGAACCCCTTATGAATTTGGTGCAGCAACGAACCAGACGTCAACTTTTGACTGTTCTTCTTTCGTAGGGCATTTATTTGAGAATGTGTTGTCGGTGGATCTGCCACGCGCCTCTTATAATCAAGCCAAAGAGGGGAAGCAAGTTGGGATCAGCGAACTGCGTAAAGGGGACTTGTTGTTCTTTAGTGCACGTGGTCTCGACATTGGTCATGTTGCCATGTATGCGGGAAATAATCAGATATTACACACGTATTCAAAAGAGCTTGGCGTGCATTATGAAGCCTTTAGTGATAAGTGGAAGAAGCGTTTTGTGACGGCGCGTAGGATGTTTTAGATTAGGTATTAATTAGGCTATAATGATCACGATGAAGAAGCATCCGAATACATTTGGGGGATGAAGCATAGTGGCTAAAACAATAGTAGAAAAGCTGAGCTTGCAAAAATACAACCAAGTAGCGATATTGAATAAACCAGAGGGATCAGATTATTTAGCGGAATTGACGGACTACGATACTTCGCTCGAAGGGGCGTATGATCTTATATTTGCTTTTGTACTAGATATGGGGTCCTTACAGGAATTAATGAACCGTGTGATTGAGCATCAGCATCTCCATAAGAATGGCTATCTCTTTGTGGCATACCCTAAAAAGGGGAACAAAGTGTATCCGACCTTTATTCATCGTGATGACTTATTAGAAGGTCTAGGTAGTGATGAGAATGGATACATCGGGGCAAGCAATATTAAATTTGCACGTATGGTAGGGTTGGATGATGTCTTTACAGTTGTGGGACTAAAAGAGGACGCTAAGGGTAAAGGTCAGCTTTCCACTACACCCAGTCAGTGCGTGGATGATTATATCTCCTTCATTCCAAATGTGGAACAAGATCTGAAGGATACACCAGAGCTGCTTATGATCTATCAATCGCTTACCCCTGGATATCGCAAAGATTGGGCTCGATATGTCTATAGTGCCAAACAAGAGGCAACAAGAGCTAAGCGTAAAGAGGAAATGAAGATGATTCTACGGGCTGGTTATAAGAGTCGTGAGCTGTATCGGCAAGCCAGTAGTACAGAAACCTAATCGACCTCTCTTCATTAAAAAGATTTTTGCAGGCATAAAGACGGTTTTTGAACTCCTTTTCCGTCTATGTTATGAGTTCGATTTGAAGGAGGAGAAGAGTGATTTGTACGGATGCAGAACTGGTAAATAAGGTGTGTAATGGTGATATGGATGCATTCAGTGTACTTATCAGCAAATATTCCAATGCAGTATACGGGGTAGCCTATGGTAAATTGGGTGATTTCCACATCGCACAAGACATTGCACAAGAGGTTTTTGTTAAAACCTATCGTAAATTACCCAACTTAAATGAGCCTGAGAAACTCGCCAGTTGGTTATATGCAGTTACCACACGGGAATGCATGGATTGGTTTAGGTCGAATAAAAAGAAAACGGCATATGAACTGATGGAGAAAATGGAGGTTTCTGAGCTAGAAAGTACCGAAGATAAGCTCCTCCGAAAGGAACTCCAGCAAGATGTGTGGAATGCATTAAACACCTTATCTGAAGCTAACCGTATAGTCACCATTCTATTCTATATCGACAACTACAAGGTTAGGGAAATCGCTGATTTCCTTGATTTATCTATTGAAGCTGTTGAGAGTAGACTCCGCAGATCAAGAACGATCTTAAAAAGGGAGATGTTGAGTACAGTGAATAACAATCTAAATGAAAACAAATTGCAAGACGAATTCAAGAAAAGAGTCTTTCAGGATGAAAGAATGCCTGAAACAAACTTTCGTCGTGTGGCCATGGGCCAAAGTGAATTTGATGATATTGATATGCATAAGACGAACTTCATCAATGTAAATATGGCGGGTACCAAGTTTGACAATATTAATATGAGCAGTACTACTTTTAACGATATTAATATGCATCTTGTTAAGTTTAATGAAGTGGGACTGTGGGAAATCGAGGTCAGCAATAGTGAATTAGGAGAAGCTTATTTCCATGATATTCACTTGTATGGCAAAGGCAATAAGTTTGAACGATGCCAGCTGAATGGCACATCCTTTGTAGAGTGTGATCTTTCGAATGTAGATATAAGGGAATGCAATCTTTCAGGCTTCACAGTTAATGGCATTTCATTAGAGGCCCTACTAGAGAGCTATAATAAAAATAAATAATTTTATAGCAGTTCTATTTATTCATTATAGATTTCATCGAAACCACTTCTTCCTAGGAGTGGTTTTTAAGTTTAGGGTATAATGGATGAAGATTACATAGCACAAACCTACAGGGGTGAAATATAGATGAAGCGCATCACGATTTTAATTGCGGATGACGAGGCAGAGATTGCGGATTTGGTGGCCTTGCATTTGCAAAAAGAGGGGTATCATATCATTAAAGTATCCGATGGGCGGGCAGCGGTACAAGCTATTGAGTCCCAAACGGTAGATTTGGCGATTCTGGATATTATGATGCCAGGGCTGGATGGTTATGAGGTAACCCGCCACATTCGGGAGCAGCATCATCTGCCGATTATCTTTTTAAGTGCGAAGACTTCTGATCTCGATAAGATCACGGGACTTGTCATGGGCGCAGATGATTATATGACCAAACCGTTCAATCCAATGGAATTAGTCGCCCGTGTTAATTCTCAACTTCGACGTTCTATACAATTCAGTCAGCCCGTAGCCGTTCTTAAATCGATTCTTGAAGTGGGTGGATTGACGATTTCGCCAGATGAGCACACCGTAAATCTTTATGGGGAGGTTATAGACTTAACTCCGAAAGAGTTTGATATTCTGCATTTATTGGCCAGTCATCCTAAGCAGGTATTTAGCGCAGAGAGTATTTTCCAACAGGTATGGGGAGAGGCTTATTATGAGAGTGGCAACACGGTCATGGTACATATCCGCACCTTGCGCAAAAAGCTTGGCGAAGATATGAATAAAAATAAATTCATTAAGACGATCTGGGGCGTAGGGTATACTTTTAATGGTTAAAACCAGTGAAACTTAGAGTTTAAGAAAAACTTTATAATTGCCCCGCTTTTTCTTTAAAGTGTTTTCGTTATTCTATTCCTATCAAGGAAATGGGAGGACATTACTGATGAAGAAGTGGGGCTTTTTGGTGATCGTTATGTTGTTGCTTGGTTATGCAGCAGCTCGTTATTTACCGGATACGGGTAATCTAGATAATGATGATAAGATCCGGAAAGGATCGGTTAGAAATAGCGATAGTTTAAAGGTGGTTACGCAAGATCAGGTATATCAAGGGGATTTGTTGCTGGTTAACAGAAAATATCCGGTACATGAGGACAGTGTGAAGACTGATGTTGTAACTTTAAATGATCAGAGAGATCTGGTTCAGGGCTATGGACTACTGGATACCTCTATTCGTCTGTCTGAAAGTATAGCGCATAAATTCAATAAGATGATCAAAGCTGCTGAGAAGGATGGCGTGAATCATTTTTTAATCAGCAGTGGGTACAGGGACTTTGATGAGCAAGAGGAATTATATCAGGAAAAAGGCTCGGACTATGCTTTACCAGCGCAATATAGCGAACATAATTTAGGGTTATCTCTGGACATAGGATCGTCTCAATCTGAAATGAGCAAAGCGCCTGAAGGAAAATGGCTGCAAAAAAACGCTTGGAAATATGGCTTTATTCTACGTTATCCGAAAGACAAAACCGAGATTACGGGGATAAAATATGAACCTTGGCATTTCCGTTATGTCGGGTTGCCTCACAGTGCGATCATCCATGAGAAGGAGATTGTGCTGGAACAATATTTGGATCTCTTGAAGGAGAGCAAAGAAATTTCAACGATTGTAGACGATAAAACATATACAGTAAGCTATTATCCGGTATCCGGATATACAAGTATTAAGATTCCGAAGGAAGGGCAATATAAGACGTCTGGGGATAATATGGATGGCGTAATTGTGACTACATTTCGATGAGTACAGAGCTTAAAAGTAAGTCTACTATGGAATTTTTGCTGGCAGCCTTATTCATCGTCTATATGTATTTCTTGATCCGCATCATTTTGTTTAAAGGCGCACCGATCAATCTGCAATCGCTGTGGGAACAAGCGGGGCGTATGCTCGAGCATCCTGACAGAATTTTTAATCGACCGGGTAACTATATACCCTTTAAGGAGATCTCGCAAGAGATGGAGAGACTGTCACTTTCAGATCCTTTTTCATCGCTTAATTTGGTGGGCAACCTTCTGGCATTTATTCCGTTTGGTATCTTAGTACCTATGCTGTTTTCTCAAAAAGTTAGGTTATTTCAAAGAGTCTTCATCCTCTCGCTAGCACTGAGCTTCTGTTTTGAATTCACTCAATTAGTATTGTATATCGGTACCTTTGATGTGGATGATCTTATATTAAACACTTGCGGTGGGATAGTCGGTTACTGCATATATAGACTGTTGTTTTCTACTGGTTTGTTTACAACTATATCAAAGCGGTGTTAGTATTTGTGGATGTAGATATAGATATAGGGTAGAAGGGGCATTGTATGAAAAAGCGTATATCGGATATTGTTTCCATCATTGTAGGGGCATTGCTGTTCTCCTTGGCCGTTAATTTGTTTGTTATTCCGAACGAGTTCGGTGAAGGCGGGGTAACGGGACTGACTATGATTACTTACTATCTGTATCAGTGGTCTCCCGGTATTGTTAGTTTGATTCTCAATTCTTTATTATTGATTGTGGGTTACAAATTTCTGGACAAAACGACGACGGTATACACGATTATTGCGGTGTTGTTCAATTCGATCTTTCTGATTCTTACGAAGAACTGGCATATTGCCAGCGATGAGTTGATCATCAATGCGATATTTGGAGGTATCTTGTCAGGTGTGGGTATTGGACTGATCATAAGAGTGGGTGGGACGACCGCAGGGTCAACCATTATCGCCAGAATCCTGCATAAATTTTTGGACTGGAATGTCAGCTATGCTCTACTGCTCGTCGATTTAGTTGTGGTGTTCGCTTCTTATTTCATTATTGGTGTTCAAAGTCTGATGCTTACGATTGTGATGCTCTATATAGCGACTAAGGTGATGGACTTCATTATTGAGGGAGTCAATTCAAAGAAGGCAGTTACGATTGTATCCAAGGAGCAGGACAAAATTGCTGAACAAGTCAATGGAATTATGGATAGAGGCGTCACAGTAATTTATGGCCGAGGGTATTATAGTAAGGCACCCAAAGAGCTGCTCTATATTGTCATTAGCAAACAGGAAGTAACCATGCTCAAGAAAATCGTAAGATCGATTGATAAAGAGGCATTTATCACCATCCACGATGTAAGAGATGTATTCGGAGAAGGTTTTGTGGAGCTGTCAAAATAAGAACTAAAGTGCTGTCCGGTAGCTATAGAGCTGCTTGGACAGCTTTTTTTTGAAATAGACATTCGATTGTGATGGATATCATTGCGTTTTCTGTTTGTTCACGTTTTATTAAATTCTCAAGTGATTCAGCGCACACTCGCTCATTCGCAGCTTCTATATGCTTTTTATAAGGTAATTATTTCACTGTAGAAGAGAGGTTATTTATATGTTAGATCAGCAGACGATTGATATCATAAAATAAACGGTTCCTGTATTACAGGTTCATGGAACAACCATTACTACTGTCTTCTATGGCATGTTATTTGAAAACCATCCAGAGCTATTAAATATATTTAATCATGCCAACCAGCGGCAAGGTAAACAGCAGACGGCGCTTGCTAACGCAGTCATTGCAGCGGCCATAAATATTGATCAGCTAGGAAATATCTTGCCTGTGGTAAAACAGATTGCAGAGAAGCATCGTGCACTGGGTGTATTGCCTGAGCATTATCCTATCGTGGGCGAGACCCTGTTAGCTGCGATTGGGCAAGTGCTTGGCGATTCGGCAACGCCGGAAATTATAGGTGCATGGGCCAAGGCTTATGGTGTGATCGCAGATGCTTTTATTGGTGTCGAAGCAGAGAAGTATCGTGAAGCTGCCGAGGCTCCGGGGGTTGGAGTGGATTTAGAAATTTTGTCGTGACTAAGAAGGTTAAAGAAAGCGAGCTTATTACTTCCTTCTACCTCTCTCCAGAGGATGGAAGGGAAATAGCTTCATACTTACCGGGTCAGTACATCACGGTTCGTGTTCAGCCCGATGGTGAGGAATATACCCATATTCGCCACTACAGTTTGTCCAGTGCTCCGGGACAGTCGTACTACCGTATCACTGTCAAACGAGAAGGCGAAGGAATAGATAAACCGGCAGGCGTCGTATCCACTTATCTGCATGATGTCATTCAAGTGGGATCTATATTAGAAGTGGGCTCTCCAGCGGGCGATTTCGTACTGGATCAGAGTAGTGATACTCCGGTGGTTCTAATTAGTGGGGGTGTGGGATTAACCCCAATGGTAAGTATGCTGGAGACGCTAATTGCTGCACAGCCAGAACGCGAGGTAACGTATATTCATGCAGCCATCAATGGAAGCTTGCACGCTATGAAAGATAGGGTGGCGGATTTAGCGCAATCTCATCCTGCTTTACGCTCCTATGTATGTTATGAATCTCCAGTTGAAGGAGACATGTTCAATAAATCCGGTTACATTGATTTATCTTGGCTGCAAGAGGTGGCAGACGTAAACTCTGAATTCTATTTCTGTGGACCTACCCCTTTTATGAAGGCGATCTATAAGGCTCTAAAGGAATGGAAGGTACCTGATGAGAGAATTCATTTTGAATTCTTCGGACCAGCCGGCAGTTTAGAAGCATAATATTTAGATCAAAAAGAGCGTCCCAGTCTTAATGACTGAGACGCTCTTTTTAAGAGTTAAGGCTTATTTGAAGGCAGCAAAAGGGTTAGTACCCTTAGGTAGTATTGAACTAAAATTAAAGGTGTACGTAGGAATTCCAGCTGCATAAGGAGCAATTTCATATTGTTGGTAGAAGATTACAATACCGCTCTCGGAAACGAAGAAGTTTGGTTTTTCTGTTAGTCCACCAGGTGCATCCGGAAAAGCTAGCTCCTTGGTGCTTTCCTTCAACATTTTATCTAGTTTTTGTTTGTAGTTTGGTTCTGCCTTTAGCAGGTCTTTCAGTTCTATTTGCTTACCATCCTTCAGCGAGAAGGTATGTCCCTCGCGCATGGTGCCGCCGTGTGCTCCACCGGTATACTCGTATTGATCCGTTACAATACTAAGCACGCCTTCGCGGTTAAAGGAGACAACATAAGATTGAGAGAAGTCATATTTATTCCCTACAGTGCCATCTCTACGGCTAGCCTGCTCTTCGCTATTTGAGACGAATTGTTCAGCCTGTTTCTTGAAGGTAGCATTAATCTTAGTTTGCACTTCCTCCGCTAGACCGCTGATTTTTGGATACTGTACTTTAATACTAGCATTTTTGTTGCTCTTGTCTAAGGTTTCAGAGGTGATTTTGATGTCATTCATCACTCTTTTACTTAGATCAAGCGATTTATGTGTAGGATTATATACGCCTTGCACTCCTAAATAATCAGATAACAGTTTAAACGGAACATACAAGCGGTTGTTAATCATCTTCGATTCATGATTTCCGGTCATACTATAAATGTAATATCCGTTCAAATCTGTGCTGACACCATAGTCAGAGACCTCCATGTTCAGTTTCATCGAGTCGCTGCCCACACTGTAAGTCTTTGTGGTTGAATTATAATTAATGGGAAGACCGAAGGCGTCTCGCAATACGGTTAAAGGAATCATGGTGTTCCCGTCAACTATTTTTGCTTGCTGCGTTAAGGTTTGACCCTTATATTTAAGCACCACAGAGGGTTGTTGTACGGCTTGTTTGACCGTTTTCGCTCCGGTAGTTGCGGCTTGAACAGAATTTCCTCCGAGGAGGCCCGAACCTCCAAGTAATACTCCAGTAGCTAGTATGGCAGATGTCCATTTCATAGTTTTGTTCATGGTTATATTTCTCCTCCCCAATAATGGGCTCATATGTAGTTTGATGTGATGTTGTTGTCCTCTATCACTCTTACGATTATACCTTGGCCCCAAATAGATTTGATTACAAACGCGGTTACAGTGTTGTTGCAAAGACGTGTAAAAGGTATATACTTTTTAACCATTTTTTAATTTTATGACACAATCAATAGGACTTTAAAGTAATTACGGTAAGCTCGGGACGACAATTAAAACGTATAGGCATACGAGTCACTCCAATCCCACGTGTGGTATAGACTTGGAGTCGGCTATTCGGGAGCTGATATAATCCGCTTGAATATTTACTGCCGTGAGGTGGGGTATACAAAGCGCCTACAAGTGGCAGTCGAATTTGCCCTCCATGACTATGGCCAGACAATTGCAGATCTATGGGAAGCTCACGATATTCATCGGCAAAATCAGGCTCGTGTGCAAGGAGTATGGTACATGCCTCTTCAGGGATATGAAGCAGCGCTTGATTAATATCTGCTTTGCCGACCCATGGATCATCTACTCCAGATAGATAAAGCTCCTCCGCCTCTTTTTTTAAGACAACATGCTCATTATGAAGTACGTGAAAGCCAGATTGTGCTAACCCTTTCGTTACAGCCTTTCGAGTGCCAAAAGCATCATGGTTACCTAACACAGCATATTGTCCAAAGGGTGCCCGCAACTGTGTACACAAGGCTATAGCCTCAGAAATATAATCGGCAGAATGATCTAATAGATCCCCGGTGAAGCAAATCAGATCTGGATTAACATGTTGAATTTGCTGCACTAACTCCGCCAAGGCTTCAGACCTCGAATACACTCCTAAATGTAAATCACTGAAATGAACGATACGAAATCTATCGAATGTCGGAGGGAGTAGAGGCAGCGTTATATCTATATATTTAATTTCAAGCCAGTAGGGCTCAACCCAGTGTGAATAGATGCCGGAAGCACTAGCTGCTCCAAGCAGCCCCAGCGTCACTTGAGCACTTTTCTTCAGAAATTGGCGTCTGCTAATAGGTTTAGTATTCATGAACCAATCTTACGGTAGGATTGTTACTTTAATATGACAATATTCATTATGTAACCCTTTGTGTCGATAAACCTACATATACATTTACTTAATGGGAGATGAACAGATGAGTATTATCGATGCCTTAGTCCTCGCAGCGCCTTACTTCAAAAAGATCAATCGCAAGATATTATGATCGGTATAACGGACAGGGAAATCTTCCAGTATTGTTCTCCAAGTGATGACATTGATTTTGGACTGGTCAAAGGAAGTCCTATTCCACCTGAAGACCCCACGCTTTCAAATGGATTAAAAGGTGAGGTTAGTTTTAACCGGATTCCAGCAGAAATTTATGGATTTCCTGTGATTTCAACATGTGTGCCTATATATGGAACAGACAACGAAGTGATAGGGGTATTTGCAATTGCCTATACACCCGAGAATGAAAATAAGCTTGAGGTCTTCACAGACGAGATTAATGGGATAAGCAGTAACTTAATGGACATGGTTCAGAGTGTGGCTGCACAATCTGAAGAATTATCAGCCACCTCTCAGCAAATATTAGATAATACACGTAGAGCGGTAGCAGAGTCTCAAGAAGTGAATAAGGTTACGGGCTTCATTCGTGAGATTTCTGAGCAGACAAACCTGCTTGGACTAAATGCGGCCATCGAAGCTGCGCGTGTAGGTGAGCAGGGGGCGGGTTTTGGCGTTGTGGCTAAAGAAGTGCGTAAACTCTCCGTCAACACCAAAGAAGCGACCCATCATATTGAAAAATCGCTGAGCGATGTTCAAAAGTCCATTAAACAGATGGAGCTAGAAATTGAAGCGATCTCCGCTTCTTCACACGCACAAGCAGAACTGGTCACCGAATTCAGCGGGGTGATTGAACGCTTGAATAAAGCCAACAAAGAAATGACTACTTTTATGCAATCCATCATTCAGTAGGATGTAATGCATAAAGTTACTTAACCTAAACCATGCTAGAAGGGAACAGGCGCATTTCAGAAGGGAGCGAATTTCATTTATGAAACAGTCCGATTCCAGTCTGCAAGCGAATGACAATGTAACTCAAGCCAAAAATTCTTTGGGTAAGCTTCATTTCTCTGTCTCACAGGCACTTAGTCATCCAACAGAACAGACTTTGGCACAGGCTGAGAACCGTCTGGCGCATACCGAACAGGCGATTCTGCAAGCTAAGGCTTCGCTAGGCCCCCAAGGTGTGGAATTGGCTGAAGAACTGCTGGCTGAGGACAAGAGTAGACTTGCCTCATTGAATCAGCAAGGGAAACGTTCAGAACGCTAAATGTTCCTGCTACAACCCGTGAAGCGCTAAGTTTCACGGGTTGTTCTCGTTTGCTATTCCCTAAAGGATGTAGCATTGGAGTGTGGATGGTATACTGGATTGAAAGTTCTAGCAAGAGCTTGGATAGGGGATAAACGATATGAATGGTAAACACATCGAAGAATTAACCCGGCAGGCGGACGCTTTTATTCGACAATGTTACGCTGAACTAGATAAGTCCGAAGCCGACACGGATCATCGCATCCTAGCCGTACAAGAAGAAATCAATCAATCAGGCAGTTACACACATACAACGGAGGAATTGATGCATGGGGCAAGAATGGCTTGGCGTCATAATAGCCGCTGCATTGGCCGCCTCTTCTGGCATTCTATAGATCTGATTGATGAACGTCAGGCTGAGACCGAGGAGCAAGTAGCAGAGGCTCTGCTACGACATCTGGAAAAGGCGAACAATGGAGGTCGTATTCGTCCGCTCATCACGGTCTTCCGCAGCGGGGAAGATCCGGCTCAGCGGATTCGGATTTGGAATCATCAATTGATTCGCTACGCTGGGTACCCTGGCGATGAAGAACACGAACGCGCTGGCGATCCGGCATCGGATGAATTCACAAGCTTGTGCCAGCAATTAGGCTGGCAAGGGACAGGTGGTGACTATGATGTGTTGCCGCTAGTGATCAGTATTGGCAACGGGCATCCACACGTGTTCCCTATTCCCGATCAACTCATTCAGGAGGTACCGTTGACTCATCCCGAAATTGAACGTTTTGCAGAGCTTCAGCTCCGTTGGTATTCGGTGCCGATCATTTCGGACATGCAGTTGGAAATCGGCGGGATTATGTACACGGCTGCTCCTTTTAACGGTTGGTATATGGAGACTGAAATCGGCTCGCGCAATTTAGGGGATACCGGACGCTACAACACCCTGCCTGCCCTAGCTGATTTAATGGGTCTCGATCGTTCCAGCAACACAACCCTATGGAAAGATCGGGCACTTCTTGAGCTGAACCGTGCAGTGCTGCATTCCTTTAAGCAAGCAGGGGTCAGCATTGTAGATCATCATACGGCAGCCGATCAATTTGTTCGATTCCAGGAGCAAGAACAGGGACATGAACGTCAAGTTTCGGGGCGCTGGTCATGGCTGATACCCCCTATGTCACCGTCGTCTACACCTATCTGGCATGATGGTACTTTGAAAGAATATGATTTTAGCCCTCGTTTCCTTTATCAACGATCACCTGCGGCCACCTGTCCTTTTCATTAACAATCGAATGTGAGATCAAAAAAGCGCCAGGTTCCCCTCATAAGGAAACTGGCGCTTTTTAGGCTTTTAAATGATCCAGAAAGATCTGTTTAAGAAGGGCAAGCTGCTTGTCGGAGTCTAAATCCGATTCTAGCAGGAGGATGTTCTTCTTCATCGTTAGTTTTCTGGAAAAGAGAGCAAAGCTGTTCATGAGCGTAATTAGGGTCTCTTTCACGGGAAGACCGGCACGAATAGAACCGTCTTCTACCCCGTTTTGGATGATCCTGGAGTACTCATGCCAAATCTTGCGGTTTAATGCATTGAAATCCAGAACATCCTCTACAGGCTCATTCAAGTGAGCGGCGTAGCTTTCAAAATTCACCATAAAGATAATACTTAGATGATTTTGATCCTGAATAAAGAAATCGAATAACATCTCGATCTTTTCAAGACAGGTTAATGGCAAGTCAGCCACGTACATAAAATAATCCAGCATAGGCTCTAGCATTCGGGTTGAAGATGTGATTAGCAAATTCGGAAAAATCGACATCCTGGTAAATAATGCAGGTATCTCGTTCCCAGTTCAATTGCTCGAATCCACTGTAGATCAATGGAACAAAGTAATGAACATCAACGTGAGCAGCGTATTCCTTGGCATGAAGCATGTTGTTCCTCAAATGAAGAACAATAAAGGTGGTTCCATCGTCAATATTTCCTCCATCGCAGGTTTGACTGGCAGCAGCGGTGCTGGTGCTTATACAGCTTCTAAAGGTGCAGTTCGTATGCTAAGTAAAGCAGCAGCTGTAGACTTTGGTAAAGATGACATTGTGAACTCTGTTCACCCAGGATTTATCGAAACCCCAATGAGTGCTGAATTTGTAAATAACGAAAAAATGCATAGCTTCTTTATGTCTCAGACCGCATTGCCACGTGTTGGACGTGCTTCTGAAGTAGCTGAAGCTGTATTGTTCTTGGCTTCCGATGAATCTTCTTACATTACAGGTGTTGAGCTGCCAGTTGATGGCGGAGTTGTAGTTAAATAATAAATTTCTAAATAGGCAACACTAAGAAAGCTGTCTCATGTGTAGATTCTATCTACGCGTGGGGCGGCTTTTTTTGCGTACTATGCATCTCGTTAAGCACTCAAGCAGCGCTTGATATACAAAATTAATAGTAATAGATACACTGAAATCATCATAAATGAGGAGGAGATTTCAATGTTCGATATGTTAAAGGTAGGCAAGAATATCGCTGATTTAAGAAAGCAGACAGGGATGACTCAGATGGGGCTTGCCGATCAACTAGGCATTAGTTATCAGGCGGTTAGTAATTGGGAACGAGGAGAGTCAATGCCGGATGTTTCTAAGCTTCCCCAGCTGGCCGAAATCTTTAATGTGAGCATTGATGCAATCCTTGAAAAGAGCAAATCGACACAGATAGTAGTAAATGTACTCGAAAATACCACAGAACAATTTTTAAATCAAAATGAACTCTCAGTAGCCGAAATTTCCGAAGTTGCGCCCATTCTTCTTACAGAACATGTGGACGGGGTATTCGAACATGTGAAGCATCCAGTATCGATACAAGATCTGCTATCCATCGCTCCATTTATCAGTGAAGAAGTACTAGATGAGTGCGCAAAAATCGCCTTTGAGCGAGAAGGAATTAACGCGTTGTTGTCTATTGCTCCGTTTATAAGCGATGAGATGCTGGACGATTGTGCAAGAAGCACCTTTGAACGAGAAGGAATTAACGCGTTGTTGTCTATCGCTCCGTTTATAAGTGATGAGATGCTGGACGATTGTGCAAGAAGCACCTTTGAACGAGAAGGAATTAACGCGTTGTTGTCTATCGCTCCGTTTATAAGTGACGAAGTACTAGATGAGTGTGCTAGAAGAGCTTTTGAACAAGAAGGGTTAAAAGCCCTCGTGTCTATCGCACCATTTATAAGCGACGAGGTGATGGATACATTAGCAAAAGCGTCTCTTTCTATATAAATCATAAATATTTTAGCGCCCATTTCTACCGAACATTAGCCTACACCCCTGCATAACATATAGCACTTGTAAGCAGGAGAAGGGTGTGGTTCAGAGATGGGCATCCAATTAACAGCGCTCCATTATGTATATCTGGCATTCATCGTGTTCATTATGGCACTTCTGATTAAGCGGCGGGATACAACGATGATCTGTATTGCAGGCATCTTTGTACTAGGCTGGCTCGCGACAGAAACGATTAGTGGTTCGGTCACAGGCGTATTCAACTCTTTTGTATATGCAACCAAGGAGCTAATGGGTACGATTATGATTATTTCGATCATTGTAGCCATGAGCCGAGTATTAACCCGTACCGGAATAAATGAGACGATGGTTGCCCCGCTTACCCGTTTTTTACGTACACCATTTATAGCCTTTTGGGGTATTGGCTTCATTATGATGGTGACATCATGGTTCTTCTGGCCTTCGCCCGCAGTGGCTTTGATCGGGGTTGTGCTGTTACCTGTTGCTATTCGCGTAGGATTGCCAGCTCTTGGAGCGGCGATGGCAATGAACCTGTTCGGTCACGGAATTGCGCTCTCAGGTGATTATATTATTCAAGGTGCACCCAAATTAACGGCAGATGCGGCAGGACTTCCGGTAAGCAGTGTCATGGAAGCGAGTATTCCGCTTGTTATAGTGATGGGCGTAGTCACTACAGTAACAGCTTATTGGATGATGCGACGAGATCAGAAAAACGGTACTTGGCGAGACGGACTTATTTCCGGGAAAAATGCCGCGAGTGCGCTAGCTGCAGAGAGTGATGCGGTAGAAGGTCAAGCGGTGATTCCTCCCACACTGAAGAAATGGCTGGCGATCGCTATCCCACTCCTGTTTCTAGCTGATGTGGCAGGCATGTTTTTGCTGGATTTACAGGGTGGAGACGCAACTGCCTTAGTTGGTGGGACTGCTGTATTTATCTTGGTTGTAGTAACATTGCTCGCACATCGTAATAAAGGACTGGAGCAAGTCACCTCATATTTGATCGATGGACTTACATTTGGCTTTAAAGTATTCGGTCCAGTGATTCCGATTGCTGCATTCTTCTATCTAGGTGATTCGGCCTTTGCTGAATTGTTTGGCAAAGTCTTACCTGCTGCATCGCAGGGTATAGTAAATGATCTGGGGGTTGCCCTAGCTCATAATGTGCCTCTGAATGGTGCTGTAGGTGCTGTGACTGCAACCATAACAGGAGCTATTACGGGCCTTGATGGTTCAGGGTTCTCGGGAATCTCACTTGCGGGGTCCATCGGAAAATTGTTCGCTGTTGCCACACATTCCGATGCAGCTACTTTAACTGCGCTCGGTCAGGTATCAGCCATTTGGGTTGGCGGGGGCACGTTGATCCCGTGGGCATTGATTCCAGCAGCAGCCATCTGCGGCGTAAGCCCGTTTGAGCTCGCTAGACGTAATGTTAAACCGGTATTGATTGGGCTGATAGTCACAACGATTGTCGCTATGTTTCTGGTGTAGGCCTAGCTTAGAATATAAACTCAAAAAAAAGGCTGCTGAGAGAATCTCAGCAGCCTTATATGTTTAACGTATACCCTTCATGAAATTCTGAATCTTAGAAGAGAAAAGGAAGAGAATTACCGCGAGCACAATGGCAACTCCACCGATGACTCCGAAGTACAGCATTTCGGTATCTGGGGTATAGAACTTCACAATCTGAGCATTAATAGCTTGCGCAGCAGCATTGGACAAGAACCACATGCTCATCATCTGAGCAGTAAAAGCGGCTGGCGCCAGTTTGGTCGTTGCCGAGAGGCCAACAGGTGACAAGCATAGTTCCCCAATCACGACGATAAAATAGCTAAGAACCAGCCATAATGGGTTCACAAGTGAATTGGCACCACCGAAGTAAGCCGGCACCAGGATTACTAGGAAGGACAGACCGGCAAATAATAAACCAAGCGAGAATTTTTGAGGAATCGTTGGTTGACGGTTACCGAGCTTTAACCAAATCCAAGCAAATATAGGTGCAAGGGCGATAATAAACAGCGGGTTAAGCGACTGGAACCAAGCAGGAGAAATGTGTAAGCCTGCAAAATCCAATTGGGTGCGCTTATCAGCAAAGCTAGCTAAAACCGTTGAAGTTTGTTCCTGAATCGCCCAGAACATAATCGACGCGATAAATAAAGGGATGTACGCGAGAATTCGGGATCGCTCGACAGCTGTTGTTTGGGGGCTACGGTACATCACAATAAAGTACATCGTAGGAATAAGTAGCCCTAACACTCCGACTATCTTAATGAATGTTTCAAAGGTGAGCACTCCAGTAAGAATGCCGACCGTAATTAATACCGCAAGCACAACTAGTCCAATGCCAATCCTAGTAAATAATTTCTTCTTCTGTTCGGCTGGAATCGGATTGCGTACAATCGTACCTGCCAGACCCAGGTTTTTGGTGCGAGTCACTACGTAAACAACTAATCCAATAAACATTCCGATTGCGGCAATCGAGAAGCCAAGATGGAAATCATTCATACCTACAGCGCCTACAATCAGTGGAGAGAGGAATCCGCCGAGGTTAATACCCATATAAAAAATGCTGAAAGCAGCGTCGCGGCGGTTATCTTGTTCGCTATAGATTTCGCCTACAATACTTGATACATTGGGCTTAAGAAGTCCGGTTCCAAGCACGATCATAATCATCGAAGCAAAGAATAGCGTGGCATTTCCCGGTATCGCCAGTAAAATATGCCCGAACATAATTAAAACGCCACCGTAAAAGACAGCCTTCGAAGTCCCGAAAATCCGATCCGCAAGCCATCCACCTATAATTCCAGACATATATACGAGTGATCCGTAGATAGACATAATCGAAAGGGCCATATCTTCTGGTAATCCGAGACCCCCTTTGCTTACTTCATAATACATGTAGTAAACTAGGATCGCTCTCATGCCATAATAGGAAAACCGCTCCCAAAATTCTGTGAAGAAGAGTGTGAATAGTCCTTTGGGATGTCCGAAAAATCCTGTTTGTGGAACACTATCTACAATTTTTTGCCTATCTGTTGCTGACATGAATCAAATCCTCCTAGATGCTAATTGCGCCAATCATGAAACTAACACTACCTTAATATTTATAATACCCTCATGAGGAAAATCACAACCCTTTGGCGAGAAGGTTCTGAATAATGTCATATTTTTTAGTAATATTTCCAGTTGGCATTATTAATTAACTTTTATTGTGTTTTCCACGCGAATGGATGTTGCTAGAATATTATTATTTGTTTTGAGTTGCATTATTTTAGGAGATGAGCATATACTCTTTTCAAAGAAAGTGATTGATCAATAACCTAATGAATTTGGTTACGTAAGGAGATTATCATGATAACAGAATCTAGTTCCGGTCGCAAGAAATCAGACGAATCGGTCTCGGTAAACCGCCGAGAGCAGATCTTGGAGGCAGCGGTTGTTGTGTTCGCCGAGAATGGCTACTACCGAGCTACAACAGCACAGGTTGCAGAAAAGGTAGGTATTTCTCAGCCTTATGTGTTTAAAGTGTTTAAGAACAAAGAAGAATTGTTTGTCGCCTCCTTGGAGCGTGCTTTTGAACGGATTGTTCGTACGTTTAAGGGAGTTGAGGCGTCAGCAGATCAAATGCTAAAGGAATCAATTAAGGTATACGAGTTGTTGATGGAAACGCACCCGAATGAGATGATTCTGCAAGTTCAGGGGTTAGGTATTCGCGATGAAGTCATTCGTCAAACGATGCAAAAGGGAATACGTGATATTACCAATCTTGTGCATGAGAAATTTGTAGCCGCTGGGATCGAGCAGCCTGAAGTAGAGGTAAGTACCTTTATGGCTAATGGTATGCTCTGCAATATTTCTATGGCACTTGGAATGCCAGAGTTGAAGCCGAAACATTGGAAAGAGTAGTAGAAATAAAGAGACGTTGTAACAACTAGGAGCCTCGGCTCTTAGATTTATGGACATTAGTTAGTGATTGATCAATAACAATAATAGGAGGAATGCTTTATGTTAAAAAGCGCTTGTGCTTGGTGCAACCGGGGGGACGGGGACTGTAATTATCACTGAATTGTTAAACCTGCAATATTCATCGGAAATATGACCGTTATGTGGGGCCAATTCCCACTACTACTTTTGAGCAAGGGATAACTGAGACTGTTCATGCTCTAATGAGCCGTCAGGCCAAGGCAGAATAAAGAACAAGGTTCATTGCGAAAGATAGAATAAAAGGCTAACTTATGATAATATTTACTCCTATATAGAAAGAGGACGTGAGCTAAAATGATCAACATAACCATTCCCAATGTGGATGTTAGTATTACTAAACAAGTTAACCCGCAGTTAAGCAATATTTATGGATTCACTGATTTTCACCTGATCCCAAGAGATTACGGCGGTATTTTTATGTTCTACAATGACCAAGATGAGTTGCTGTTCGTAGGTAAAGCGAGAAAGCTAAGACCAAGAATCAAGAAACATTTTGAAGACACCGTATCTGATATCAGAGAACATCGGGACGAGGTCACCAGAATTGATGTTTGCTTAATCGAAAGCCCTGTTCACAGAGAGATTTATGAAACGTATATCATCAATGAATTAAAATCTAAATACAATGTAGACAAAGTGATGTTTAGATAAACTTACAGAAGAGGCGCCGTCCAATGACGGTGCTTTTTTTGTGTTTTAAAAGAGGTCATGAATGAAATAAAAGCATCGGTACACACTATACAAGATGTTTAATAGATGCTTAAAAGGAGATAGGTCATAATGAAGCCTAAGTTTTTGATTGCGAAGCTAACTTTGTTGTTTATGTTTCTTGTTGTTAGTGTAATGCCCGTAACTGCTGATGCTGCATCCAAAGAGAAAAAGAGTTCACATAAGCAATGCTTAACTCCCTCCGTGATAGAGCTTAAAGATAACCTCAGAAAACTATGGAGCGACCATGTGATATGGACGAAAAACTACATAGTTAGCGCCTTTGCCAATTCCGAGGACAAAGAGAAAGTACTGGCAAGGTTGCTACAGAATCAGCAAGACATAGGGAATGTTTTTAAACCGTATTACGGTGAGGCAGTTGGAGATAAGCTAGCTCAATTATTGCGGGAGCATATTGTTATTGCCGGAAAAGTCGTTGCGGCTGTGCTTTCTAACAATCAAGCGGATTTGGAAAAATACAATAAAGAGTGGTATGCCAACGCTGACGACATTGCTAAGTTCCTTAGTGCACAGAATCCCAAATATTCGTATGAACAATTGAAAGAGATGCTTCATGAACATTTGGAGCTAATTACGGATGATGTGACAGCAAGGGTTAAAAAGGATTGGGATGCTGAAATCGTCGCTTTTGATAAAGGGCTGGAGCATATGATTATGTTTGGAGATATACTAACTGAGGGTATTGTTAAACAATTCCCTGATAAATTCAATTGAAACCAGAGCACCCGCAAGGGTGCTTTTTTCTTGTTATTGGCGAGAACTAGGTCTTTTGATCCAATTCAAAAAGTTAGATATAAAGGCTCACTTACAGACAAGACAAGTAAACTATAATAGACTCGTGGGCACTCGACATTTTTTGACATTTTTTTATAATTGAGGTGATAAGATCAATGATTTCTCCCTTTTTTAAAAAGAAAGATTCAGTGGATAAGCAGTCCAAACCGGGTATGGTTCAAAAGGTGCAATTATCAGAAGAGCAGGGCGAGGAAGTAGAGGACCAGATCGCTGGCGAGACTTTAGCAGGAGTGGTTACTACGGGTAAAGCTCAGCTTGATAAAAAATCACTCGATTTGATCTTCTCCGTGGAGCAGATCATTCAGGCCAGACAGCATGCGGAGACGAATATGAATGAACTTCAGGATCGGTTGACCCATTCCAGCAGTCATGTTGAACGTCTGAACCGGGACATGAAGAACCTCAATAAGGTTATTGAGGAAAGAGAGAAGAGCGTCCGAGAGCTCGAGCATAAATTGATTGAGAAGAATTTGAAAGTCGATCAAGTGCTGGAGGATTATCGGGAGCTTCAGACCACCCTCTCTTCAGAGATTGAAGAATTAAAAAGTACGATTGATCTAGAGCATCAAAAGTATGTAAGTCTGATCCAAAAGCATAACGAAGCTCATGCGGAAAAGCTCAAGAAGATGAATGATCTGGAAGAGAAGCTCGGGCGGATTGAAATTGAAAACGCTCATTTAAGACAGAAGTACGATACGATCCGCCAAGAAAAGGCATACCTCTCTGGTATGATCAGCGATTTTACCAATCGTATGACCGTCCCTTTTGGGAATGGCAACACGCTGACGGGACGAAATGATGGAAACGGAGATACATAGGATTCATGGCATCAATTGAATCGAGTACCATTCTAATGATTGAGTTACTGTCGCTTGAGCATAAGCAGGCCGATTATCAGATTGAGGTAGGGCTAACTCGTAATGTCGGGTATGAAAGATGCATGCTTACCATTGATGAATTTACATATGAACAACTAAATGCCCTGGGTCCCTTTTCCGGGGAAAGAATGAGATTGTCATTATATCCGAAATGGGATCCTTTTCGTAACAGTTATTACAGTACGCTGATCATAATGAACAAAGCCTTCAGCGAAACGCTGTATTTTGCCTGCTCTGAATATTATGTATCGCAACTCCTTCAATTAAAGCAACAGGACTATCCCCATGCTGAAGAGGAGAGGGTAGTTCAAACGATGCTTCCCTCAATAGAGCCAGTACGTAGGCAAAGCAGAAAGAAGAGCAACCGGATCGGAAAGGCTACACTGCAGTGTATCATGTTCACTTGTTTGGTACTTGTATTATCTCTTCGAATGGATGGACAACTCATGGACAGTGCAGAAGCGTTGAAAGATCCCGTACGTGGAAGTAGTTCTGAGCAAATTGAGCCAATCCTCTCTCTGCCGCTTGTCCCCGATGCTCAGACGGTGTTAATCAATAACCAGCAAGATGAACCTACGCCAGAACCCTCGGAGCCTCCTCAGGAACAGATAAAGACGTATGAAGAAATTGAATTAACCGAGAATAAATACGAATATAGCTTGCCGAAGGGTTACGTGGCTTTGTCATTTGATGATGGTCCGTCGAAGTATACGAAAGAAATCGTAGATATTCTAGTAGAACATGAGGTGGCAGCCACCTTTTTATTTGTTGGGAATAAGGTAGCTCATAATGTGGAAGCGGTTAAGTACGCGAGTGAGCATCGGATGTCGATTGGAAGTCATTCGTGGGATCATAGCAAGATGACCGACAATGGGGATGAGCAGAACCGAAATAATTTGGCGAAGGCAAATCAGGCGTTGGAACAAATCATTCAATCGCCAATAACTGTTTTTCGGCCTCCTTATGGTGCGATTAATAAAAAGTTAGCCGCCAAGGTGACGGAACAGCAGATGAAGGTTCTGTTATGGAATCGTGATTCTGAGGATTGGAAAGTTAAGAGCCCAGAAGATATCCTTCAATATGTTCATCATACTGATCCGTCCGGCGGAGTGTATCTCTTTCACGAAAAGAAGATTACCGTAGAGGCGTTGCCCGCTATCATTAAGTATTTTCAAGAGAAAGACATGAAATTCGTCATTTTTAAGTAGCATCAATGATCCAAGACTGGATCTTATTTGAGAATAAGAGTGGCTGTTACAGGGTTATGATCGCTGTGTTCAAAAGATAAGTCATGGCCCTGTAGTCCACTTATTGTGATATTTGGTGACACAAGAAAACCATCAATTACAGCCCGGAAATTCACACCTTCTGAATAGGCTACATCGAGTGTCCGGACGGACGGTACTTTAGCATCGACAGCCCACTGAAAGCCCTCAGGTTTAAAATCTTCAGGGAACTGCTGTAGCCATTCCGGCCAAGTTTGGGTGGTCTCGAAGGCTTCAGGGGTTGTACCCGGTAGGGAATGGTTCCAGTCTCCCCCTAAAATGAGGTAATTGCCTTTATCGTTCTCTTTTTGAATATAAGTCGATAGGTACTCTAATTGCTGCTTGCGAATCGTTCCACCTTGGTCAAAAGCTGATAAATGAAGATTGATCAGAATCAGTTCTTTTCCGCTATCGACGGGGAACCTGCTCTCCATAAAGGCACGGTCGAGATCAAGCTGTTGGCGAGGCCAGGCTTCTTTTCCCGGGAGATCATATCTAACATTACTTGTGCTGCCAAATTGGGATAAGGTTAATAAACCGCTGTACACCGAGCCCATCGGATCAAGTACAGGAATCGGTACCCAAGGTACCTTGTAGTTCGTCGCGAATACGTTGCTGTAATCAGAGAACTTATTCAATAAGTAGGAGACTTCATTTATACGGTTGCTACGGGAGGAGTCAACATCTACCTCTTGCAACATGAATAGGTTCGAGCCTGTAGATGTCATTAGGGAAGCTATGGCCTCAAGATTTGTCTTCGTTTGTCCCTCGCTGCTTGAGCGTGACTTCGTTCCACCATCCATAAAGAAATCCTGATCCTTATCCAGCCCGGCGTAACCAATATTAAAGGTGGTTATCGAAAAAGGCTCTCCCTGCTTCATCATTTGTTCCTGATTATGGTTTACCGTTAGCGGAGTTATCTCCTTTGGCTTATAATCGGTAATGGTAATATACAGTAAAAAACCACCAAGGATTAGAACGGCAGCTAGTAGGGTAAAGCCGATGATTTTTATTGTTGTTGAGCTCATTTGCTTCGATCTCTCCTCAGATGTAATTTCATAGAACTGACTTCTAATGGTGTAAACTTCGACGCAACGCTACAACTCCCCTTGTTTAAATAAAAAAAATTTGAGACAATGAGTAGTGATGGACTGAACTTTAATGTTTTGAAAAGAGGATAACGAATGAATATGGAATCCATTTATGGATTAACTTTTGATCAACTGGCGGCATGGCTGTTGGAACGAGGACATAAAAAATTTCGAGCAACGCAGGTCTGGGATTGGCTTTATCGGAAGCGGATTACAGAATTCTCAGAAATGCTCGATGTAAATAAAGATTGTGTAGAATTACTGGAGCAGCACTATGTGATCCATACGTTGGAAGAACATGTGAAGCAGGAGTCTGCGGATGGGACGATTAAGTTCCTATTCCGTTTGAAGGATGGCAACCTGATCGAGACGGTGCTTATGAGACAGAAATACGGTTTGTCCGTATGTGTCACTACTCAGGTTGGATGTAATATCGGCTGTAGCTTTTGCGCCAGCGGACTGTTAGCGAAGAGTCGTGATCTTTCCTGCGGTGAGATTGTGGAGCAGATTATGAAGGTCCAACAGCATCTGGATGCGGCAAACCTTGAACAAAAGGTTAGTCACGTTGTAGTCATGGGTATTGGCGAACCGTTCGACAACTTCAAGAACTTGCTCGATTTCTTATCGATTATTAAGGACCATAAGGGACTAGCGATCGCGGGTAGAGGGATTACTGTATCGACGAGTGGACTTGCTAACAAGATCGTTGAATTTGCCGATGCGAATACACAAGTGAACTTGGCAGTATCTCTTCACGCACCTAATAATGAGCTGCGGACGAAGATTATGAAGATTAACAAGGCGATTCCGATCGAGAAATTAATGGAGTCCATAGATTATTATTTGAAAAAAACAAATCGGAGAATTACGTTAGAATACATTCTGATGAAGGATGTTAATGACGGCAAGGAGCATGCGCTTGAGCTAACCGAGCTAATCGGTGATCGGCGTCAACTCGTCAATGTGAACTTGATTCCTTATAATCCAGTCGATGAGCACAGCCAATATCAAAGAACTGATCGGGAGACCGTGCGGGCCTTTTTTGATACCTTGAAGAAGCAGGGTGTTAGTGTAAGTACCCGTCTGGAGCATGGTGTGGATATTGATGCTGCATGTGGACAGTTGCGAAGCAAACAGATCAAGAAGTCTAAAGCTATGGCTTGATGGACGAGTCGACTCCTTCATGCAGCTTTTTGTGATACAATGACGTGGCAGGTATTAGGAAAAGAGGTTGATTGAGCAATGTTGACATTTACGAGCTACAACGTGGAGAATGTAAAGGATCCTTTTGGTATACTAACCGGTAAGCGGTATGAATTCGTGGTTCAACTGGACGTTCCAGAAGATGATGAATTGTATGTAGAGAACGGAGTATCCGCTAGAGCGATTATTAAAGTGGATGAAGATCAGGTCAGCATCGTGAGTTATGATCTGCAGGAGACCACAACAGGTCAGTTGCTTGATTTTGATATGGAAGAGGATGAGGAAGCAGCGCTGCTCCTTTTCTGTAAAGAGCATTTGCCAGAATAATGATGCAGCATTGACATCCTTGCCCAATGTTCAATTGTGGCAGGGATTTTTCTTTTCGCATGATTATGAAATATAGGTTAAAATACAATAAAGCATCCAAAATAGGAGTTGTAAACATGTCTAATGAAGAAGTGTTCTTGACCAAAGAAGGGTTGGCTAAATTAGAAGAAGAGCTGAAGGAACTGAAAGGCGTAGGGCGCAAGGAATTGGCAGCCCGGCTTAAATTGGCGATCAGCTATGGAGACTTGAAGGAAAATAGTGAGTACCATTCGGCCAAGGATGATCAATCGTTCATGGAGACTCGTATTATGATTCTGGAGAAAATGTTGACCAAAGCCCGGATCGTGGATGAGAGTAAGATGGATTTGTCGAAGGTTAGTATGGGCTGTATTGTAATCCTGAATGACATAGAGTACTCCGAGAAGATTGAATATAGAATTGTAGGGGCTGCTGAAGCTGATGTGCTAGATAATAAGATCTCCTATGAAAGCCCGTTAGGCAAGGAATTGCTGGGTAAAAAAGTCGGCGATATCGTTAGTGTAAATGCACCAATGGGTATCATCAAATATGAATTGCTTGAAATTAAAATGATGTAATGCCGCATTATAAAGAAGATCCCAACCCTATGATTGATAAGGGATGGGATCTTTTTACGTCAAAATATAAGAATTTATATGTTCCACGCCATTTACTATCCTTCTATTTCCCGCAGAAACGGATTCCGTTCCTAAAAGGACGGCAATGCCGTTTCTTCTTGTCATAGGTCATTGCTGTTACGTTGTTCCTTAGAAGTCGAAATTGTCTGGGTCTGGACCAACCCGTTGATCTTGATTCAGGGCGTTAATTAGAGTCATATCCTCTTCTGTTAACTGAAAATCAAACACAGCTACGTTTTCGATGATTCGGTGCTCTTTAGTGGACTTTGGAATGGTAATAATCCCACGTTGTAGGTCCCAACGGACAATCACTTGAGCTACGGATTTGCCGTATTTAGCTGCAATTTGTTTCAGTACAGGCTGACCCAACAATTGCCCTTGCATTAACGGAGACCAAGCTTCCAATTGGATTCCATGTTCTTTGCAGAAGCTAAGCAACTCTTGCTGACTCAAATAAGGATGGAGCTCAACTTGGTTAACCATCGGCTTAATTTCCGCATCCTTCATCACATCTTCAAGATGATGGATCTGGAAATTGCTGACCCCGATCGCTTTTACGCGCCCCTCTTTATACAATGTTTCAAGCGCTCTCCAAGTCTCTTTATATTTTCCTTTTACCGGCCAGTGGATAAGATATAGATCAAGGTATTCAAGTCCAAGCTTAGCTAGGCTAGTCTCATAGGCGGCAATGGTTTCTTCATAGCCCATATCTGCAGTCCAGACCTTTGAAGTTACGAAGAGATCTTCTCTGGACAGGTTGTTCTCCTGCAAAGCTTCTTTGATCGCTTGACCTACGCCAGTCTCATTCTCATAAATCGCTGCTGTGTCGATGCTGCGGTAGCCATGTGCAATTGCGGATTTAATCGCTTGTACCAGCTCTGCGCCTTCTTCGACTTTAAATACTCCGAGTCCGAGCCAAGGCATGTTTACCCCGTTGTGCAATGTAGTTGTATCCTGTAGATGTTGAGCCATAATAAAATTAACCTCCTAAGATATTTAAAAGTTTATTTGGGTTGTTATTGGAAAGCTTATTAAGCAGCTTCAGACTGGAGAAGGGTCTCATCTTTCTTCTCCAGCGCACGACTCCAGGCTGTTAGGAATACCGCGGATAGAACCATTATTGCACCCACCCAAGTGGTATGAATTAGTCCCATATGATCCGTCACGATACCGCCAAGATAGGCCCCGATGGCAATACCAGCGTTAAAAGCAGCAATATTCAGCGCAGATGCTACGTCTCTCGCACTTGGAGCATATCGATCAGCAAGTGTAACTACATGTACTTGCAGTCCGGGTACGTTCATGAAGGCTAACAGACCCATAAAGAAGATCGTGAGTAGTGCAGCCACTTTATAGGGAGCGGTAAAGGTTAAGACGAACAGTACAACAGCTTGTACAGCAAACATGTAGAATAGGGCATTCATAGGTTTACGGTTGGCTGCTTTACCTCCAATGACGTTGCCGATAGCAATCGCTATGCCATAAACAAGAAGGATGACCGCAACGGTGTTCTCTTTGAAACCGCTGATTTCATGAAGAAGCGGCGATAAATAAGTAAAGACTACAAATGTGCCTCCATATCCTAAAGCAGTGATTGCGAAGGCCAGCAGCAATCGTCCGTTCGTCACGAGTTTAACTTGCTCACGAAGCGACGTTCGGGTTCCTTTCCGCAGCCCTGTGGCAGGGACCAAGAACAGATTACCGATGAGCGCTATAAGCCCGATGGCAATAATGGCGATGAATGCAGCTCGCCAGCCTAGCTGTTGTCCTAGAAAAGTACCCAGTGGGACGCCAGTAACAGTAGCTACGGTTAGCCCTGTGAACATGATCGCAATAGCACTGGCCTTACGATCCTCGTGTACGAGGTCGGCGGCAATGGTCGAGGCAATCGACATGAACAGGCCATGCGATAGGGCGGATATTACTCTAGCTATTAGCAGAACTATAATTCCGTCCGCAGCCGCGGCAAGACTATTGCCGAGGATAAAAACAATCATAATGATTAGCAATAATGTTTTACGCGATATCGCCGTGGTCAGGGACGTTAAGATCGGGGCGCCAAAAGTTACCCCTAAAGCGTATAAAGTAACTGTTAATCCTGCGGTGGTCAGCGGTATATGCAGGTCATCAGCGATTAAAGGCAGCAGCCCTACACTGATAAACTCGGTGGTTCCGATCGCAAAGGCGCTAATGGCTAAAGCCAAGAGTGCCAGGGTGCTTCTTTTTTGATCTAGCAACATGTCTTTCACTCCTACACTCTGTTAATCACCGGCCGGTAAGTGCAATTATGAAGGCATGTGTCACTTAAGTATAGTACGTACTTTAAAGTGCTATAGGTACTAAAAAGTACCTATGAGATATCGCCTAAGGATATTGTCATCCGTTTCAAAAATATTATCCGCGACAAAAAAAGCGTTGGGCCTCCTTGGTTTCAAGGGGCTGCCAACGCTTTAGATGATGCTCGATCTATAGTTTTCAGTTTATGATTCGAAGCTGCGTCCGATCTTACCTTCATCAATGATTTGCCGCAGCTTTTTGTGCAAGGGTATATGGTAGATGGTCATAGCTTCGGCGACGATTAGGTCTTTACGTTTGGCAAGCTCGGCGATTTCCTGAAGTTCTGCAAGCTTTCTATGATGTATTCATAGTGATTGCTATGTGGTGTGGAGATGTAGACCAATTTCTTTCAGAGCAGCAGCGAATTCGGCAGCTATTTTTCCTGGGCCTATGATTGCCCACTTTAGATTGTTCATATTTAGCACCTCGCCTGTTAGTTTGTTTGCTATATATTGCACAGGAATATTGGACCGAACGTTGAGCATTGAGACGGCGCAGAAGATATTGGAGCAGTAACTACTAAATGTAAACAATTGTATTTCATGAATATAGCCTGAAAATGGTATGAAAAATGATTAAAATTTTGCTTGTAAGCACCAGACAGAGCGTGTAAGATATACAAGGTATTCATACCGAACATTTATAAAAATATAAGAAAGTATAAGTTTCACATTATACATTATCCTTATATTTCTCGCATAAACGCTTACCGTCCTTATAAGGACGCCGAAGGCATTTATGCTTGTCAACTCATATAATCTTGGGGATATGGCCCATAAGTTTCTACCGGATAACCATCGTAATTATCCGACTATGAGTGAAATAGCGCATCTAGGGTTCCGCTTCCTGACTATGGAGGGAAGGCCTGGACCGAGCGATGCGGACACTACACAGTGTTACACCACTAAGGGACAAAAGCCCAGAAGGACAGATTCACTTGAGAGAAACGACTCAAGGGATTTGTCCTTTTTTTGTTTTTTTAATGAAGAAGGAGAGATCAGTTCACGATGAAGGTACTTCAAGAGCGCATTAGACAAGAGGGTCTTATTTTATCAGATACGGTACTGAAGGTAGATTCATTTCTGAATCATCAGGTCGATACGGAGCTTGCGCTGCAAATCGGTCAGGAGTTCAAAAAGTTGTTCGGTCATCAGCCGATCACGAAAGTGATTACTATTGAAGCTAGTGGGATTCAGTTCGCTATGGCTACTGCAATTGCATTAGGTGTACCGTTTATTTACGCGAAGAAAAAGAAAGCAGTAACCCTCTCGGAGGCGGTTTACTCAGCGCCTGTACATTCCTTTACACGCCAAGAGGATTATTTGGTCAGTGTCTCTCAGAAATATCTTGGACCAGATGACAATGTGCTCATTGTGGATGATTTCCTTGCTACTGGTGCTGCTCTTGTGGGGCTGGTTGATATCGTGAAAGAGTCGGGAGCAGAGCTCCTAGGCGTCGGTTGTGTCATTGAAAAGAGCTTCCAAGAAGGTCGGAGCCTTCTGGAGAACAGAGGCATAGAAGTACATGCCTTGGCCCGTATTGCATCTATGTCACCAGGTGAAATTCACTTCATTGATAATGAAAGCTCATTAGAGAAAATCAAGGAGAGTGCGGGATGTTAAGCAAGCAAAAGGTATTTACGTTAGGTCTTCAGCATGTACTAGCTATGTATGCAGGAGCAGTTATCGTACCGCTGATTGTTGGGGGCGCCTTGAAGTTGAATGGGACTCAAATGGCCTACCTCATCGCAGCCGATTTGTTCACTTGCGGATTGGCTACACTGCTGCAAATTATGGGCACCAAGTATTTTGGTAGCAGGCTCCCAGTTATTCTTGGATGTACCTTTACAGCGGTTGGTCCGATTATCGCGATTGCCTCGACACATAATCTGGCGACTGCGTACGGTGCGATCATTATTTCCGGTTTGTTCGTTGTTCTTGCAGCCCCACTTTATGGGAAGCTGCTGAAATTCTTCCCGACCATTGTAACGGGTTCTGTCGTGACTATTATCGGGCTATCACTTATTCCAGTAGCTATGAATAATGTTGCTGGCGGAGAAGGCAGCGCTGATTTTGGACACCCCCGCAATTTGCTGCTTGCACTGATTACACTACTTGTCATTCTAGCGGTTAACCGTTTCGCCACAGGATTTCTACGCTCCATATCTGTTCTGGTCGGCTTAGTGGTGGGTACTGCAATTGCTTATGGAATGGGTATCGTTAACTTTTCCACGGTAGGTGACGCTTCTTGGGTAAGCATCGCACAGCCGTTCTACTTCGGATGGCCTGAGTTCAGTCTTACCGCAATCTTTACTATGATTATCGTTAATATTGTTAGTATGGTGGAGTCTACTGGGGTTTATTTTGCTGTAGGTAAAGTAATTGATCAGAAAGTTGAACAGAAGCAGATCGTAAACGGACTGCGTTCCGAGGGAGTAGCGATTATGCTGGGCGGAATTTTTAATGCCTTCCCATACACTGCTTTTTCTCAAAATGTGGGTTTGATTTCGCTGTCTCGCATTAAGACTCGTAATGTTATTTTTGCCGCTGGCGGGATCATGATTGTACTAGGACTACTGCCAAAGCTGGCTGCCTTGTCGACGATTGTACCGAATGCCGTACTTGGTGGAGCCATGATTGTCATGTTCGGATCGGTTGCCGTTTCCGGAATCTCCATTCTATCCGATGTAGATCTGCGTAAGGATGGTAATCTACTGATTGCTGCATGCAGTATCGCTGTGGGCTTAGGTTCAGCAACACTTCCTGCAATGTTCGCAGAGCTGCCTGAATTTGCTCGGATGCTGCTACAGAACGGTATCGTATCCGGTTCGCTTACAGCGATTGTGCTGAACATTTTCCTCTCCAAGACAAAGGATGATGTGCAGGTAGAGGATAACACCGTACCTGTTCTTGCTAAGGAATCTCAAGTCTCCTAAACTTATTTGATTCATGATAAAAGACCAAGCCTGGGTGAAGTATAAACCTAGGTTACCTGCAAAAACGAAATAAAAGATCTGACTCTGCTTCATGGCACGGGTCAGATCTTTTTTTAAAATATAATGATTTATATGTTCCACGCTTTAAATTATCCTTATATTTCCCGCATAACCGCTTACCGTCCTTATAAGGACCCCGAAGGCGTTTTTGCTTGTAATTAACGTTTACTATATTTGATTAATGTACCTACATTGCGCGCGGTGCGCTCCATGTTGAAGGAAGCATTATTGAGCGCTTTATCTAGCGTACATACCCCAGGCACGATGGAGAAGAACATATCGATACCATGCTCGTACACGGCTTCTACGCCATTACCGAGGGAGCCTGCCAAGGCAATAACAGGTACACCAGCGGCTTGTGCTACTTTGGCAACACCAATCGGTGTCTTGCCATAGACGGTTTGGCTATCCATACCACCTTCGCCTGTGATGACATAATCCGCATCTTTCACTTTATCCGCAAGATTCATGGCATCGACGACGATGTTTACGCCTCGCTTCAACTTGGCTCCTAGGAAGGCCATCACGCCAGCACCTAGTCCACCTGCTGCACCCGCACCTGCTGTATCATTCACTTCTTTACCGAGATCGCGCTCAATGATGTTTGCGAAATGTGTAAGATTTGCATCCAATTGCTTCACCATGTCGGGTGTTGCACCCTTTTGCGGGCCAAAGATGGCGGATGCTCCACGCTCCCCAGTTAACGGATTGTCCACGTCACATGCGGCTACCACTTGGAGACCTTGAAGTCTCGGATCTACATGAGCACTATCAATACGAGTAACTTCACTAAGCGATCCTCCACCGTATCCAATCTCCGTTCCATCTTCTCGTAAGAAGCGGAATCCAAGCGCTTGCGCCATGCCTACACCGCCATCGTTCGTCGCACTGCCACCCAGACCCATAATAATGGAACGTACGCCTGCATTCAGCGCATGAACGATGAGCTCTCCTGTACCTTTTGTCGTGGTGATCAACGGATTACGCTCTTCCTTCGGTACAAGTCCAAGTCCAGAAGCAGCTGCCATTTCGATAATCGCGGTCTTTCCATCTCCCATAATGCCATAAAATGCATTCACAGGGTGACCGAGCGGCCCTGTTACGTCACATTGTACAATTCGTCCTCCTGTCGCATCGACGAGCGATTGAACCGTACCTTCGCCGCCATCTGCCATCGGAACTTTAATATATTCTGCATCGGGAAAAGAGGAACGAAGTCCTCGTTCTATGGCCTCACAGGCTTCCATTGCTGTCATACTTTCTTTAAATGAATCTGGCGCCAATACAAACTTCATGCTCTCCACTTCCTTTTGTGTTGTTCGTGCTTCGATATTCGTTATACGAACCATTGGAATACACCAAATACTAATGTCGAAACGATCGCTAGTGTTAGACCAACCACAGTTTCATAAGGAATCAATTTCAGACGTTCTTTCATCTGCATGTTCACACTACCACCTGTTGCGTGGAAGAAGCTACCGTGAGGCATGTGGTCTAATACAGTCGCACCAGAGTGAATCATTGCCCCCGCTCCTAGCGAAGCTACGCCAAGTCCCATAATGGTGGAGCCGAACACAGAGCTCGCTACGGCTGTACCTGCTGTTGTCGATGCTGTTGCAAGAGACATTAACGCACCACTGATTGGAGCAAGCAAGTATGCCGGTAGGCCAGATGCCGTAAGGCCATCGATAATAACATCCTTCAATTGCGAATTTGCAATGATACCAGCTAGTGTACCTGTCCCGATTAACATGACGGCTACACCAGTCATTTTACCAAGACCAAATACAGCGAACTCATTTAACTTCTTAAATCTTCCCATTGCAATGGCACCTATGATACCTCCAACTGGAAGTGCGATAACTGGATCGACTACGATGCCTGCAATTGGACGAAGGGATAACAAGATAATTGCTACAAGTGGAGCTAGAATGGCTGCAAAGAAGCTTGGAAGCTGCTCATTCGGATTATTCGTTACCTCAGAAGCTGCTACTTTACTACCTTTATTGTTTAAACGCTTTGCGATGAAGTACGTTACGATAATCCCGAACGCAGCTGGGATTATACCTGCTGCCATCAACGAAGTTAATGGAATGTGAAATGCATCTGATGCTGCAATCGCATTCGGGTTTGGTGACATGATGTTACCGGCTTTACCGCCACCGATCATAGCGATCAGGATTGCCAATTTCGATAGATTCGCACGTTGTGCAATAGCTAATGCAATGGGTGCTACAGTAATAACAGCTACATCCACGAATACGCCGACCGCTGTAAGAACCATTGTTGCTAATGCTAATGCGAGTAATGCTCGTGTCTCGCCGACCTTCTGAACCAGCGTCTCTGCAATCTTTTTCGCAGCGCCTGATTCAATCAATACACCTGCTAACACACCTGCTGCCAAGATACGAAGCACGGCAGGAATCATCCCTTTGGCACCATCCATCATCAGTGTAATGGTATCAACCATACTCACGCCGCCGATTAAACCACCTACTAACGCACCAATCATCATGCCGTAGGCTGGCGGTACTTTTTTCAATATTAGAACGATTGCCACAACCAATGCCGCTAAAGCACCTAAAACGCTTACACTCACTGTCATGAGTTATTCCTCCCCAGTTTTACATAGAATCGTATATGTCGAATATGTGGTTTGAGCTTATACATATACTTTAGCGATATTTTGGAAGCGTTTCATTAGGCAAAGAAATAAACATTTCGCACCGATTGATGTCTTTTTTTGTGCATATGAACATAATCGTCCTATTTATCACGACACGTGCCAGAATGTTCCAACAAATATAACCAACGCGCACTCATGAGTAGGAACAGCTCCTGATAATTTCTTGGATCTTTCCCTGTGAGCTCGGTTATACGCTGGAGTCGGTAACGTAACGTATTCCGATGAATACGCAGTCGTTCAGCTATATGCTGTTGCTCCCCATTTTCGATGTAAAATAGTTCTAATGTCTGCTGAAGCTCGCCACTACGATCCTCCTCCATAAAATGCGCCCATAGCTGCAGCAACTCCTCTGACATCCAATTATGCACACTCGGAACGGCCATCGTCTCCAGTTGCAGATCCGTTGCATAATAAACCGGCTCATCCGGATATATTGCATAGCCTGCACGCATCGTATCCTCTGCGGATTGAATGGACTTCATCATCCCTTGAATCCCTGTAAAAGGTTTGCCTACCGCGATACGTAGTGGAGAAATCTCCTTTACATCTAACCAACGTCTTATCTGGTGAATTCCTTCACATATATCCGTATGTGGCTTCCGCTCGTGGAGATGCTCCTTGATCAGAACAACTTGTCTGGCATTACGAATGGTAATCAATTGAACAGCCGGGCGTCCTTCCAATACATCAGCTACCCGCTTCATTGTCGTCATTAGCTCATCTTCATTACGATCAATTAATTCAATGATGCATGCGATATGAGGCTTATCCACCTGAAAATGAATCTGCTGTGCTTGATGTCGCAATGTCTGCACATTCCCCTCATCGCCATTCATCACCGCGAGTAGGAAATTCTCTTTCATTCGCTTGTCCCATTGGGCCTGCTCTAACAGCTTCATATGCTCAAGATACATCTCCGCCGTCATCTTCACCAATTCACCATACTTCGTCACTTCCTTAGGATCACCTGTAATCCCAATAACACCAACAATCTCATCCTCAAACTCAATAACAAGGTTCGTCCCAGGCAATACCCCCTGCAATCTAGCGGCGCTCTCCTGATCAATCTCGAATCTACCACGACGCTCGATCGCGAGTAATGCACCCTCATGTGATTGCCCTAATCGCTTACCATCTCCAGATCCAATAATTCGTCCTCGCTTGTCCATAACATTGACGTTGTACCCAATCACATGCATCGTACGTCGAACAATTTCCATCGCAATTTCTTTTGTCAAACCCCTCATGGCTACTACCTCCTATTTAAAAAGTCACTATGCGAACCCTTGTAAACACTCTTTCCCTAGTTCATGCGCGTTATAATATATCTTTACTTTCCCATGTACAAGTCAATCAATTCCCCCTAAGACCTTATCATTAGCACAAGACGGGTCTGATTGGAAACACTGCAAGTATTTATTGCGGAGAATGGAGATCATAATCGAACGTTACAAAAGTTGAATATTCACCGAAACACACTGAATTATCGGCTTAATCGCATTCATACGTTGACGGGTAAAAATCCACGCAACTATATGGAGCTGTTCGAACTGGTGTGTGGGTTGATGTGGCGCAAATAATCCTCCTATTCTAATTGCCAACCTCTTTTTATAGGCATAAAATTAGTTGAGCATGTATAGATAAATTAGGACAGGGATGGAGTAGCAATGAATGAGAAAGTAGTAATGAATGATAAAATAGTCATGTCATTATGGACGGTGTGCCTCTTTATTGTAGTGATGAACACAACGATGTTTAATGTATCGCTGCCAACCATTATTCAGGATCTCCAAATTTCTGCTGACCTAGGCTATAGGTGATTTCCAGCTATTCGATTGGATATGCATTATCGACGGTTATTTATAGCCGGTTATCCGACTTAGTGCCGATTCGCAAGCTTTTGACCATTGGCTTAATTACACTTGGGACAGCATCAGTGTTTGGATTGTTCGCACATGACTTTAATATGCTATTGCTCACGAGAATTGTGCAATCTGCGGGTGCTGGATCTATGGCTGGATTGGGGCTTGTACTCGCCAGTCGCTATGTTCCGATTGAAAGACGCGGCGCGCTATTGCAATGATCTCGGCGGGTAGTGCAATGGCCTTTGGTTTGGGTCCTATTTGTCGGAGGCGTCATCAGCCAGTACTTTGGCTGGAACGGATTGTTCGGAATTACTTGCCTGGTGCTTATCGTGCTGCCGGTAGCCGTAACTACCCAGTCGCTTGTATGGCTAGCGGTGGGGATAGTGTCTATTATCGTGCATGCCTTACATCTAAAGACGGCCAAGGAATCATTCATTAATCCGCAGCTGCTTACCATGCCGGGTTACCTGAAACTGGTTGCCGTAGGCTTTTGTATTCTGGTGCTGAACTTAGGGAACTTGTTCCTGATGCCGCTTGCGCTCGCTAATCTGTTCGATAAATCAGCGCTGATGATTGGTTTGTATATCGCACCGGGAGCACTATTATCTGCATTTCTGACCCGTTATGTGGGACGTTTTATTGATTGGACATTGTATACTTGCAGCCGTTATGGCTATGTTTGCTCTGAATCTTTCTGTATCACCTCGTTAGCTTGTGCTCGTTAGGAATTCTGCTCTTATATAGACGTTCTCATTCCAAGAGTAATACTAGGCAATCTATTCCTGCCTAGAACTGAAACGAAAAGGTGATAAAGACGTATCAGATGCTATAGCAGAACTAAGGAAGGAATGGTAATAATGGACAATGGGATGAAAGTAATCTTATTTGAAAAAATGCCGGAAGGCGGGCTGCGAGTCATTGAGGAACGCACGTGGAGCATGAATATGATCGCAGCGCTAGAGAATGTCAATTATATTGTGGTTGGCAGTGTTGAATATGAAACGGTTGAAGGACGGCTGAATGTAGATGAAGGCAAGCTGGAGCTTCTGCTTGTTCCGATGCACAACGAATGATTGAGATAAGGGAAGGAGAACCTTACGATGTCTAAAGATGAAAAGGATAAGGAATTAGCTGTATCCAAATTATTCACCTCTGATGGAAAGCCCATTCGAGTATTATCTACTTCGCTAGGTATAGCTTTGTTAGCGAATGCTATGTTTATTCCTGGCGGCGCAGGGGCTAGCGCAAATACTTCTGGAGACGAACCGCAGCTGGTATCCTGGTCTACCGAAGAGGTTAAAGCCTATTTTGACAAAAATGTGGATTGGAATATTCCATATCCGGAAGGTGCGCAAGAGGTAGAACAAGGAGGCCAAGGTGTTGTAACCAATAATGGAACGACTGTAGTGAATAACTATGGTGGATACCATTCAGGCTTTGGTTGGGATGATTTGCTTCTGTATCACATGTTGTTTAACAGTGGTGGCAATTACTCTTCTAGAGGATGGTCCAAGGAGCGTCCAACTTATTATGGAGGCACGAGAACAACTTATAAACCGCCTACTTATAACAGCGAGAAGTTCCAGAATAAGAAGGTCCCCGGTTCAGTAGTGAAACCTAAAACTTCGACGTCCTCCACCGGTTCCATCACGAGAAGAGGTTCTTCTTCAAAGACTGGAATCGGTGGCACTTCCAGCGGCTTAAATTCTTCGAAGAACTCTAAATCTGGCTCAGGTTCGAAGTCCTCTTCGAGATCAGGCTCAAGCAAGAGTGGTTTTGGCGGATGAGTGATCAGCAGAGTGTATTTGAAATTCTAGATCAGTCTGAGCTTGAAAGAGGTCCGCGGGTTAAAGCGTTGTATGAGCTTGGGTTCACTTGGGCGGATCTTGAGGATGAAGAGTATTGGTTGGATGCAATTGCTGTAATGCGCAGGGACACTTATAAGGAGCTTGAAGAAGCCTCATCAAAGCTCTGGGCCATCCTCGATAAAGCGGTTCGCTATGTACATCTAAAGCGCGATTTGTATGAACTGCTTGGAATTCCCCCTGTACTTTGGGAGATGCTTGATGGGTGCCCTATGCCAGAAGAAGGATTCATTAGTCGGTATGCCAGATTCGACTTTGCCATAGCCCATGATGGGACGATTAAGCTGCTCGAACTGAATGCGGACACCCCAACAGGTTATGTGGAAGCTTCGATAGCTACACCGTGGATCTGTGAGCAAGCTGGTGTGCAGAGTCCAAATCAAGGGATGAAGGAACAAGTTGCGGCAGCTTGGCAGGTAGAACGTCCGGATACCGCAGCTTGTGTCGCTTATGGATCTCATCTTGAAGATTCAGGTACGATTGAAGCATTAGTGAAGCACAGTGGTCTCGATATCCAGTGTGTGGATTGTCTTGATCTGTGGGTCGACAACGGAATTCTCAAGGATGGGGAGGACCGTGTGATTGAGCGGATGTTCGCCTTATATCCTAAAGAGTGGATGGCTGTTGATGAAGGCGGCGATGCCCTCGCCTATGCGGTAGAGCAAGGAAATCTTCAGCTCTTTAACGGCCCTCACAGTATATTGCTCCAGTCCAAGGGACTGGTCGCAGCAGTGTGGGGAATGTATGAGCTGGGCCTGCTATTCGATAAGGAAGAGAGAGAGACGATCTCGCGCTATATTTTGCCTACTTATAATAAGCCTGTATTCTCAGGGAACTTTGTGTCCAAATCTGTTTTTGGTCGTGAAGGGGGTTCGGTGCGCATGTTTGATGATAGTGGTGCGTTAGAGCTTGAAGATGAAGACGGTTATGACAGTAGTCAGCTCTTCCCCTCTGTGTATCAAAAAAGAGCCGATTTAGCACGGATAACGACTTCAGAGGGTGAATTTCATTTACTGACAGGTATGTTCGTGATTAACGGGAAGCCTTGTGGTATGCTCGGCCGAGCGGGCGGATTGATTACAGGCAATGCCAGTCATTTTATTGCGTTGGGAGTGAGATAATTGGATAAGAGCAAGAAAGCCCGAATCGGAGCCTTATGTATGATGCTTCTGACGGTACTGTTGCTTAGCGCATGTTCCAGTAATCAGGGCAGTGTATTTGATACAGGAACAGCTGAAACATCAGATAGTGTAGCACGGGTACCGTGGGACTACCGGGTGGTAGAGAGTACCGTAGGGGATTTAATTGGGAGTGACATGACGGTTTTGCCGGACAATGAACTGCTACCGAATGATGGGAATTATGCTACTGGCGATAAAATTTGGACGCTTCAGTTCATGGACGCCGAGCTAATTACGGATGCCGATCAGAAGAACGAAGTTCGTCTGTCTTCATGGAGCACTATTAAGTCTTATGCAGATGAAAAAACAGCGGCAGAGGATCTTACCAATCTTAAAGTGTCGGTAACCACTGATGTTGATCTTGTTGGGGTATATAAGACTAAATATAAGGATAAGACAAGAAACTTTGCGGTGCTTGAGCTCCCTTCAGGTAATCGGATTAAGCAGCCGATTGATGATGAACGCTATACAGCGCTAGAGAAACAGAAAACCGCTTCCGTAGTCCTTGAGGAAGTACATGATTTTGCCGACTATGATTCGGCGTATGCGAAATTTCGGGGGTGGGCGAAGTGATGATTGTGGTTAATTTGGTTGTGAGTGTATTTGTGATTATTCTTTTGCAAGTATTAGGCATGGTAATCTTTGGCTTGATGACTCCGTTTAAAGATATGGAGGAGCTGAAGAAGGGCAATGTGGCTGTAGCTTTGGCGTTAGGCGGTAAGTTTCTGGCAACGGCTATTATTATTGGGGTAGCAGCGTATACGAATACTTCAATTTTGCACATGATCATTTGGTTTGCGGTGGGTTATGTGTGCCTGATAGCAGCTTACTGGATTTTTGAATTGGTGACCCCAACCTTTAAGATTTCAGAGCATCTGGAGAAGGGGAATGTAGCTGTAGGTACTATGCTTTGCTTGGTATTTATTGGAACCGCATTTGCGATTAGCAGTCTGATTGTTTAGTACGAATTTGCAATAGGACAACACAAAGGTTGCCCCGATCCATCCATCGAGCGGCAGCCTTATTGAAAATATAAGAAAGTATAAGTTTTACGTTATACATTATCCTTATATTTCTCGCATAAACGCTTACCGTCCTTAAAGGACGCCGAAGGCGTTTTAGCTTGATGTGAAGAAGGGGTGGGCAGATGCATCTGTTGCTGAGAATTTCCACCAAGATGATGCGGTTACGCAAACGATCGATAGGGCTAATTATTCTAATCTTTATAGTTCTTAGTGCGTCGATTGCTTACCTGATTGAGCCGGGTACATTTCATAGCTGGTTTAATGCTTTTTACTGGGTTATGACAACGATGGCGACAGTAGGGTATGGAGATTACTTTGCAGAGACCGTAGTTGGAAAACTGTTTACCATGTTTCTATACATCTTTGGTATCGGTCTCCTCAGCTTGGTCATTGGTAAGGTCATCGACTCCATTGCGGAGGTGCAGAGAAGGAGAGGAGCGGGGACGTTGAGCTTTCGGGGGAAGGATCATGTACTTTTAATAAATTGGAGTAAGAAAGCACAAGCTGCCGTAGATGAGGTTCTATGCTATTCGCCGAAATGCCACATTGTCATTATTGATGAGACAGGAAGTCATCCTTTGGAACATATGGATCAAGTTCACTTCATAAGTGGCGATGCCTCCAGTGATGAGATTCTACTCAAGGCTAACATCCATGAAGCAAGAGCAGCCATTGTGTTCGGCGACACACGGATTGATGAAGCGTCGCTAGTCGACGGTAAATCCTTATTAATTGCCTCCAGTATCGAGCGAATTGCGCCACAAGTACATACGACCGTAGAAATAATGCAAGAGAAGAATATTCAGAATTTCAGGCATGTCCGAGTAAACGAGTTCGTTCTCTCGCATGATGCCATCTCCAGACTGGCTGTTCGATCCGCTCTGCAAGAGGGGAATTCTGAAGTAATAACGCAGCTGCTGAGCCGTAAATATGGTGATGATATTTATGAGATTCCAGTGAATACCGCATGGAAGACATATGGAGATGCGTTTCAGAACTTGCTTCTGCAAGGCGCGACCTTGTTGTCGGATCGTAGTGATCTTAGCATCAATCGAAAGCTGGATCAGGCTATTCCTAAGGATGCTAGATTGTATGTTGTTTCCGATGTAGAGACGTATCGTAAGATTAAGGGTTAGGCCAGAAATAGATGGAATAGGCGGATTTTCGGGAGCTGAGGTTTCGATCATTTAGCGACGATGTTAAGTAAGAAGCGACAAATAGAAAAAAGTAAAGTTTTTCAAAAAAAGCCTTATCTGTTGCCGAATGGGGTGCCAGATAAGGCCTTTTGCATATGAAGGGGTATAGAAGGTTTGAGTATATGATGTATATTACCGTTATAGATAATACTAGGTAGCATAAGGAAATGCTAAGGGAAGTGATCATTTGAGAAAAATAATCGCTGCTGCACTGTCGGTTCTAGTAGGTGTCACGGGTCTAACGGCTTGCGAAAATACGGCAGCACCAATATCAACACCAACATCGACTCCACCTGCTACTATTCATACGGAGTTACCCGATCGCGAAGATTCAGATCATAATACTACGGTAACCCAGACGCAGGAATTAGATGACTTAGAGCAATTCATTACCTCGAAACTCACAGGTGAGTACGGTGTATATACTAATTTACTTGAAACGGATCAATCGGCGGAAGCAGCGAGTGGACATGAGGTTCTAAGTGAATCGGCATCTCTCAGTATGCTGGCAGCTGTACGTAGCGGCCAACAAGAACGATTTGCAGAAGAATGGAAACTGGCTAAGCAAACCTTTGATATGAACAGCGGTTTCAGCTACCGTTATAGTCTTAAACAGCAGAAGTTATATCCACTGAATGCTGCCGTTGATGATTTGCGTATGATTCGGGCGCTTTATGAGGCGGGGGATAAGTTTGGGGATGAACGGTATACAGCTGAAGCAGATAAATATGGCGAAAGATTTTATAAATACAATGTAAAAAATGGGAATGTGTATGATTTTTATGATGAAAATTACAAAATAACCAACTCGTTCGTCACTTTGTGTTATATTAATTTGGGCACTTTGCTAAAATTGTCGATTCCTAGCCAAATTAGTATCAATTTATCGAATCATTTGAAGAATATACTAGAAGATGGATATTTATCGGATGAATTTCCTTTTTATGAGACACGGTTTAATTATGAGACCGGCAATTATAGTTCGGAGAATATTAATACAGTAGAGTCGCTTCTATCCATTCTAGCCTTAGCAGAGGTAGATCAGCAGAAATCCACCAGCATTGATTTTATCAAGCAGCAGGTCGAAGCTGGAACGTTGTATGGGCAATATTCGAGAGAAGGTAAGCCGCTGAACGATATCCGGTCCACAGCCATTTATGCCATTACGGCTATGATTGGCGCAGAAATCGGGGATGAATCTCTCTACCATAAAAGCATCGAAAGAATGAACGAGTTCAGAGTGACAGATGTGGGTAGCCCACTGTACGGAGGGTTCGGCGATGTGGCAAGCGGCCAAGCCTATTCTTTTGACAACCTGATGGCATTACTGGCCTATGTCTATTAACTTAAACTTAACGTATTGAAGGTGAACCTGCATGATGAACAACACGGTGAAACCATCTCTAAGGCAAGGGATAACACTTGCTAACTTATCGTTGCCGTTGTCCCCAGCTTTTATCACTGCTTTTGGAGTGCTGCTTATAACCGTCATCGCCCTGTTCACAGCCCCGTATGTCGGAATGGCGGATAATGGTGACTTTTTTCGTAGCATTTATAGTAACGGACTCTATTTCAATCTGCCGGATTATGACAGTCAGTACTTTGGTTATTTTGTGAAGCAATATGGAATCTTTCAATATTTTAATGAGAATGGCGCAATGTTATTTTCCTCTCAGTCATTATTTATCAAGCTGGCTATAGGTCTTAACAAGTTGTTCTTCAGTAGTGAGGTATTCGACATCCGCTTTCAAGCGGCGATTTATACGATTCTATATGTAATCGCAATTTACTTATTAATAGAGGCTATTACATGGAGGATGTCCCGAAAACAGGGATTCATCATTGCAGGTATTGCTATTTTTATATTCGGAGATACCGGGTACACGGCTTATTTCAACTCCTTTTACGGCGAGAGCGTTGTGATGATCATGATGATTTTCATGTTCGCTTCGTGGCTGATGTTATATCGAAAAAGATACAATGACTACGCGATGCTGGCCGTATTCGTGATTAGCACGCTGATCCTGACTACTTCCAAGCAGCAGAATGCTCCAGTGGGTATGATCATTGCTGTTCTGGGATGTTCACTTCTCTGGATTCGTAGAGATAAAATTTTTCGCATCCTGACGATGGCTTCTCTTGCTCTGATGTTGTTCGCAGGTGTGTTCACGTATTTGAATATCTCAAATGAGTTTGTGAATATTAACCAGTTCCATGCCATGACCCGAGGGGTGCTGAAGGAATCACCTGATCCAGAGGCTGCTTTAAAAGCGTTAGGTATGGATGAGCAATACGCCATTCTGAAGAACAGTATCCATTATGAAAAGTACGTGACTATAGACGTAAATTCACCACTTCTCGAAGAGAATTTCTACAGTCGTTATGGATTTGTATCCATACTTAAATATTATTTAACGAATCCAGACCAGCTTAACTCGATTCTTAATGTAGCTGCTCAAAGTGCATTCTCGATCAAACCAGCGGCTATGGGGAATTACGAGCAATCCGTTGGTAAGGAATTCCGAGCACAGAGTCACTTTTTCACCGGATATAGTCAACTGAAACTAACGCTGGCACCGCGAACATTTGGTTTCATCTTCCTCTGGATGGTGCTTGTTATCGGTCTCTATATGCCCTCCTTTGTGAATTCGATCAAGTTACGAGATTTCAGGGGTATGCAACGAATGGTATTGATTGTCGCTTCGATAGGCATCGGTCTTTCAGGTATTTTTGTATCGATTATCGGTGCAGGCGATGCCGACATTTCCAAGCATGAGTTCTTATTTACATTATCCTTTGATTTGGTGACCTTTCTGACCCTATCCAGTGTGATTGGGCGTAGAGTTTCTAAAAACAGTAATCAGGTTAAGCAGGTTAGCAAGAGCACCCTATCTAGACCTTATACAAAGCCTCAAAAGGATGTGAGTGTTTGAGCATCAGAGGAGTCTTAAACGGTATATTGCTGCTGACGTTGACCCTAACAGCCCTTCTGTTTCACGTCACGCCTGTTCAATCTGCAGCTTCGCCACAGCAGGTTCTACTGCTCTATGACAGCCTCGCTAAGGGGACAGCGAAGGAAGGCAACGTGACTGAACTCCAGCGACTGTTGGCGGCCTATTCCATGAAGGTCACACTTAGGAGTCTGGATCAATATGAGCAAGGGATGCTGAATAATTACTCTAAAGTGATTATGGTCCGTAACGCAGCGGATATTTTGATTACTAATAAATTCTATGTAGAGGATTGGGAGCATTATCAGGGACAGTATTTGCATATTGGATACAGCCCTCCAGCCTCGCTGAAAAAGAAACTACAGTTAACCACCGATGTGATATATGACGGGAATGCAGATCTCCAGATCGGGCAGTTCTCGGAAATTCCACTTCAGGTACAGGATATGCTCTATATTTCAGGAAGTCAGGGGACAGAGTCCCTTGGAAAGCTGACCTTCCAGGAATATGGTCTGCAAGCACCCTATTCTGTGAGTAAAGGTAATGTTGCATATGTTCCATATTTTGAACAAGGGAATGTCAGTGCACTGACGATGGCGTATGTTCTGAAGGACTGGCTTCATATCAATGCAACGCCGAAAGTGTATCTTGCGATCAAAGAGATTTATCCCTTCTCTGATCTGGGACTGCTGGTAGATACTGCGGAGCGGCTGTATCAAGTGGGGATTCCTTTTCTCGCAAGTGTACGGCCGGTGTTCAGCAATACCGATTATCCGGCAATGCAACGTTATTTGGTAGCCCTCAAAAAGGTGCAATCGAATAATGGCAGCATTCTGGTCAATGCCCCTATTGCAATGCATTCAACGAGTACTAGTAATATGGATCATTCACTCCAGCGGAAGATGAACGATTTCATTAATCTACTGGTGCATAACAAGATTGGGCCGCTTGGAATCGGGGCACAAATGCACTGGACGTATGACAAGGAATACTCGGAGGCGGGGATGGGCTTTTTCGATTCCGTGATACTGTATCCGGATGAAAAGGTTGATTATATGGAGCAGAGCGACACCTCCAAGTCCTTTCCATCCTCTTTATATAGTGTTCCGATTGATTTTTTGCAGGATCTGCATACATCCAATAATGTGATGCCAGAACTGACGATGGATACGGTAATCACTGTTGATATGCCTAAGGATAAGGAAGAGCTTGAGGAAATGCTGAAGACGTTGGAACAATGCTGGGTTTCTTTTGCGGATTATAAACAAGAAAGGCATCAGGTTGTTACAGACGTCAATACGATCACTTCATCAGAAGGGGTGATTTCTATGAATGGGCAACCCCTGAGTCTGAACTATACGCCAGAAACAGTGAATAGCGATTATCGATATACAGAAGAGCAGAAGAAGAGCTTTACGACGCTTTTTAATATACAGAATCAATTCTTTATTGTTGCCATTATAATCTCTCTACTGCTATTTGGCGGATTAATGATTATCGGATACCGACTATATAGAAAAAAGTATTTGAAATGAGACAACTAATCGTGATCTGGAGGATCCTATGACGATTTCAGACATACTGATGGTAATTGCAGTGATCTGTATCTGGTCTCTGCTGCTGGTGAATGTGACCCTCATTATCGCAGGCTATATATATTACATTAAATCTGAAAATGAGGAGATACCAGAGGTAGAGGGCGAATATCCTTTGGTTTCAATTATGGTTCCTGCTCACAATGAGGGGGTAGTAATCTGTAAGACGGTGGAGTCTCTGCTAGCACTTGATTATCCAGAAGATCGATATGAGATTATTGTGATTAATGATAATTCCTCTGATAACAGTGCTGAACTGCTGGCCGGTATCCAAACCCGAAATCCGGGGCGCCAACTGATCGTCATTAATACGGATTCGATTACTGGTGGCAAAGGGAAATCAAATGCGCTCAACATAGGCTTCACCCACTGTAAAGGGGAGCTAATTGCGATTTATGATGCGGACAACACTCCGGAAAAAACGGCTTTGCGTTATCTGGTCGCTGAGATCATGAATGATTCTAGCCTCGGAGCGGTAATCGGTAAGTTTAGAACCCGTAACCGTAACGCAAGCCTACTTACCCGGTTTATTAATATTGAGACGTTATCTTTTCAATGGATGGCGCAAGCGGGACGCTGGAAGTTGTTCAAGTTATGCACCATACCCGGCACTAATTTTATTATGCGCAGGTCTATCGTAGAAAGTATCGGCGGCTGGGATGTTAAAGCGATAGCCGAAGATACAGAAATCAGCTTTAGAATTTATATGATGGGTTATCGGATCAAGTTCCAGCCGAAATCGGTCACATGGGAGCAGGAGCCACAAACCTTAAAAGTCTGGTTCAAGCAGCGAACGCGCTGGGCTAAGGGCAACATTTATGTCATTGTAAAAAATATTCCACTGCTTTTCGATAAATCCGCCGCAAAAGTCCGATTCGATATTCTTTATTTTCTAGCCATTTACTTCTTATTGCTGATGTCGTTAATCACCTCGGATGTACTGCTCATCCTGCATGCTTTGGGCTATGTACATACTACCATTGCTGGGCTTAGCAATTTTCTCTGGCTGCTCGCCATCATTCTGTTCGTTGTAGGTACTTTCATAACGTTGACGACAGAGAAGGGCGAGATGAGCTTGTCCAATTTATGGATCGTAATGTTGATGTACGTCTCTTATTGTCAGCTGTGGATGGTTGTCGCCGCTTACGGATTATATCTTTATGCCAAAGATCTCATCTTCAAAAGAGAAGCAAAGTGGTATAAGACTGAGCGCTATTAATAACGAACAAAGAAGCAATGTGAGAAATATGTGATCACAGGAGAAACAGAACATGATGAAAAAACAAATGGTTATACTGTTAACCTGCCTCTCTCTTTTTCTAATTCAATTGAATGTTGCAGCCGCCGAGGCTCCGCCTCAGGATACTAGATTAACATACACAACCTCTTTCATAGGAACAGATACTGCGTTAAAGGGTTCGAGTGCTCAGCAGCAATATTTTGAGGTCATGGATTATTGGAATGTGGATGAGCTCAGAATTAAACTGCACTTTCAAATTTCGCAAATTACCAAGGAGCAGATTTCTAGCGTTACCTTAACGCTAAATGGTAGCCCGTTCTATACGTTTAGACCCTCACTAAAAGACAATGGCGAACAACAGCTGGTTCTTAAAGCACCTAAAGGGTTTCTAAAAAAAGGAACCAATACGCTTGGGATTCAGGGCTATTTGCAGTCGAACTATCCAGATGATCAATCTTGTTCTGTCGATTATGATTTTGATAATTGGCTGCATCTGTTTAATACATCCAGTATAAGCGTGATGTATACGCCGAAGCCCTTGACTGGAGGGATTAGTGACTTTAGCGAGCGATTCTCTGGCATTGATACCTTAACGAAGAATCATAGTATTCTGACCGTACCGGACAAAAGCACAGGGGCAGAAATGGAGTCGGCTACTTATGCGCTCTCTGGGCTTGTGAAGGGTAATACATTGGACAATAGAACGATTCCAATGCTTCCCTACCGGTCAGACGCGGTGAAGAATAAAGCTGCGGTTGTACTGGTAGCCATGTATGACCGAGTACCAAGTGAGCTAAAGGCTCAGCTAAGTTCCTCTGAGGATTTAAGTACACATGCACTACTGCAGCTAGTGAATAAGGATACTCAGCCCACTCTGGTCGTAACCTCGAAAGATGAGAACTTACTGATCAAAGCAGGCCGTTTTGTAGCGAATGAAGAGCTAATGGGTCAAATCACAAGTGATCTAAAGGTGGTGGATGATACTACGGAAGTGTCTGCACCCCCCCTTTCGATTAGCTCCAATATTACGTTTACAGAAACGGGTGATAAACTCATAGGGGCACATCATCAGGAGCAAACATACTTTGTTTCGCTGCCCTCTAACCGCTCGATTGCGGATTCAGGTAGAATCAGATTGGATTTCCGTTATGCACAGAATTTAGATTTCGACCGTTCATTAGTCACCGTCAGCATCAACAACACACCAATTGGCAGCAAGAAGCTGACCAAAGAGTTGGCGAATGGCGATAAGCTGGATCTTCCAGTTCCTCAAAGCTTGAATATCTCCGGTAATTTCACGGTAACTGTAGCTTTTGATTTGGAGCTGAAGGGAGCCGAATGTACTCTAGATAAGGAACAAATGCCGTGGGCGTATATCAGTAAAGATTCTGTAATGCGTCTTAATACTAAAGATCGTACGGATCTCTTGTTTAATAACTATCCGTATCCGTTCATACGTGACGGGCTTTACAATCAAGTAGCAGTCGTTCTGCCACAAGAAATGGATGATTACGCATATTTGAGTTTAGCTAATGTGTTTAATCTACTGGGAAAATACGCTGGCGGAAATATAGGCAACATTCAGTTCTATACAGATAGCATTAGCGCTGATCATTTGAAGAATAATAATGTCATCGCCATAGGCACGTATAAGAATAATAAGATCATCCGTGATCATAATGATAAGCTCTATTTCCAATATAACGGGAACGGAACAGCAATTCGCTCCAATGAGAAGATGAGTATTGAAGAACATTACGGAGCTCAAATTGGAACACTGCAGCTGATTGAATCGCCATTTGAGGTGGGACGGGGGTTGCTTGCTGTTACGGGAGTTGGATCTGAAGAGTACTATTTGGCGTCGAAGTTGATCGCAACGGAGCGGGACAAATGGAAGGTGTTTGGCGATGGGGTAATCGTTGATAAGGACGGTAATGTCAATGCGCACCGTTTCAAGATCATTACTGGAGCAGCAGAGGATTCCGTGGTAAAAAAAATAGCGGAACGAACAGACGTGTTAAGTTTCATTATCGTAATTGTGCTGGTGCTGACACTGGTGATTCTATCGCTGATCCTGCTGCTTCGTAAACATATGAAGAAACGTGGTGATAAGCGTGAGACGTAATCGCAGCGGTTTAGTTTCAGATATCGCTCTCTTATCGTTCATGGTGCTTCTTTATATTTGTATTGTCTTCATTTCAGGGGCACCTGACGATTATATCCAGAATATTATCATTTTAAATGTGGCTTTTATTCTGGCGATTGTTACGTATTTTACAACGGTGACTGCAGGGTTGGTCTTGAACCTGGTGTTTATATTTGCTTACGGCTTCTACACGATGTATCAGACGATATCTTTAGGAGAGACGATTGGACCGAATACTTACTTCTGGCTAATTATGACCCCATTGTTAACAGTGGTTCTATGGATATTTACATTAAGCAACCGTGAGCTGCAGGCTGAGAATCAACGTTTGGAGAAAAAAACTGCCAATATGGCCATCGTCGACGAGAACACAGATCTGCGAAACAGCATTTCTTTTCAGAAGGATGCCGCCTTATTCACAGGCATTTCGACTCGATATCAGATTCCACTCACACTGCTTGTAGTGAAAGTGAAATATTGGAATGAGATTAGACGTATCATACCTGAAGGACAGTTGGCTGAGGCTATACACGATGTATCTCAGCTCAGTCAGGCCAGCATTCGTACCAATGATGCACTGTATTTGCTGGACAAAGATGACGCAACATGGGGCCTGCTGCTGTTCACCGACAGCGATGGAGCAAAAATCGTGATCGAGCGGATTAAATTGAAGCTTCAAGAACTTAATGACACTGAATTTGTCAAAAAGTATAAAGTCAGCCTCGGCCTCAAAATCGGTGCCGTAGAATATCAATCTGGCACAATTGAGAATCCATTAGATTTTATTGTTCAGGCTAAAAAACAGCTGGAGTATGATGTATAAGTCAGTTGAACGTAAGGGAATATAAGGAATATCGGATATTAGTTGACTTTACATGTCGATTTCACGTATGATGGAGTGGTGGTCTAAATCGTAAGATTTACGAATTTTCCTACGTTTATTAGGTTATACTTATAGATAAACCTACAGATCATTTGGTTAATTTACCATAAAGGCTCCACTAATTTGTTCAGAAGGAGGACGATCAGAATGAGAGAAGGCATACATCCAAAGTTCAACAAGGTTATTTTCATGGATGCAAGCGTAGGCTTCAAATTTTTGAGTGCATCTACAAAATCATCCAATGAAACAATGGAATGGGAAGATGGTAACACTTATCCTGTTATCCGCGTGGACGCAAGTTCCGCATCCCACCCATTTTACACTGGTAAACAAAGAGATACAGAACAAGGCGGCCGTGTTGACAAGTTCAAACAACGTCTTGCACAAAAGAAATAAGAATCCTTACGGACAAGCAAAAACGCCTTCGGCGTCCCTAAAGGACAGTAAGCGTTTTGCGAGAAATATAAGGATAATGTATAGCTTATATTTTTAAAAAGGGACAACCCATTTAGAAGCGATCGCTTCAGGGATGTCCCTTTTTTGTGTTCAGGCATGATAGAATGAAGTGGAATTGATAAAATAGGATAGTGCCAGGGGAGCGATCAGTTATGGAGAATGAAATAAAAGTAGATACGGTCCTTAAGAGTGAGGACGTTCAGGAGTTTAACCTATGGTTCAGCTTGAATAGCCGAATCATACTTAACTCTTTCAGTGTGGTTGCTTATTTTGTGATTTTGCTGTTAATTACTAAGGATTATAGTACTAAAAGCATTTCAATCCTTGCTGTGACCGCTGTAATTCTTGCCGCTGTCTTATGGTATATGACCAAATCAAGCTTGGTCAAAAAATCAAAAAAAGCCTTCGCAACAGATAGCTTATCTCAGCAGCCTCAGAGCTATTCCATATCAGATGAGGGCATAAAGTACGTATCCGAGGCAGGTTCCGGGCAAGTGAAATGGGAAGAGATACATAAAATTGGTGAAACGATGAGCTTGTTTGTGTTTTTTGTGTCTTCTAATAGAGCGCTGATTATCCCTAAGCGATACTTTCAGTCGGAACAAGATAAAACGGCGTTTAAAGACTTGGCCAGAAAGTATATGTTCTCCCATCGAGTGAAGTTCAAATCGTAAGATGTACAGATGTACTGTTATTTATCGATTCATTTGTAAGAATGATTAGGATATAATGATAGGAGCGACTTGAAAAATAGGAGAAATATGGCATGCCGTGGATTCAAGGATATCCGTATTACTTATTAATGGGCAGTGTTCTAAGCTTTTACATGGGCGTCAGCTCCTATCGACATCGGAAGTCTGCAGGAAGACGCTATTTGTGGATCTTAATGTTGCTGGTCAGCCTCATATTTATTGCAACGGCGGGAGAGATTATGTCATCCTCTTTTCAGGCTAAGTTGTGGTGGAAGAATATGCAGCAGGCTCCGCTTTTTTTAAGTGCGCTATTTACTTATGCCGTGGTTAAAGAATACGTGTCTCCTTCCGCGGAACGCCTGACTGTAAAGCTTGCTATTTTCTCGATTCCAATTGCTTTGGATGTACTGCTTATTTTTACGGATACCTATCATCATCTAATGCGTAGTGAAGTGGGCATAGCCACTGTTGCGGGTATTAGTGGAATTACTGTAAAGCCTACGCTTCTTAGCATGGCTTTTATTGCTTATGATCAGCTATTTGGTCTATATGCGATCTGCTTGCTAGCTGTTTCCTTAATTAATAGACCGAGAGCTTTTTTGCGACGGACTTTCTTACTGTTTGCTGGGCTGCTTGTTCCGGTCATTTCTGTTTTTTTACTTCCCTTGTTAAAGATCACGCTTACAGGCTTTACGGCCTTCACTTATCTACCCGCAATTATAGCGGCTTATTTGTGTTTATTCATTGATCCCAAATCCACCATCTATCCTTTAACTAAAATTAAAATCCTAGAGCATATGAAAGACGGCGTAGTTCTGACAGACCAGAATGATAATATCATTGGTATTAATGAAGCTGCGACCTTCATTTTATTAGAGATTACCGGGATATCGAACGAGACCTGGATGGGGAAGAACATTGATCTTTTTATGAGACACCACATGGACATTAGTGCTCATTATAGTCAAAGGACCGAAGGACAGTTTGAGATTGTATGTACTGGAATGAGAGAGATTTGTTATGGAGTTTCTTTGATTGCGACCGAACATCGGGCAACAGAGAACAAGGGGATGCTAATCGCTTTTAGTGACCATAGTGAAAAGAAGCGGTATGAACGTGAATTGGTTTATCAAGCAACGGTAGATGATTTGACTGGACTTTATAATCGCAGGCATTTTATGCAAATGGTGCAAAATCAAACGATTCCGGACGGACTAGGACTGGCACTGCTGTTATTTGATATCGATGATTTTAAGTTAATTAATGATACCTATGGTCATTTAGCAGGAGATCAGGCATTGGTTGATTTCTCGAATAAAATATTACAGGTGTACCAAAATAAAGGCATTGCTGGAAGAGTCGGGGGCGAGGAGTTTGCTGTATGTTTTTTTGCTGAGGACAAACATGCAGCCTTAATGGAGGCAGAGAATTTTCGCACTACGATGAGTGATTACATGATAATTTTGAACGAACACGATAGTGCTCAGCTTACCGCAAGCATCGGAATTTCTTTTACAGAGCGCAGAGAGGTGACTTTCGAAGATTTATATCGGGAAGCAGATGAAGCGTTATATCGTTCCAAGAATTCGGGCAAGAATAGAGTGACACTAGGTCGCGAACCCATCTTAAGAGAAGCAATGAAGGGATAAGGAACATGCGGAAGCTAGATCTTGCGTTTAGAGCATCGAAGATAAAGGAGTGTCCTAATGAATCTGACTATTAATGAAGTGATGAGTAAGCTTGAGGAGATGGGTACAGAGCAGACGAAGCGTACCTTCGTACGTCATGGTGCTAAGGAACCTTTATTCGGAGTAAGGATAGGGGACATGAAGAAGTTGGTGAAGGATATCAAGAAAGATCAGAGTCTAGTACGAGCCTTGTATCAGACGGGTAATTATGATGCGATGTATTTGGCAGGACTTACGGTTGATCCCAAGAGTCTTACGAAGGAAGAGCTTCAAGGCTGGGTATCGGCGGCGTATTGCTGTGCATTAGCGGAATATACGGTAGCTTCTGTCGCTGCAGAGAGTCCATACGCATTGGAGCTTGCTAGAGAGTGGATTCGTTCCTCAGATGAAATGGTGGCCACCTGTGGCTGGAGTACGTATGGAAACTACATCTCAGTTACACCGGATGATCTGCTCGATATCGCTGAGATTAGAGAGCTACTACAGCAAATTCAAACTACCATTCATCAGGAACGGAATCGAGTTCGTTACACGATGAATATGTTTGTAATTATTGCCGGCAGCAGCATAACAGAGCTGCATGATGAGGCGGAGCAGATTGCTACAAGTATTGGTAAGGTCCAGGTAAATGTGGGACAAACCGCATGTAAAGTACCGTTGGCTGTAGATTATATTGCCAAGGTGGAGCAAGCTGGAAAGCTTGGTGTGAAGAAGAAGACCTGTATTTGTTAAAATATAAGAAAGTATAAGTTTCACACCATACTTTATGTCTTATATTATAAACGCTTATCGTCCTTATAAGGACGATAAGCGTTTATACTTGATAGAGTTTCTCAAGCTACAAATAATCAAACAAAAGGCCAGTTCCCGTAATCCAGGAACTGGCCTTTTTTACATAATCTTATTGTTGATTAACGTTCAATACGACTTTAACAGCTGTGCCGATTGGCGGCAGGCTCTTAGTCAGCATAGGGCTATAGAATCCAATAACTTTTGCGCCTTTTACAAGTTCGCTGCTGTTTACAGTTTTGCCGTCACTGTTCATTAGCACGGTATCTTTACTAATACGCAGTACTACTTCTTGTTGCGACTGTTCGCTCAGGCCGCTGCCTTTAACGGTAATGCTGATGTTTCCTTCATCGTCTTTTTGAACTTCTTCAATGGTACCTGCAGTGCCCAGAAGATCATTTTGTTTCTGCTCATCTAGAACAGTGATCTTGTAAGTTGGGGTTTGCGGTGGCAGGCTCATGGTCATGATCATGGAATGCTCTGCTTTTACGGTCATGCCGATGTGAAGATCTTTCAGTGCAAGCTTAGTACCGTCTGCCATTTCGATAGTGGTATCTTCACCTACATTCAGTACGACTCCATCTGTGCCTACACCCTGGATCTGAACGGATTGGAATTTGCCCTCATTGTTGACAGCTGTAATCACGCCAGTCTTGGTCATGTGCTCTTGTTGGTTAGCATCAGTGATCACGATGGAATCTCCCTTCACTGTCATGTTGTGATGGATGATTTCACTTACAAAGGAGGCTGGAACATACAAAATGGAGTCAACCAATTGTGGTGCAGTCCCAAGTGTAGTATTCATTTTGTTGATGCTATAACGATCTTCTCCTGCTTTCACTGTAGTGAACACAGCGCCATTGATAAGATCAACGGATTTAGTTTGTCCATTCCAAGTTAATTCGAAGCCAAGTGCTTCAGTAACCGGACGAAGTGGCACCATAGGCTCTTTGCCATTTGTAGTTTGGAAGCCTGTTTCTTTCAGAGCGGACCCGTTGATTTCAATCGTAAACGTTTTTTGATTAACGCTAACGGAGGTTTGAGTAGCATCATTTTTTGCAGAAGTTGTGGTTGGTGCAGCGTAAGCTGCTCCTGTTGAAAGTGCTAGGGACAAAGTTAAAAGAACTGTACTTGTTTTCAAAATGTTGTTCATAGTTGTGAGCTCCTTTTTAAAGTCATTTGTTAGTGTTGTTATTATTCAGACGGGACATCCCTCCAATATGTTGCATTTTTTTTCAAGTTGCTCGTAATCTTCATCTAGCGCATTCGTAAAAAAAGAGTAAGAGACCCTTCCATTTGTAGTAAAATGTAAATATTGATAATCGCTCACATTAGGAGGCGCTATGGAGTCATTCAGAGATCGACTTGGATTCATGAAGGTCCAGCAGGACGGGCTTATTAAGGAATATGAAGCTCTGATCGCGGAATATGAAAGTCACGATCTGGTCAACGAGAATGAACACTTGAAGAAGCAATATGAGAAACATAAGCTTGCTTTAGTTGAGTTAAAGACTCAGGTTGGGAAGCTTCAAGAAGAGAATACGGAGCTAAAAGTTACGCTAACGGAACAAATCTTAGATGAGAAACTCGGCATTCTTAAAGTGTCGAGACAGAAGCTGCAGACTTATTTTGCCTCTAAAAGCCTTGCCCATACGGATCGGCTGACAGCTTTTGAGTTGGAGACGAAGCGTCGTATTCAGCAGCTGTACCAAACAGCCGCGAGGCAACTCGGTGAGGATAAGGTGGAGTTATCCAGTCGACTTGGAGCGTTGTCAGCGGAAATAAATGAGCGTGTTCTAGCGCAGCGACAAAGAATGAGGGAAGCTGAGAGTGGCCTGAACTCCAGAATGGATAACGGATTACAAGATTTTGCCTTGGAAGAGATCAGCGAAGAGGTGATTGAGCGCCGGAGAAAACAAAATCAGATCGAAATGAAGATTGGACTTGGCTGGATTAACAAGCTTGGGATTCTGCTGCTGATTTTGGCCGTGGGAGCGGCATTCAGGTATTCCTATTCCAATTGGTTCACCGGTTATATGAAGGGAGGCGCCTTTTTTCTACTGGGATTACTGATGTTAGGGGGCGGGGAGTGGCTATATCGCAAAGGAAAAGGGACGTTCGCTTTAGGGCTACTTGGCGGCGGGATTTCAGTGCTGTACGGCTCTATTTTCTATAGCTATTTTTTATTGGATATTATCAGTATTTATGTAGGGCTGTCCTTATCCGTGCTCGTCACTTTGACTGCTGTGCTCCTGTCTTTAAGGTATGAATCACGAAGTATTTGTGCTTTGGGCTTAATCGGGGGGTACCTGCCACTATACTCTTATCTTGGGGCTTTCGGTCTTTCGGGAAACGCAGTTTATGTGGCAATGGGTTACTTGTTTCTTCTGAATTTATTCATTCTATTAATCTCCTTCCGCAAACGCTGGAACGTGGTCAATTACATCAGCTACTTATTTAATACACCATCCATGCTGATATTAATAGCGTTATCGGATAGCAACGGAATTAATATGTGTTATGCGGTGCTGACTTTTGCCATGTATTTGGGCATTACGCTATGGTACCCGTTCAAGTATCGCTCCAAGTTGTCTTGGTGGGATTTCTCTCTATTAGGATGTAACACGTTTATTAGTTGCCTCACCTTGTATATTCTATTCCTGGATGCAGGATTGAAGGATTACAATGGTGCGTTGGCGCTGGTCTTCTGTCTGCTGTATTTGGCTCTTGGACGAGGGCTTGAAAAGCTGATGCCACAGGAAAAAGAAAGCATGCTACTATTCTACGCCACTTCGTTGACCTTCAGTATCCTGATGATCCCGTTCCAATTCGGAGCGGCTTGGTGGTCCATTGGCTGGTTGGTTGAAGGCGTCGTTCTTACCTTGTTCGGTAATCTAAATCGGTTTAAGGGGATGGAAAGGGCAGGCTGGGGCATTTTGACGCTTTGCCTTGTGGTGTTCTTCGGTCTAAATGTACCGATGCAGCTCGATATAGCCAATGAGTGGATGAATTCCACAGACGCCTATTTTCCGCTAAAATATGTCTTTATTACTGTAGGTATGCTTATTATCGCCGTATGGTATGCCGTTCAGCATAACCGAAAAGACGTCCTCCTTCACAGTGAGCCTTACGAAATCACATTAGCCCTGTGGTTTAAATATACGGCGTTATTGAATTTCTGGATCTATGGATTGTATGAAACCAGAAGATTGTATCGTCTGGTTGTACCGGAGGATTTCTCGCATAGAACCTTCTACAATTTGCTGATGTCCGCTCTGTTAACTATTGTTCTGGCCTATGTATTGCCTAAGGTGAAGGTGCTGTATGACACGATCGTTAAGCATTTTGTGAGATTTCTTTTTGGGATCGGATACGCCATTTGTTTGACGATTACAGTAGGCTTTCCAACTCTGCAGAATGATCTTACACGTAATACCACGGCCGATTATATCGCACTAGGTATACTCATTATCTTCAATATTTTCGTATGGTTTAGCGGACGTGATCTACTTATCAACTTGCTTAAACGTGAGTATAAAAGTATGGAGATATATCCTGTCTTTATGGGGGTGTATCTGCTCGGAATCATTACTGCTTTTTTAGGGGTACAGCTGCAATTAAATGACGCGGGATTAATATTTAGTCTCATTTATCTGTTGTTGGCGGTCTTGTTCATCATGTACGGCTTCCGCAAAAGATATGTGTACATCCGGCGCTTCGGCCTTGGATTAACGCTATTGGCAACAGGTAAGCTGCTGCTGTACGATCTGGGACTACTGAATACTGGGAGCAAAATCATCGCTTATGCCAGCTTTGGTATTTGCCTGCTCGGGATCTCCTATCTCTATCAAAAGGTTTCGAGCAAAATGAAGGAGGGGCAGGCAGTGACGGAGAATGTGACTAAGGGGTAGATTACAATATGAACCATAGGAAGGAAGACGGGGATGTATCAGACTTATATTTTTGATCTGTACGGTACACTAATTGATATTAAGACAGATGCGGAGCATTCTGAGGTATGGGAACGGTTAGCTCTCCACTTCGGATATCAGGGGCTGTCTATATCAGGGGGAGAACTGCAGGAACGGTTTCTACGGGAGAGGGATCTTCAACTAGGTGAAGCCGCACGGACCTGTGAGTATCCGGATTTCGTAATGGAGGAAGTGTTTCGGTCTGTGGCTCGTCAATTGGGCGGAGAACCGGATCAAGCGTGGTTATATGAAACCGTGAGGTGGCTGCGGACGTTATCGATGGTCCATATCTCTCTATATGACGGTGTGGCTGAAATTCTACAAACGTTAAGAGAACGTGGCAAAAAAGTATTCTTGCTCTCCAACGGGCAAAAGACCTTTATTGAAGCTGAATTAACTATGCTCGGAATTATACATCTATTTGACGGTATTGCGATCTCTTCGGAAGCAGGGGTGAGCAAGCCTGATCCGCTATTTTATCGCTATTTAGTCGAAAATTATGGAGCGGACTTGAGTTCAGCCATCATGATTGGAAATGATCCTCGTACGGATATTGAGAGTGCACTGAAGGTAGGAATAGATTCCTGTTACATTCGTACAGCCTCCTCGCCATCCGATATGGCTGTGAAGAGTACGCAGTCTATATGGGATGGGGATTTACGGCAAATCCCAGGTTGGAACTCGTAGCTGCTCAAAAAAAAATCCCCGTCCCCGGCTTCTTACTCACCGGTTACGGGGACTTCTTATGTCGGACGGTTATAATTACAACGCCGTTAGTTTATTTAGATTACACCTTCAGCCAGCATAGCGTCGGCTACTTTTTTGAATCCAGCGATGTTTGCTCCTGCAACGAGGTTGCCGGACTGGCCATACTGCTCGGATGCATCTACAGATTGCTCATAGATGGAAACCATGATCTCATGCAGCTTCGTATCTACTTCTTCAAAGCTCCAGGACATACGCATGCTGTTTTGTGCCATTTCAAGAGCAGATACAGCTACGCCGCCAGCATTAGCAGCTTTGGCAGGTGCGAATAGCACGCCAGCTTGTTGGAACTGCTGAATAGCTTCAAGGGTGGATGGCATGTTGGCACCTTCGCCTACTGCTTTAACACCATTCTCAATCAGTTTCAATGCCATGGCTTCATCAATCTCATTCTGAGTAGCACTCGGAAGGGCGATATCACAAGGAATAGTCCAAATTTGCGTGGAATCTTCGGTATATACAGCGTTAGGATGTTCATTCACATATTCACTAATCCGTTTTCTTTCGACTTCTTTCAGGCGGCGGACAGTTTCGAGGTTAATGCCGTTTTCGTCATAGATATATCCAGCGGAGTCACTACAAGCTACGACTGTTGCACCTAGCTGTACAGCTTTTTCAATTGCATAGATGGCTACATTACCGGAACCGGAAACAACAACACGACTTCCTTCAAAGGAAAGACCTTTTGCTTTCAGCATCTCGTTTACGAAATACACCGTTCCGTAACCAGTTGCTTCTGTGCGAGCCTGACTTCCGCCGTAAATAATGCCTTTACCGGTCAATACGCCAGCCGGATATCCTCCGCGGATCCGCTTGTATTGTCCATACATGTAACCAATCTCACGAGCGCCTACGCCGATATCTCCGGCAGGTACGTCTTGGTCTGGACCAATATAATTTTGCAATTCAGTCATGAAGCTTTGAGCAAACCGCATAATCTCGCCTTCGGATTTTCCTTTAGGATCAAAGTCGGATCCGCCTTTACCTCCGCCGATGTGTTGGCCGGTAAGAGCGTTCTTGAAAATTTGTTCGAAGCCGAGGAATTTGATGATACTAGCATTAACGGATGGGTGAAAACGAAGTCCGCCCTTGTAAGGTCCGATTGCACTACTGAACTGCACACGATATCCACGGTTCACTCTGACCTTGCCTTGATCGTCAGTCCAAGGTACACGGAACATAATCAAACGTTCTGGTTCGACCAATCTTTCCAGAATGGCATTTTCCTGATACTTAGGTTCAGCAGCGAGGATCGGAAGCAAAGATTCGAGGATTTCCTTTACAGCCTGATGGAATTCGGGCTCGAAAGGATTGCGTGCAACAACCTGTGCGTATACGTCTTCGATATAACGATGTGCCTTGTTGCTGTTTGTGTCTAATTGCTGGGTAGATACTGAGCTCATGAATTCAACCGCCTTTTCTAGTATTCAATTTGGTCCAACACTTTTTTTATATTTTGGCACAAGTCAATGTTCCTCACAACTGTTTTTATTAAATAACTTACTTGAAGTGATGCGTTTTTGAAACTATAGTGATAAGGGAAATGTTAAAAAAGTGCGGTATACTTCGTGTAATGACGCGTTAAAGCGCGAAATATGCTAAAATGATCGTGTATTAATTGTAGGGAGATGAATTTGAAAATGAGTGACAAAGTAAATGAGCAGGAGTTATTAACGGTACTATCTGCCAAAACTAAAGTGGACCCTAAAGTAATCCAATTAGTGTTGAAGCATGAACAGACCTTTATCAATAAGGCGAAGGCCAATGCCAAAGGCGAGGTAGACATCGACAATGATGATCTGGTTGACTATGTAGTTGCGCAGCGCGATGTGAAGCTGGACGAAATCACAGTTGAGACGATTCTTGATGCGGAGATGGATTACTTAATGGATAAAGGGTTGGCAGGATACATCGATTAACCTTGCATTATTTCCGGCTCAAAAGCCTTTTGTTCAAGAGGGCATAGAGCCGGAATGAAAAATAAATAGGCATTGTCATTGCATTCATTAATTTAGTGTGGTACAATGAAATTAATCATAAATTTAACCCTTAATTCACATATTGTAAAAGGTTATCATTTGTGCGTATGAGTCCTTTTCCAATGTGTGAATTTTTATTTGTTCGTACACTACGTAGGAATAAAAGGACATGTGTTAAATAAAATATTGGAGGTAATATTATGCAAACAGGTACAGTGAAATGGTTTAACGCAGACAAAGGATTTGGTTTTATCGAGGTTGAAGGTGGAAGCGACGTATTCGTACACTTCTCCGCAATCACAGGCGACGGATTTAAATCTTTGGACGAAGGCCAACGCGTTGAGTTCAACGTAACTCAAGGCGCTCGTGGACCACAAGCCGAAAACGTTGTAAAACTGTAATTCGAAAATTAGGCTGCCCTTAACACAAGTTGAGGGCAGCTTTTTTATTTTTCATCTTATGATTCTGCCCCTAATAGGGTGGCGAAATCGTCTCGATTCGATCCAAGGAGGGGTACTTATGTATTTTCGTAAAAAAGCACTGGAGGATCTTCCACAAGAAGACACAGCCATTTGGTCCTGTACCAAGGAAGATTGCACCGGTTGGATGCGTGATAATTTTGCGTTTCAATATGTACCAACCTGCTGGCAATGTAACTCTCCCATGACTAAAAGTATGAAGATACTGCCAATGCTTGTGAACACGAATTCAGACATGAAGGCTATGAAGAAGGGCACTTCAATTAAATAAGAGCCCTTACTAAGACCATTCTTGAAATGGTTAAATAGAAGCAGCTAACATACTCAAACAGCTGGACCCTTGATTCTGGGCAGCTGTTTTTTTGTTTTAATATTTTACTTGAGGTGTAGTAATTTCTCCCACTCTGTTAAGGTGATATTCTCTGAGATATGCTTCAAATGTTCAGGAACTTCTACGTGGCACATAAATTCTAAGCTGTTGCCGTCAGGATCGTTGAAGTACACAGAGGCATTCCCTTGATATGCGCGGATAAAAGGCTCGATAGAAGTTCGATTGCGGAACGGAACAGCCTCCACCCCAATGGATTGCAGCCATTGCATCGGCTGCTTATTGTCCCGTTGCAGCGCTAGGGGCAAACCTCGATTTGCGGCGCATTCATACTCCATATTCTCTTCACTCAGGAAGATCCAGCCTGCCGTATTTCCGGTTAGATCTAACAACTTGCCCATAACTGTATCGAGCATCGGTTTGAGCTCATTGGGACTGTTTAAGGTCTCCGCAATTGTCTTGAGCGTCAATAACTCGTGGATTCCGGTTTCTTCCGGCATGAGGTTCTCCCCTATAGATTAATTAAAATATAAGAAAGTATAAGTTTCACACCACACTTTATGTCTTATATTTCTCGAATAAACGCTTACCGTCCTTATAGAGACGCCGAAGGCGTTTATGCTTGATAATGTTCTATCTATTGTAACGTAGAATGCTTCATCCATTCTCTAATTTTATGTAATCATGATGCAATAAAAAAGGTGCCCCCGTAAGATCTAGTATGATCTTAAAGAACCACCTAAGTATATACGTTAATTTACAGCTGCAGGGGTAGTGTAAGGTGTTCCGTGTTCTACATCATCGTGCTGAATAAGTCCGTGTTTCTCCCAAGCCCGACTCTTCCAGCGGAAATACATAATGACAGCTCTTACCCACTCATCGGCCGCAGTGGCAATCCACACACCGGCTAACCCTAGATGAAGTTGGAACACTAGGAAATAGCCAAGGGGTAAGCTCATGCAGACCATGGAGATCAGTCCCATATATACAGGAAACTTCGCATCGCCCGAGGCGCGTAGTGAGTTAATAATGACCAAATTGGTTGTGCGTCCGGTTTCCAGGAAGAAACTAAGCAGAATAACCTGAGCCCCCATCAGAATGATGTTCTCATTGTCTGTGAAGAGGCCGAATAATGGCACCCGGAAGAAAATCACCAGAGCATCTATTATTACTGTAACCAGCAACGCCCACTTCACACTAGAGAATACACGTTTATAGGCCTCATCAGGGCGTCTAGCTCCCGCCAGATGTCCTACGACGATGGAGGTTCCCATAGAGACAGCTACACTGAATAAATAAATATAATTGGAAATGTTGAGTGCGTATTGGCGAGTAGCCATAGCTTCAGCGCCCAAATAGGTGATATACAGTGTGAATACAAGCTGACAAGATTGATAGATAATCGATTCAAAAGCGGACGGGATGCCGATTTTGAGAATTTGCAGCACATATTTTTTGGAAAGATGAATGTAATAGGTTAACTTCACCCGTACCTCCATCACTCTGTAGAGCAGTAAGAAGAAAATAATAAGGCAGATAAAACGACTGATTACCGTCGAGATAGCTGCACCTTCCACACCTAACGCTGGAAGTCCAAAATGACCATAGATGAGTAGGTAGTTACCCACCACGTGAATGATGTTCATGAGCAAGGATACGACCATCGTCTGTTTGGTGAAGCCGTGCGTACGGATAGTGGTCGCCAGAGCATTGATTAATGCTTGAAGAAAAATACCGCCCCCGACAATATGCATATAGGATTTGGCATAAACGAGAAGATCTCCTTTTACATTCAGGGCAGTCAGTAGGGTCCCGCCGAATATCAGCAAAAACGCACTTAGGATAATGCCTACTATCAGGTTTAGGGTAATAGCATTGCCGGTCACTTGAGCGGCTTCCAGAGGTTTTTTGGAACCGAGGTATTGGGAGACCACGATAGCCGCGCCGTTACCAATTACACTGAGGACTAGAATTGCTATAGCAATGATCTGATTCGCTGCACCGACACCCGATACGGCATCGTCCGACACGGAGCTAATCATAAAAGTATCCACACTACCCATGAGCATGAATAGGAACAGTTCCAGGAATATCGGCCAAGTCAATTTTACCAGATTGAACTCCTGGTGATTATTTTGCTTCATTGTACACCTTCTTACGTAATGATTAATTTCCTGTTATTCCATAAACAAACTGTAATGTTAGCACAGCTTTCATGGAAATGCAGTATTTTTACAGAAATATATCAGGTATTTGAACATGAAAAAATCCCTGAGAGGTCTGGATAGACTTCTACAGGGATTTTGTTGTGTAAACTATGGAGTAATATAGATAACGATTTAGGCTTTCTCTTCGAACAGTTTAGCGATCTCCACGATGACGTTCACAGATTTTACCATGTTGTCTGCAGAGGCGTATTCGAATTTTCCATGAAAATTTTCGCCACCAGTGAAAATATTAGGCGTCGGCATGCCCATATAGGAAAGCTGCGAACCGTCTGTTCCTCCGCGAATCGGGCGGATGATCGGTGTGATATTAAGGTTCTCCATCGCCTCATGGGCAATATCGACGATATGACGCACGGGTTCGATTTTTTCGCGCATGTTGTAATATTGGTCTTTCATTTCAAGTACGATGTTCTCTTCACCGTGGATGCTCTTGAATTCATCTACGATGGCAGAAAGATAGGCTTTACGTGCCTCAAATTTCTCGCGGTCGAAGTCACGGATAATATATTGGAGCTTACTGAACTCCGGGGTACCTTCTATGGAGCTTAGGTGGTAGAAGCCTTCATAACCGTCTGTGAATTCTGGAGCTTCCTCAGAAGGGAGTCTAAGATGTAGTGCCATGGCGATTTTTGCGGAATGAATCATTTTTCCCTTGGCAGTACCAGGGTGTACATTAACGCCGTAGACTGAGATTTTGGCAGATGCGGCATTGAAGCTTTCATATTCTAGTTCACCAAGAGGGCCTCCGTCCACAGTGTAAGCATAGGAAGCATTAAAAGCAGTTACGTCAAATTTATGAGGACCGCGGCCGATTTCTTCATCCGGTGTGAAGGCGACTCTAATCTTGCCACGCTTGATTTCAGGATGCTGAAGGAGATAATTCATGGCTGTCATAATCTCGGCAATACCGGCTTTATTGTCTGCTCCAAGCAGGGTGGTGCCATCGGTTGTAATTAATGTATGGCCTTTATATTCCGGAAGCTCCGGAAAGCTCGCTGTGGATAATACAACATTCAACTCTTTGTTCAAAATGATATCTTTGCCATCGTAGTTATCCACAATCTGCGGCTTTACATTCGTTCCTGTGAAATCAGTCGCCGTATCCAGATGTGCCAAAAAACCAATAGTCGGAACATCTTTCTCAGTATTCGCTGGGAGAGTGGCCATGACATAACCATACTCGTCCACCTGCACTTCATCCATGCCGATTTCCTTGAGTTCTTCGACCAGCTTGTGGGCCAGCACCATCTGCCCCGGAGTGGATGGACAAGTCTCATTATCCTCGTTGGATTGGGTATCCATTTGAGCATATGAAATAAACCGTTCTATAACCTCTTTTTTCATTGTGGGTCATCTCCTCTTTACTATTGTATCTATATAGTATCACTTTCCATATCCGGTCTCATCCCTGAGGAAGAAGATTGAGAGTTAGGATTAGCTTTAATGAGGCAATGACTCTTGCTTCACTAGCTTCGCTGAAAGTAAATACCGGTCTGGGGCTGACCCAACGTATGAAAAAGGATAACAGGTGATCAAAGTAAGAATGGCCTTTTCGCTTGGTTTTATTGCGCCGCGTTCATTCCCATCTACAATCGTGCTGCCGGTCACTTTATATGTGAATATACCATCAGTGCTTTCTAGCTCAATAAGATCTCCTGCGACAAGTTCTCCTAGATTGCGGAACACGGTATCACGGTGTCCAGCAAGCACACTATTGCCGACGGCACCGATCGCTGCGCTACCTATATAGTGTCCGGCCCCTTTTTTTAACTCGGGGCTTTCAGTGCCTTCCAGAATAGCTACCTTTTTATTTAAGGTAGGGAAGCGGATTTCCCCGATCACCTCACTCTCTGTATAGGAAGGAGGAGAAGTAAGTTGTTCTTTTGGGGAACTGATCATTCCCTTAGGAAGAGGAGTTTCTTCGTTTGGAAGGGGACGGGCGATGGCTTCCTCCCTCTTTTTTGCCCAATCATTTAGGGCCTGCTTGGCCTCAATCGGTGCTTTGATGACTTGAATGACGGAGTAAATCAGCACAACTAAAGAGAGTATGAAGATTAGCTTCACGGCTAGTAAGACACCATTACGCTTCTTCATACTCTCTCCTCCAGACTTATGGTACTAAATGTTGTTATTTTTTCGATTTCAATCTACGCATGATGATCACACTGACTACAGCGATGGCTAAGCTGGCGAGAATCATGTTATACCAAGGCTCAGCGGTATTTGGAAGCTTGTCACCTGCATCAGGCGCTCCCAAAGGTAGCTCGTCATCAGGCAAGGATACTTCATCGCTTGGCTGAGGCGTTGCACTGATAGTTTGGCTGCCAGCACCTGGTGATGCTGTAGGCTCATTATCGCTTCCGCCCAATGGGATTGGCGCTTCGGTGACGCTAATCTCATCTACTGCAGGCGGTGAAGCTAAAGCTGTAGGCGATGGTGTTGGTGGCACCGATTGACCTGGTGTTACGACAGCCGTAGGTGAACTTGTAGGTGTTGGTGAACTTGTAGGTGCCGGTGTAGTTGTTGTCGTAGGTGAATCTGTAGGTGTTGGTGAACTTGTAGGCGCCGGTGTAGCTGTCGACGTCGGCGTAGGACTAGGTTCAGCGGATGGACCAGGTTCTCCAGAAGCGGAGAATTCAAAAGCTACGGTCGTGGCCTTCCCCTGATATTCGTTGCCGGCTTCCCATGGGAAAGTTACATCCATTTGGATTGCACTTTGCTCACCTCCGGCGAGTGAACCGATGGTGACTCTACCAGCAGCCTCACTCATCACTCCCGAATAGATGATTACTCCCTCTTTTTCGAGTGTCATTTGGAGAATATTGTACAATTCTACGTCTCCAGAGATGAATTTGAAGTCTACGAAATAATCAAAGCCCTCATCACCATCGTTAATAATCGTGTACAATGAGCTCATTTCGTCACCAGGCTTCATATTGTTCATGGTGGCTGTGCTCGTGCTATGAGAATTCACAGTAAGTTTAATGGTATCCTGAGCGCTTACCCCGCCAGCCTGCCATATTACTCCTGCCAGAATAATCAGAGCATAAGTAGCTATAAAGGCCGAGCGATATTTCTTCTTCATTTTCCTCGCTCCTTTCTCCTGAGCCCATTTTAGCTGTTGGCGAACAAGATCTGCGGGCTTCCGGCAAAATCCTCCGTTTAAATCGATTATTCCATCTTACATTGTCGAAATAAGTAGTTTCGCAAGGTACTACTTCTCCTAATGCATGCCGGAATCTCTGTAAGAGCGATAGGAGAGGGCATAAATAAAATACAAATCGTTCGTTATAGCGAATACATAAAGTATAATCAAAATAATATCCAAAGAAAAATGATGTATTGCAACTAATTGGATCATATTCGGCTAAATAATAACTGAATGACCTATTTATCGCTTGATTTCTCTCTATATCTCTTTATTTTTATTGTTTATTATAGTTTTGAAGTATTTTATTAAGAACGATTTTAAAAACGAAACAAAAAAGGCAAAACGCATATCTGAAAACGGGATCATTCCCTGAATCAGATATCGTCTTGCCTTAGTTAAGATTACAATCCTACATTTCCTTCATAGCCTCGGCTACAATTTCATATGAACGAAGACGAGCATCATGATCATAAATCCCTGCGGAGATAATCAGTTCATCCGCTTGGGTCTCTTCCAGGATTTCTTGAAGACGTTCTTTAATTGCTGCCTTATCGCCAGAGAAAGAATAGCGCTGCTTGTCGAGCATGATTGCTTTTTCTTGCATCGTCCATAGCCCATCCATACTTTCAACGGGTGGCTGTAGCTTGCCTGTACGCCCGCGGATGATGTTGAGGAACTGTTGCTGCTGCGAGGTGGCTAGTCTTCTTGCCTCATCTACGGTATCAGCTGCTGAAACCCCTAGTCCGATCATAACATAAGGCTTATCTAATGCTGCTGATGGACGGAAATTGCTATGATAGATGTGCAGAGCCTGAAGTAAATACTCTGGTGCGAAATGGCTGGCAAAGGCAAAAGGCAAACCTAGCTTGGCTGCCAGCTCGGAACTAAAGCCGCTGGAGCCTAGTAGCCAAATGGGAATATTCAAGCCTTCTCCGGGAACCGCGCGCACTCCAGCCGGGCGCGATCCTGCTCCCGCAGAGTCGAAGTAAGCTCTGAGTTCACTTAGCTGCTCAGGGAATTCACTGCCATCGCTTCCGAGACCACGACGCAGGGCACGGGAAGCTGGTTGATCAGATCCGGGAGCTCTGCCCAGTCCAAGATCAATCCGTCCCGGATATAGAGATTCGAGTGTCCCGAACTGTTCGGCAATAACAAGTGGTGCGTGGTTGGATAGCATAATGCCACCAGAACCAACACGTATGCTTTGCGTGCCACCAGCAATATGACCGATAAGGAGTGAGGTAGCAGAGCTGGCAACACCGATCATATTATGATGTTCAGCGAACCAATACCGATGATAGCCCCACGTCTCAGCATGGCGGGCTAAATCTAAAGAGTTATGAAAAGAGTCTGCCGCTGTACCCCCTTCCACAATAGAAGCTAGGTCCAGTACGGAGAATCGAATGTCACGAGGTTGTTTCAATGTTATCCCTCCTATAATAAATGCTCTATGCTCCTAGAGCAGTATTTGTAGCTACGAATATCGCTACTCGGCTAGTATACCATGTAATAAAACTATATACACACTTTAAGTAAGTTGTCTGTCTTCCGAGTGAAGAAAGAGGAGGAGAAGATGAATTTTTTAAAATAATGTAAGCGCTTCAAAAATTCTATTGTTATTTCCAATCGGGCTTGCTATAATCACATCGAAAAGTTACCTAAAAAAGGAAGTTATCATTATGAAGCCAACCATAAGAGATGTTGCCAGAATGGCCGAGGTGTCGATTAGCACAGTATCACGTGTTATGAATGCACCGAATTCGGTAGTGGAGAGCAAACGGAATCGAGTGATGGAGGCTGTAGAACGATTGCGGTATCAACCTAATTCATTTGCACGAGGTCTGATTTACAAGAAGTCCTTTACACTGGGCCTGCTTATTCCGGATATTGAGAACCTGTATTTCGCGGGTGTTATTCGGGGAATGCAGGATGCATGCATCAAGCTTGGGTACAGTCTTATGATCTGCAATACGGACCGCGATAAAGAACGACTCTTGTCCTATATTGATAACTTCCATGAGAAACAGGTGGATGGAATCGTATTCGCCAGTGATGTCCTTTACCCTGAATATCATGACAAATTGGTCGGTTGTAGAATTCCATTTGTGCTAGTATCCTCGCATTCTGATGAGTTCGACATTCCAAATGTGGAGGTGGATGATGAAGCGGCTGCTTACGAAGCGGTAAAGTTTCTAATTGACTTAGGTCATAAAGACATTGGTATGATCGGTTTTAACCATGATAATTCCGTATCAGGCCCACCTCGTTATGAGGGGTTTGTAAGAGCACTAACAGAGTCGGGGCTAGAGCGGAATATTGTAAAGAGCAAATATGCTAGTCACCGGTTTGAGCATGCCTATCAAGCTGCGCATGAACTATTTACCGATTACCCCGATCTGACTGCCGTCTTCTGTGTTGCCGATGAATTCGCGATGGGGACGATTTCTTATCTGAAGGATCGTAATATTCTTGTTCCGGGTCAGGTATCTGTGATTGGGTTTGATAATCTAAGGATGTCGAGTATGTTCATCCCGAAGCTGACTACGATTGCACAGCCGATTTACGAGTTAGGGTATCGTGCAGCCGAGAAGCTGCATGAATTACTTACAACAGGAGAAGTGCAGGTATTGAATGAGAAGATGGAGCATAAGCTGATTGTGCGGGAATCTACAAGGGAGAAATAAGGGTAGTTCACTTTTGTACCACCTTCTGAAAAGCTTTTCAGAATTCCGCACTCGTCTTAATCAACATTTGAATATCTGCTTGGATAATAAAAATAATTTTTACCAAAAAATTTCAAATATGGATTGGGAACGCTTACTTTATGTGATACTATAAAAATGTAAGCGCTATTATAATACGGGAGTTGTGATTCAGTTTGTTTTTAGCATAGTTCCTTATATTCTGAAAAGCTTTGCAAGGAGGTGATCTGCTACAAGCTGCTTATACATGTCAGGGTACCGGATGATTGAGTCAGAAGCAATCTCTAAAACCATTAAAGGGGATGTACAAAAGATGAAGAAAACCTCAGGACGTAAAAAGTCTTTGGCTTTAGTACTGTGTTTATCCTTCACTATGATGCTGAGCGCATGCGGCGGGGGTAATAATAATGCAGCGCCTACAGATCCACCTGCGGCAACTGCAAGCCCAACAGCGGATAACACCGATAAAGAAACAACTGCTCCTAGCACCGAGCCTTTGGGATCTCCGCTAGAACTAGCAATGAAAGGCGACTACAAAGGAACTAAAGTAACTATGTTCGGCCCCTTCGTAGATGCTGACCAAGTGAAATTTGAGAACAGTATCAAAGAATTTGAAGAGAAGACAGGAATCGATATTCAATACGAGGGCTCTAAGGAGTTCGAAGCTACGATAAACATTCGAGTAGACGGTGGAAATGCTCCGGATATCGCTGACTTCCCGCAGCCGGGTCTGCTAGCTTCGATTGCTAAGACTGGCAAAGTTATCGATTTGACCAGCGTACTCGATCAAGATAAATTGACGGCTAATTACAATAAGAGCTGGCTTGATATGTCTAATATGGACGGAAAAGACGGTAAGATTATGGCTGGAATCTGGAACCGTAGTAATGTAAAGAGCTTGGTATGGTATCCAAAGAAGCAATTTGAAGAAGCAGGCTACAAGGTTCCTGAAACTTGGGATGAGTTAATGGCTCTTACGGAGCAAATTGCTAAAGACGGCGATCCTGCCTGGGCCATTGGCATTGAGAGCGGTGCTGCAACAGGCTGGCCGGCAACAGACTGGGTAGAAAATATAATGCTGCGCACGACTACACCTGAGAACTACGATAAATGGGTAAAAGGTGAGTTGCCATTTACCTCTCCAGAAGTGAAGAATGCAGTTGAAACCATGTCTAAAATTTGGCTAAACAAGGATTATGTCTACGGTGGTGCTAAATCCATCGTGACGACATCGTTCGGCGATGCCCCAGCACCAATGTTCAATAATCCTCCTAAAGCATGGTTTAATATGCTCGGCAACTTTATTACAAGCTTCTTCCCTGAAACTGCAAAGGTTGATGTAGATTATGATTGGTTCTACTTGCCGCCTATTGATCCTCAATATGGTAAACCAGTGCTAGTTGCTGGCGATATCTATGCTATGTTCAATGATCGTCCTGAAGTTCGTGCAGTTATGGAATTCTTCACTACAGGAGAATCCATTAAGAGTTGGGTACAGTCTGGCGGCGTAATTGCTCCAATGAACGATGCTTCCCTTGACTGGTATACCTCTGAATCCGACCGCCGGATGGCGAAATTGGTTCAAGATGCTTCCACACTCCGCTTTGATGGTTCAGACTTGATGCCGGGCAAAGTGGGCGCAGGTACCTTCTGGAAAGGCATGACTGACTACGTGAGTGGTACAGCGACACTGGATCAGGCTTTGGAGCAAATTCAGTCTGGTTGGAACAACTAACCTAATATTGAAAGCACACAGTTAAAAGAGGGGCAGCGAGATTTGAGGGTTCTCTGCCCCTCTTTTTATTTTCCAAAGCGCGAGTATAGGAGGAGCTGGAGCTAGTATGGGTGGACAATCACAACTACAGCCACAAATGAAGCCACAATCACAAGCCAAACAAACAGTCAGCCTTAGGGCGGTATTGCTGTCTCTTGTAGTATTAATAGCCAATGTTGTTGTTAATGGCTCAATCTTTTTGTTTTTTCGGGATTCGACGTTAAACCCGCTACTAACGGCAGTTCTGGCTGTCCTATGGGGGGTTCTGGGTGTTTATCTGATCTATTACACACTTACCTGGGCAGTTGAGCAATATCCTGATTGTGTACGCCGAAAGGTGTTGCCCTATATTTTTATTGGTCCGGCAGTGATTATATTGGGTTGGCTACTGGTGCTGCCTGCGCTGCGGACACTGTATTTAAGTTTTTTCAATGCTTCTTCAGAGGAATTTGTGGGTCTCAGCAACTATGCGGCGATCTTTAGCGATCATCTGATGGCGACGGCGCTTCGAAACAATCTACTATGGGTATTCGTAGGCACTTTAGCGTGTGTAGCCTTTGGACTCTTAATTGCGATTCTTGCCGATCGAAGCAGCTATGAGAAGCTAGCCAAATCGATCATCTTTATGCCGATGGCTATTTCTTTTGTAGCCGCAGGTGTTATTTGGAAGTTTGTATATTACTATCAACCCGGCGATGAACAAATTGGACTTTTGAACGCAATCGTTACTTATTTCGGGGGAGAACCACAGGCATGGACGAGTATGCTTCAGCCTTGGAACAACTTTTTCCTCATCATCATTCTGATTTGGATGCAGACAGGATTTGCGATGGTGATATTCTCGGCAGCCATTAAGGGAGTTCCTGATGACATTATGGAAGCTGCGCGGGTAGATGGTGCAAATGAGGTGAAGATTTTCTTTGGAATCATGATCCCGTACATTTCAGCAACCATTCTGACGGTGACAACGACCATTATCGTCTTTACGTTGAAAATATTTGACGTCGTCATGGTGATGACGGGGGGTCAATACGATACAGAAGTAGTAGCGACACAGTTCTATCGGCAATTCTTTATGTACCGCAATTTCGGTTATGGCTCCACGCTGGCTATTGTTCTTCTGATCGCAGTGTTGCCTGTGATCATAATTAATCTACGTCAGTTCCGCAAGCAGGGGGGATTCTAATGGCCGGCAAAAAGAAGAGAAAAGGCGGTAAGACGATTGTTAATATTGTACTGGGCGTGATTTGTTTCATTTGGCTGCTTCCGACTCTTGGGTTGTTCATCTCCTCCTTCAGGCCGGCTGCTGATATTCTGCAGACTGGATGGTGGAAAGCATTTCCTCATCAGGAGTGGAAGGCTGGAGAGACGATTCAGCTATCCAAAGATGTGGACCTCCGGGAGCCGATCGAGGTGCACGGCACAGCCTACACAGATGATCAGTTGAAGGCTGGAGTGAAGGCTGATGGCAGCCGACTCATGTGGGAGAATCGTAGAGCACGCACCATAAATCAACAGGAACAAGGCTGGAAGATGACACCGGATCTTACGCTGGATAACTATAATAATGTGCTCTCAGGTAAGGAATATAAACTCAAGCAAGCTGATGGCAGTGAAACGGTGCAAAAGGGTTCCGGATTGTCGCAGGCCTTCTGGAATACGCTAACGATTGCTGTTCCTGCGACGGTTATTCCGGTATTGATCGCATCTTTTGCCGCATATGCCTTTGCTTGGCTGCGTTTTCCTGGGCGCAAAATCCTTTTTGTCATCATTATCGCTATGCTCGTTATTCCAATACAGGTAGCACTTATTCCAGTGCTTAAAGATTATACAGCTCTTGGACTGAACGGAAGCTATTTGGGCATTTGGCTGGCGCATACGGCTTTTGGGTTACCACTAGTTACGTACTTCATGTATAACTTTATCAGTCAGCTACCTAAGGATTTGTTCGAATCTGCCTTTATGGATGGGGCCAGCCACTTCACGATCTTTAGTAAGTTGATTCTGCCGTTATCTGTGCCTGCACTGGCTTCTATCGGAATCTTTCAATTCTTATGGGTGTGGAATGACTATTTAGTCTCGCTGATTTTTATCGGCAATCAGCCATCCGTGCAGGTCATGTCGATGAAGATCGCCGACCTAGTGGGCTCACGCGGCAACGACTGGCATTTGCTTACCTCGGCTGCATTTATCTCCATGCTGATGCCACTCGCTATTTTTTTCCTGCTGCAAAAGTATTTCGTCAGAGGGCTTATGGGTGGGTCGGTAAAAGGCTGATTTCAACATTGTAGGAACGAATCAAATCTGTGACAGGGGGGCTGAGAGATGAAGATGAAACCATACGTACATCCGGCGGCAGTATATCCTTACCGGGAGTGGAGTCTAGATGAGGAAGCTTATGATGAAGAGAATAATCAAAGAAGCGAGAGTGTGTTTGCTCTTGGTAATGGATATATTGGCATGCGCGGTAATTTCGAGGAAGGTTACCATGGCAACTCGGGCTCAACTGTAACAGGGAACTATTTAAATGGATTTTTCGATTCCGAGCCCATTGTGTACCCAGAGGGAGCTTATGGGTATCCTTCCCGCAATCAAGCTATGCTGAATGTGACGGATGCCAAGATTATTGAGCTCAGCATTGAAGGTCATACCTTTCAGTTAAACAGTGGGCAAGTGCACCGTTATGAACGGAAGCTGGATATGCGAAATGGGATTTTGCATCGGCAGGTAGAATGGGAATCTCCTGCCGGTCACCGGGTACAGATAAATATTCGGCGGATGGTGGCTTTGCAGCACAAACATTTGGCGGTGATAGACTATGAGGTCAAGGCGCTGAATTTTGACGGAACCCTTACATTCACTTCATCCATCGATGGTGAGATTCAAAGGCCGGAGGTTACAGATGACCCCCGGCTGGGCACGGGGAGTAAGGAACCCAGTTTGCTGCTGGAGGATACAGGTCATGAGCTCGAACAGTCTTTCTTATGGATGAAGCAGCGGACACGGCATACCCGGTTTGCTCTATTAACAGGGATAAGCCATAGTCTGGATTGTAGCTCTAGGTATGAAAGGCTCGTGCAGCTGGAGGATCAGCGGTTATCCATGCAATTGGTTGTTCCAGTGGTGATGGGGGAAAGTATCTCGCTGACCAAGTATATTTCGTATCACACCTCTAAGGATTACATAGAAGATGAGCTGTTAAGCAGGTGCTTAGAAGTGCTGCGCTTAGCGGAAAATAGTGGGTTTGAAGCTCTTGTTCATGAACAGCGGGCTTATCTGGATCATTTCTGGGCGCATACCGATGTGGAGATTCAGGGGGATCTTGCGCTTCAACAGGGTATTCGCTTTAATGCTTTTCAACTACTGCAATCCGTAGGACGTGACGGGGCTACGAACATCGGGGCCAAGGGTTTGACGGGCGAAGGATACGAAGGTCACTATTTCTGGGATACCGAGATGTATATGCTACCCTTCTTTACGTTTACACAGCCGGAGATTAGCCGGAAGCTGCTCGAATTTCGTTATGCCACGTTAGATAAGGCACGGGAGCGAGCGACGGTGATGTCGCAGAAGGGAGCGCTATATCCTTGGCGTACTATAGATGGTGCAGAGAACTCTTCCTATTTTCCGGCAGGAACGGCGCAAATGCATATTAATGCGGATATTGCATATGCCATCAAGCAGTACGTGCTGGCTACCGGCGATTATGATTTTTTGATTTTGAAGGGAGCAGAGATTTTATTCGAAACCTCCCGCTTTTGGGTGGACCTGGGGCATTTTAATCCGGCTAGGGGTGGTTCCTTCTGCATTGATGCGGTAACGGGTCCTGATGAGTATACAGCTATCGTTAATAATAATGCCTACACCAACCTTATGGTACAGGATCAGCTCTATTTTGCACATGAAATGGCCGGATTGTTATGCAAGCAGTATCCAGAGCATTTTGAACGCCTGAAGCGAAAGATTGGTCTGACTGAAAAAGAGTCTAGCGATTGGCTGGAAGCTGCGGAGAAGATGTTTATCCCTTTTGATGAGGGCCTAGGCATCTATGCTCAGGATGATACGTTTTTGACAAAGAAAAAATGGGATTTTGAACATACGCCAGCGGATAAATATCCGTTATTACTCCATTACCACCCGCTGGTGATTTACCGCCATCAGGTGCTCAAACAGGCGGATCTGGTGATGGCCATGTTTCTGCTGGGTGATCAGTTCAGCTTGGCGGACAAGATCCGCAATTACAATTACTATGAGCCGCTGACGACGCATGATTCTTCTTTGTCACCGTGCATTCACAGTATTATTTCTGCTGAGATTGGTGATTTGAAGGGAGCGTATTCCTATTTTGACCGCACGGTACGGATGGACTTAGATGATATTAACCGCAACGTGAAGGACGGGCTGCACACTGCTGCTATGGCAGGATCTTGGCTGTCGATTGTGAATGGGTTTGGTGGGATGCGCTTATGTGGCGGTATGCTATCCTTTAATCCAACCTTGCCAGCACAATGGGACAGCTATCGGTTTAAATTAACAAGCGGTGGGCACTTATTGGATATTTATGTTGATGATAAGGTAGTAATCTATACACTACTGGCAGGTGAAGTGATTGAGATTCTACATAAGGGGAGCCTTGTACAGCTAACTGCAAAGAAGCCGGTGTTCCTTTCAAATGTGAAGCAGCTTGAGGCCGTCATTTTCGAGCTGGACGGGATCATTACCGATTCTGGAGAGCATCATTATCTAGCATGGAAAGCACTGGCAGATGAGCTTGCGATTTCTTTTGATAGAGAGAAGCATGAACGTCTGAAGGGCCTTAGTCGAATGGAATCTTTAGAGGTCATACTGGAGGGAAGTGGCCTGAATTTGCCACAACCGGTAAAAGGAATGCTCTGCAACAAAAAGAACGAGAAGTATAAGCAGCTGATTCAGCAAATGACGCCAGATGATTTGTATCCGGGTATCCAAAGTCTACTGTCCGATTTGCAGGAAAGGCGGATCCCTGTCGGCCTGGCTTCAGTCAATGAGAATGCGATGTTGATTCTCGAACGTTTGAAGATAGGGAGTTGGTTTCAGGCTGTTGCCGACCCAATAAACGTCCGTATGGGCAAGCCAGATCCGGAAATCTATTTACAGGTTGCAGAGATGCTAGGCATATCCCCTGATCGTTGCGTAGGTATCGAAGATTCAGAGAATGGTATAGCAGCCATCAAGGCTGCTGGTATGAGGTCCGTTGGAGCCGGAATTGCATCCATGAGAGATAGTGCTGATCTATGGTTTCCTTCTACTGCGGAGTTAAATATGGAGAATTTATTAGGGCTGTTTGAGTAGTGAAAAGTAGTGCTCCTGATAAGCAGCAAGCCTCCCGATCATGGGAGGCTTGCTGTTTTGTCTATTTCATTACTTTCCGCACCAACTTCACTTTATTACCATAAGGGGGATACACGATCCCAAGGTCTATTCGTGTGCCTCTCTTGACGATGCTTTTGCGATGGGAAAAGGCCTCAAAGCTGTGCTTCCCGTGATAACCACCGATTCCTGAGTTGCCTACTCCACCAAATGGCAAGTTAGTATTCGCCACATGCGAGATCGTATCATTGATGCAGCCTCCTCCGAACGAGACTCGGGATAGCACCTCTTGTTCAATGTTTTTATCCTCTGTGAACAGGTAAAGCGCCAGTGGCTTTGGATGCTCATTAATACTCCGGATAGCGTCATCCAATTGATGATATTCCAATATTGGTAGAATCGGACCGAAGATCTCATCTTCCATAGAAGCGTCAGACCAAGCCGCAGGATAGATTAGTGTAGGTTCAATATAACGTTCTTTTGAAATAACGGTTCCGCCTATAACCACCTTTTCCCGATCCCGTTCAATGACGTCGGCAAGTCTTTGCAGCTGGCGCTCATTTACGATCCGGCCATAATCTGTATTCGGCTGCGCATTCTGACCGTAGAATTCAGTGATCTGATGTTTGATTTTGGCGATCAATTCATTAGCAATGTCCTTTTGTACGAGCAAATAATCAGGCGCAATACAGGTTTGACCGGCATTTAATAATTTGCCCCATACGATTCGCTTCGCTGCAATATCAAGATCGGCTGATTTGTCGACAATGACCGGACTCTTCCCGCCAAGCTCCAAGGTTACAGGCACTAGATTCTTCGCAGCGGCTTCCATAACAATTTTGCCGACCGGAACACTGCCTGTAAAGAAAATATAATCAAACTTGGCATGGATCAGTAGGTTCGTTGTCTCTTTCTCCCCCTGAACTACACGGATATACTGTGGCTCGAAGGTTTCCTGAATAAGCTGCTCTATAACAGCCGTGACGGCGGGTGTGCTCTCCGATGGCTTGAGGACAGCGCAGTTGCCGGCGGCAATGGCGCCGATCAGCGGCTCGATCAGCAACTGAAATGGATAATTAAATGGGCCTATAATGAGCGTGGTACCGTAAGGTTCACTTAATATATAGCTCTTCGCAGGAAATAGTTGCAGTGGTGATCTAACCTTCATGGGCTTTGCCCAACGTTTGAGATGTTTCATCATATAACCGATGCTGTCCAAGGTGAAGCCGATTTCTGTGGCATAAGCTTCAAACTCACTTTTTCCTAAATCCTGATGTAAGGCCTCGATGATGCGATTTTCGTATTGTTTAATACTGTTCTTAAGCTTGTTCAGCTGCTGGAGACGAAAAGCAACTTCTTTAGTTAAGCCTCTATTAAAAAAATCCTTATGCTCTTCAAGCATCACTTGGATGTTAGCAGATGTATGTGGTGTCATATTACTCCCCTCCTTCATTGTAATAGGTCAGACTATGGGAGCCGATAAAAGGCGAATGGCTCACCAAATCGGAAAGCATCACTGGCCTCATCCAGCTTGTTGACAGTTTTCTCATTAAGCTGAATGGAGGTACTATGCAAATTCTGTTCTAGCTGTTCCACACGTGTAGCCCCAACAATAACCGTCGAGACGGCAGGACGATTCATGAGCCAAGTTAAGGAGAGTGAAGTAGAAGAGGTTCCCAGTTCTCCAGCTATCTGCCCCACCTTGTTCCCCAGTTCGATCCGGTCATGATCCAGGAATCTTTTGAAATTAGGATCGGTATCTGCTCTGGACCCTGAAGGTGCGGAACCGCTTGTATTATATTTGCCTGTGAGAATTCCGCCCGCCAGTGGAAAATAAGGAATGATCCCAACGCCTTGATCAAGGCAGAGCGAGAGAAGCTCATTCTCCGGGGTACGGTCCGCTAAGGAATAGCTACACTGAATTGAAATATATTTGGCGAAGCTCCGTGCCTCACTGATTCCAATCGCCTTCATTAATTGCCATGCTGTATAGTTGGAAGCCCCGATATAGCGCACTTTTCCTGAAGATACCATATCGTCCAAGGTCCGTAGCGTCTCTTCAAGTGGCGTATAGGGATCGAAGGTGTGAATCTGATATAGATCGACATAGTCCGTTTTTAGGCGGCGAAGACTATCTTCTAATTCCTGCATCAAATGGCGCCTAGAGGAGCCGCTTCCGTTAGGTCCGTCATTTTTGACTAAGCCTGCTTTAGTGGCGAGGACAGCCTCGTGCCTTCTACCCTCCAAGGCCAGACCGATGATCCGTTCGGATTCGGTGCCTGCGTAAATATTAGCGGTATCGATAAAGTTAATTCCATGATCCAGCGCGGTATGTACAATTTGAATGGAGGTCTCTTGGTCAGCCCTTTTGCCAAAAGCGTTCGTCCCCAGTCCCAATGCGGATACTTGTAATCCGCTATTTCCAAGTCTTTTAAAGTTCATCCTCAGCACTCCTCATTATAAAATGACCTACTTTTGAGCAAAAAGATCCAGAGCTGTCTCAATGAACATCTTTACAGCAATTGAAGTATCGGTAAGCGAACTGACCGCGATATGTATATCTCTGTAGGCGTCGGGCTGCAATTCGCGGGTAACTACATTTGGAGGTAAAGATAACAAAGACAACTCTGACATTACACCAACAGCCAGCCCCTCCTGAACCATATTAAGAGCTGTTGCATAGTTATTCACCACATATTTAACATTCAGATGGCTGTTACTTCTGCGGAATAAATCCACTACCGGTGGTTCATATCCTGCTTTACAGATCAGCATAGGCTCATCCGCTAATTCTTTTACGCATATGACTGACCGCTTACGCAAGGGATGGTCATCTCTTATTACGGCGTACAACTTTTCTCTATATAATGGGATGGTTTGAAACTCCTCGCAGGGAGCGAGCGATAAGCCAACATCAATTTCTTTGGATTCCAGCCACTCTCTGACTTCGGCGATAGAGCCCTCCTGCAGGCTGATCGTGATATTCGGATATCGTCCAGTGATAGAACTAATAATCTTCGGCAAAAAATAGGCAGAAGCCACAGGAAAAGCCCCAATCCGAATGCTACCTTTCTCAAGTCCCCTCTCCGCGTAAATCTCCTGATTGACTTTATCAAAGCCCATTAGAATTTCACGGAAAATAACAAGGATACGCTTACCGATGTCAGTAAGTATGAGGCCGTTACGTCGATCCCGAAGTAATAGCTTTACATCTAATTCGGTTTCAAGGGACGAGATCGCTCGACTGACAGCTGGTTGGGTCATATTCAGTTCCACACCAGCTTTGGTGAAGCTACCGCTCTCGGCGATTTTGACGAATAAGCGAATTTGAGTATTGTTCATAACAAATATGATATGCCCCTTATGAGTATTATTCATTTCATTTATGTTCTTGTTTATTGTATCATTTGTGATGAATCTACACCAAGGAGTGAATACATGAATCAGCAGAAGAAAAGCATCATCCTTCTTATATTTTTGGTGATTGTATGGGGTATTAATTGGCCTATATCCAAAATCGCCTTAGACTACGCTCCGCCCTTATTATTTGCAGGTATCCGAACCGTCATAGGCGGATTCATTCTGATTCTAATTGCACTTCCAAAGGTGAAGGAGCTTCGCTTGAAGCAGTTCTGGCCGATCTATCTGACTTCGGCTGTATTAAGCATTGTGTTCTATTATGGATTTCAGACGATTGGCTTGCAGTATGTACCCGCAGGATTGTTCTCGTCCATTGTATTTCTGCAGCCAGTATTGTTAGGCATTTTTTCTTGGTTGTGGTTAGGAGAGAACATGTACGGGCTCAAAATGGCGGGTCTGTTGCTAGGGTTCCTCGGAGTAGCTTCCCTTAGTATCGGGGGACTTAATGGAAGTATCTCTATCTGGGGAATTGTGCTTGCCTTAGCTAGTGCGCTGAGCTGGGCGTTAGGAACGGTATATATGAAACGAAATGCTGTGCGTGTGGATATGTTATGGATGACGGCTATGCAAATAACGATCGGTGGAATGATTCTGCTTATCTCGGGATCTGCTACGGAGAAGTGGTCGGATATCACCTGGAGTGGAATCTTTATAGCAAATACACTATTTATCGCAATCTTTGTGATCGCGCTAGGATGGCTGATTTATTTCAAGCTGATTAACGAGGGAGAGGCAGGGAAAGTCGGTTCATTCACCTTTTTAATCCCGCTAATCTCAATAGGTACTAGCGTAGTCTTTTTAAATGAGCAGATTACTTTGAATCTTGTGATTGGTCTACTGCTTATTGTTAGTAGCATCGTTCTGGTGAATGTGAGGATAGGGCGTGCCGCGAAGCAGTCAATTTAGTTCATTTGTATCGCTGTTGTAGTAATCAGGGTTGTAAGAGGGCATATTGATGAATAGGGAAGCATAAACGCCTTCGGCGTCCTTATAAGGACGGTAAGCGTTTAAGCGAGAAATATAAGGATAAAGTATAGTGTGAAACTTATACTTTCTTATATTTGAACAAAAGGGACACTCCCGAGGCTTATAGCTTCTGGGAGAGTCCCTTTTTAATAAATCGTAAAGCGCGAGCGGCTTCAGCCGTTGAGGGCCGAGTTGCGACCACATAAGTAGCAGATTTAGCACGCTCTACTTCCTCCAGCACCCGGTTTAAGTGACTGAAGACCGCACCAAGATCACGAATGCTTGATAGCGAACAATTTCCTTGCAGTTCAGAGAAACTGGCCAATTGCAGGTCACGAGCACGCTCTATACAATCCGTAAGAGAACGCTCGCACTCGGTGTCTGATAAGGTACTGGTTCCATAAATGGCGATGCAATCTGCGGTTGCCTCCAGCACTTCTTTCATCCATTCAGAAGAGGCATGATGCGCTGGCAGAAGACGAATATCGTCTGCGATTTCTTCGACGTAGGAATGAATGTTCTTCAGATGTGAGGTAGCCTGTATGAGCCCCTTCAGTTCACCACGGCACTGATAATGTGTGATGGTATAGAACATTTCTTTCTGTTCTCGGCTGCTATTCGACAGGAGTTTACCTGCTTCCTCCAGCAAATTGTCTTTCGGAGAATCACGTCTTACGCCTACGAGATCTTTTAATGCATCCGCAAGTAGAAGACTTCCTTCGAATGCCAATGCTTTTACCTTGACGAACCTGTTCGGCGGCACGATAATCATATTGATGGCCAGGGCGATCAGCACACCAATAAATGTTTCCCCTATTCTCCAAAGCACGTAGTCATTCTGGTAAAAAGTAAGAGCTAGAACGGAAGTAACACCCACCTGTGAGACAGCTTGAATGTTCATCTTACAGGCAGTAGCGATGCCAATCCCGATGAGTAGAATGAGCAGGATAGAAAGTCCTCCTACATCAAAAAACTGGCCAACAATTAGGCTAACGATCCCGCCAAGAATAATGCCGATCAGGCGGTAGATTCCTTTTTCTAGCGATGCTTTAACACTGGCTTGGGTGATGAGGATAGCCGCAAGGGGTGCAAAGTATAAATATTGGCTACCATATATGCTGTGTACGGCGACCCATGAAAGTGAAGCAGCCAGTGTAATTCGTATCATGTAAAGTGAGAAACCATATTTTTCAAGGCGGTCTTGTAACCCCTCGTTCATTATCATTCATCTTCTTTCGGAAAAATATGAAAAAACTGTCTGGTCTTTCAGTTCGCTTTCATTATAACACCCCAAAAAAGGCTTGGAGGACTGGATATTTTACAAAGTTGTTAAGTTTACGCATTCCTTATCAATGTAAGCTATCGCATATAATGGTACAATCTAATATGCTATATCTATTGGAGTGTCGAATGAGAGGAGGAATTGTCGCTTATTAGCGCTGAGCATGCCCATTCGATTGTTCTCCGCGAGATGCGGGTAAAATAGTATTGTAATACTTTAGGCAGGGAGGTTGTTAGCTATAGCTATTCAGGAAGGCACCATTATTTCATTTGAAGAGGTTACCAAGCAATATGACGACGAAGATCCGGTGTTAAAAGGAGTCAGCTTTGAGATAGAGCGCGGCAAATTCTATACACTACTTGGTCCATCAGGCTGTGGTAAAACGACTATTCTTCGATTGATCGCTGGGTTCGCAGAGCCAACGGGCGGTTCTATCTATCTAAATGGTAAAGTGATTAACCATATTCCAGCCAATGAGCGGCAGGTCAATACGGTATTTCAGGATTACGCATTGTTTCCACACCTGAACGTATTCGAGAATGTGGCTTTCGGACTGCGCATTAAGAAGCTTAAGAAAGACGTCATCACGAAGAAGGTACAGGAAGCGCTAAGTTTCGTTAATCTTGTGGGCTACGAGCAACGTGCCATAAACGAAATGTCTGGTGGTCAACGGCAGCGTGTGGCTATTGCTCGTGCGATTGTGAATGAGCCGCAAGTTCTTTTGCTGGACGAGCCTCTATCTGCGCTCGATCTGAAGCTGCGTACAGAGATGCAGTACATACTGCGTGAAATGCAGCAACGGCTAGGCATTACCTTTATTTTTGTTACACATGACCAGGAAGAGGCACTCGCGATGTCCGACTGGATTTTTGTCATGAACAAAGGGAAAATCGAACAAAGCGGTACGCCTAACGATATCTATGATGAGCCGATTAACCGTTTCGTGGCTGATTTTATTGGCGAGTCCAACATTGTACCGGGTGTTATGATTGAAGACTATCTGGTGGAGTTTAACGGTCGGCGCTTTGAATGTTTCGATGCTGGGCTTAAACCAAACGAAGCCGTAGAGATAGTTATTCGTCCCGAGGATTTGGAAATTTCAACACTGGAGCAGGGTAAACTACGTGTGCGAGTGGATTCCCAGTTGTTCCGGGGCGTCCACTATGAAATCAGCTGTTATGATGAATCCGGACATGAATGGCTTGTGCATTCTACACGTAAGGCGACTGTAGGCAGTGAAATCGGCCTTTATTTTGATCCGGAAGCGATTCATGTTATGCGTTTCGGTGAAACGGAGGAAGAGTTCGACAAACGTCTGGAAGCTTACGGCGAGGTGGAGAGTCATGAAGAATAAGGGCAGACCGTATTATCTCATCCCTTATTACCTGTGGATCGCCTTGTTTGTCATCGCACCGGTGCTACTTGTCATCTATTATTCTCTATTTGATCTGGATGGGCATCTTACGCTAGATAACTACGTGAACTTCTTTACACCTGTGTATTTAAAAATGACGCTGACCTCATTCTGGTACGCGTTTCTGATTACAGCGTTCTCTTTACTGGTCGCCTATCCGGCGGCTTATCTGTTGACGAGAACGAAACATAAGCAGTTATGGTTATTGCTGATTATTTTACCGACATGGATTAATTTGCTGCTGAAAACTTACGCTTTTATAGGCATATTCGGTACGTTCGGACCGATCAACAATTTCTTTGATCTGCTTGGAATCGGAGAACAGCAAATTTTATTTACGGGCTTCAGCTTTGTATTTGTATCTGTATATATCTTTATCCCATTCATGATTTTACCGATCTACAGCGCTTTGGAGGATCTCAATTTATCCTTGCTGGATGCGGCACGTGATTTGGGTGCTTCGGGCTGGACAACGTTCCGGCGCGTTATTTTTCCATTGACCATTTCGGGCGTACGTTCAGGCTGTATGGCAGTATTCATACCAGCATTGTCCCTGTTTATGATTACACGTCTGATTGCGGGCAACAGGGTCATTACGCTCGGTACTGCGATTGAGCAGCATTTTCTGGTCACACAGGACTGGGGCATGGGCTCTACGGTTGCAGTATTTCTGATTGCTATTATGGCGCTGTTCATGGTTATTACCGGTGGATCGCGGAGAGGGGTGCGGAATGAGAAATAAAAACGGGTTCTCCAATCTGTACCTAGTGCTAGTGTTCGCTGTTCTGTATGCGCCAATCTTTTATTTAATGTACTATTCGTTCAACAGTGGGGGAACGATGCATAAGTTCGAAGGCTTTACGCTGGATTACTACCGTGAGGTCCTTCAGGATACACGTCTGATTATTATCATGATCAACACGCTTGTGATCGCGCTTTTGTCCTCGGCTATCGCCACTCTTATCGCTATTATTGGTGCACTGGCCATTAAAAGTGTGCAGAACCGCCGTGCTAAAAATACCTTGCTATCGCTGAACAACGTGCTAATCGTCAGTCCGGATGTCATTATCGGTGCATCGTTCTTGATCTTGTTCACCATTGCTGGCATTAAGCTTGGCTTCGTATCTGTCTTGCTCTCCCATGTCGCGTTCAGTGTACCGATTGCCGTGTTGATGATTCTGCCGCATTTACAGGATATGAGTCCTTCACTGACGGATGCAGCACGTGACCTCGGGGCGAGCCGCAAGGATGTTCTGACTAAGGTTATTCTGCCGATTATCAAACCGGGGATCTTCAGTGGGTTCTTCATGGCACTTACGTATTCACTGGATGACTTTGCAGTTACGTTCTTCGTAACAGGTAACGGTTATTCGACGCTATCAGTTGAGATTTATTCCAGAGCTCGGCAAGGGGTGTCGCTATCTATTAATGCGCTGTCGACACTGATCTTCTTGTTCACTATACTGCTCGTTGTCGGTTATTACTTCCTGACCCTTAAGAAGAACCGTCACAATACCGCGGAAGCCGTGGCGGAACCTGTAGCGGAAGCGGGGGTGCCTAGATGAAACAGCTGGTAAATGCTTTTTTGGCGATTATTATCACGGCATTTGCTCTAATGTACTTAGGCTCCTGGATGAACTCAAGAGAGGGCTATTCCGGTGGAAATACGCTGACCATCTATAACTGGGGAGATTATGTCGATCCTGATTTGCTGAAGGAATTTGAAAAGGAGACCGGATTAACGGTCATTTACCAAACCTTTGACTCTAATGAAGCCATGCTAACTAAAGTTGAGCAGGGTGGAACTACTTTTGATGTCGTAATTCCTTCCGATTATGCCATTGCTAAGATGAAAGAAGAAAATCTGCTCATACCGCTGGATCATAGCAAAATTCCGAATCTAACGAATATTGATCCACGATTTATGGACCTTTCGTTCGATCCTGGCAACAAGTACTCCGTACCTTATTTCTGGGGAACGGTCGGGATTATCTTCAATCCGGAAATGACCAAAGGGATAGATTTCACCAGCTGGGATTCCCTCTGGGACAGCAGACTGAAGAACAACATCTTCTTGGTGGATGGAGCCCGTGAAGTGATGGGCATGGCCTTGAACAGCCTGCACTATTCCGTTAATGACCGTGATGAAACTCATCTGCAAGAAGCGCTGACCAAGCTGAATAAGCTGTCTCCTAACGTAAAAGCGATTGTCGGAGATGAGATCAAGATGCTGCTTGCCAATGAAGAGGCTGCGGTCGGGATTGTGTGGTCTGGTGATGCTTCTGAGATCATGGACGAGAATGATAAACTTGATTATGTAGTGCCGGAGGAAGGCTCGAACAAGTGGTTTGATAATATGGTCATTCCACGGACTGCGGGTAATGTGGATGGAGCACATAAGTTCATTAACTTCATGCTTCGCCCAGATGTAGCAGCAAAGAATGCAGAATATGTAGGTTATTCCACGCCTAACATTCCTGCGCTGGAGCTGCTTCCAAAGGAAACTTCCGAGGATACCCGGTTCTACCCGCCTGCTGAGATTACCGATCGGCTTGAGGTGTACGATAACCTTGGGAAACGGATGCTTGCTCATTACAATGAGCTTTTCCTGAAGTTTAAGATGAATAAGAAGTAAGTCGTTTGGAGGTAAAGTCAAACGACTCCAAGAGCGTCTACATGCGGATTACCGTGTTAGACGCTCTTTTTTGAAATATAAGAAAGTATAAGTTTCACGTTATACTTAATCTTTACTTTTCTACGAGAAACGGTCGTCATCTTCTAAGGATGACAACGGCGTTCCTTCTTGGCTGGAAGTATATTGTAGTATAATGGCTAGGATGGACAAGAGGAAAAGAGGGAACGAATGCCTACTATACTGGTTGCTGATGACGACGCGAACATTCGCGAACTCGTCTGTTTATTTCTGCGTAACGACGGATTCGACACAGTCGAAGCTGCGGACGGCAAGGAAGCGCTAGCCGTTTATGCCTCAAAGCATGTTGATCTTGTTGTACTAGATATTATGATGCCGATAATGGATGGTTGGACGTTATGCAAGGAGCTCCGAAGAGCCAATCCTGATCTTCCCTTACTTATGCTAACTGCGAGAGGTGAAACATGGGAGAAGGTGAAGGGATTCGAACTGGGGACAGACGATTATTTGACGAAGCCATTCGATCCACTGGAGTTGACGGTTCGTGTTAGATCATTACTGAAGCGATACAAGATTGGCTCCACGCAGACGATCCAGTTCGGCAACGTCATCCTTGATCGGCAGACCTATAAGGTGATGAGAGGGACAGAGTCGCTCACGTTGCCACTCAAGGAGTTCGAATTGCTGTATAAGCTCGCTGGAACACCCGGACAAGTCTATACGCGCGAGCAGTTAATCGATCAGATTTGGGGGATTGATTACGCTGGAGATGATCGAACGATAGACGTACATATTAAACGGCTACGCGAACGGTTTGCAACTACACCTGATTTTCGAATCGAGACGGTGCGGGGGCTTGGCTATCGGCTTGAGGTGTACGAATGATCAAATCCTTATATACACGTGTTGTCCTGACTTTTCTGGTCTCCGTGATCGGAGGCACATTGATTTCTCTATTTGTGACAACCTGGGTATTCCAAGATAAATTAAACGAAAATCTGCGAATTCCCTTACTCCGCTTTGGACAGGACATTGCCCGGATATACGAAACCTTACCGTTACGTGAAGCAGATGCTCTTGTAAGTGGAATGAAGCAGCTTGATTCCTATCATATTCGAATTTACGATGAGGATGGTCAGTTCCAGTCTTACGGGGTGCTTAATGGAGAGAGCCCTACGACCGTGACTAGGGAGCTGCTAAAGAAAGTATTGGATGGGGAAGCTGTTCAAGTTAAACCGAATATGGTTTCTTCCAACCTATTAGGGCTACCTTTGAAAACCGAGATGGGAACGAAGGCGATGTTTGTGGAGCCACTTGAGCCTCCTACTATGTCATCTACGAGGAATCTGCTTTTTAATTTTTTGGCGTATTCGTTAATAACGGGAAGCGTGTTGATACTGGTCGCTTCCATGTTTCTAGTGAGACCGATCAAAAGGCTGACAAAGGCAACTAGGCGAATAGCAACTGGGGATTTCAACGTCGAACTGAATATTAAGCAGACGGGTGAGCTAGGTACCTTGGCTAACAGCTTTGAAGAAATGATGCATGATCTGCAGCAGCTTGAACAAATGCGCAGGGAGTTCGTAACGAATGTGTCGCATGAGGTTCAGTCTCCACTCACCTCCATATCTGGTTATGCTATTGCGCTCAAGAAAGTAGCCCTCACAGAGGATGAACGGAATCGTTATCTCGACATTATTATTGCTGAAGCGGAGAGAATGTCCAAGATGAGCGATAGTCTGTTAAAGCTGAGCCTGCTTGAATCGCAATCCCAACAACTGCGGCTTATCACGTTCAGTCTTGATGAACAAATCAGACGAGTAATCGTGGCGATACAGCCACAATGGTCGGCACGCAACATCAGTTTTGAGCTTGATTTGAAACCGGTAATCGTATGGGCTGACCATGACCTGTTAAGTCAGGTGTGGACGAATCTCCTTGGAAACAGCATCAAGTTCTCCAAGGATGACAGTGTGATTAACGTCAGTATCAAACAAGAGATGAACCACGTGATCGTCCGAATATCCGACACTGGGATTGGCATTTCTTCCGAGGACCAAGAGCGTATATTCGAACGATTCTTTAAGGCCGATCGTTCCCATAGTCGGAAGTATGGCGGTAGCGGTATGGGACTGGCAATCGTCAAACAGATCGTCTCGCTTCATCAAGGTGTCATTCGGGTGGAAAGCGAACCTGGAAGCGGAACGACTGTTATCGTTACCTTACCTATCACAACGCCGACAGCGTAATTAGATTTCAAGTGCTATTCTTCATGCTCCGGCGTCACATGCAAGCCTCCATGCATGTGATGCCGGAGTTTTTTACCTGTTCATATTCCGTTCATGTTGTCGTCATCAGGAGTACATCTTCTTTGGTTAAGATCACATTAGCGCAAACGATAAGGTGGCTTAATAAACAGATTAGGACAGGAGGAGATGAGGGTGACACAAACAGAGGTAATAAAAACGGGGAATGGAAAGAAGAAACATAAAGTACGTAACTTGTTACTAAAAATATTTGGAGCAATCGTTATTGCGATCGTACTTTTTCTAGCCGTTGTTTATACATTTAATGTGATCAGCAGCAAATCCGATCAGGGAAAAATACATCATTATGGTCAACTAGTCCCTGTAGACGGAAAAAATATGAATGTGTTGATTCAAGGAACAGGGGAAGAGACGATCGTGCTCTTACCGGGCTTTGGAACAGGTGCGCCAGCACTTGATTTTAAACCGCTGATCGATGAATTATCACCCTATTACAAAGTGGTTGCGGTTGAGCCGTTTGGGTATGGACTCAGTGATGAAACAAAAAAAGAACGAACCACAGAGAACATCGTAAGCGAAATACATGAAGCTGTACAGGGTCTTAACATTGACCAATACATTCTAATGGGTCACTCGATTGCAGGTATTTACGGATTGGAATATGCGAAGAAATATCCAAACGAAGTGAGTGCATTTGTGGGGATTGATAGTAGTGTTCCGGAGCAAGGCGGTATGGATGTTAAATTCCCAATAAAAAAATTAAAGCTGCTCAAAGATTCAGGTATCCTTAGATTGGGATTGCAATTAAGTGGTGACCCTTATGATGGACTGCCATTTGATGATGAAACCAAAAAACAAATGAAATTGATATCGCTCAAAAATATGAATAATTCCACTACCTTAAATGAAATGGAACATATATATCCTAACTTTGTCGCAGCCAGAGGATTAAAATTCGACAAGAATCTTCCCCTAATATTCTTTATACAAGCGAATAATGAAGGTGTGAAAGATTGGATCCCTCTGCATGAAGAGCAAGTCAAAGACTCTGTGCATGGAAAAGTGATGACATTCGAGGGCGGACATTATTTACATCATTCAAGGTCCAAGGAAATCGTTGAGAACCTAAGAGCATTTATGGGAGAAATTAAATAAAAATAAGAAAACGCTCCGACTTTCCCCTATAAGGGAAATCGGGGCGTTCTTTGCGCCTAAGGGCGGAGATTATTTGATGCCTATTCTCATTCGGTAGCTGATCAGAACCTCTAAAGTGCGTCCTTGAAAATGGTCTTCAACGGCGGCACTGAAATCTGCAATGTCCTGATTGAGCAAGGTAGCGTCCTGCTTCAGCACGGTTCGTACTCCGCCTTGGCTTAGAGCAAGTCCTACATAGCGCCGTGCATCGCAGGCCTCAAGATTATGAAATACGATCTCTTTAGCAAAAGAGAACGCTCCACTAGCCTGAATCCGTGACAAATGCCCTTCTTTGTCCCATTTATGTGCTCTCTCAGCATCAGGTAAGAGCGAGGCGAGCAGTTCCTCTGATTTGGTGATCAGTTGGTTGTAACGTTCTTCTACCTTCTGTTGAAGGGGGAGAGGCCAGTCGCAATCGTAGGCAGCGAAGACGCCACCTGTTCGTAAGACCCGAGAGACTTCTCGAAGTGTACTTTCAGGATCCATCCAGTGGAATGACTGAGAGCAGGTCACAATGTCTACGCTGTCTGCTGCAAGTGGAAGCTGGTTAGAAAAGCCTTGTACAAAAGTGATAGATTGCGGATCTTCTATTCGGCTTAATTTATCGATTGCTTTTCCCAGCATATCTGGATTCGGTTCAATGCCGATAACGTTGTCGGCGACATCTTTCCACAGAAAAGTAGACAAACCCGTACCGCAGCCTATATCTGCGACGAGTGAAGGTGTGGTGCCCAAGTAATCGGTTAGCAGCTTGATGATCATGGCAGGAGCTGCGGGACGGTAGCGGTCATAGTCCTCTTGAAAGCCGAGAAATCGATCGATGTTTTGCTTGCTATTGTTTTCAGGTATCATGTGATCCTCCTTCATAGAACCTATTTATAGGTCTATTGTATAGCCATCGCTTCGATATTCCAAATAATGGATCGCAGGCAATCGCAAGGACTGCTACTTAGAATAAACACAATCCCCGGAGGACACCTTATGGGTGTAATCGGGGATTGTGGGCTATCTCTGGTTTTAAAGTGCGCTAAGAACGTCTAGCAAATGCTACCGAAGTAATGCAGGGTCGATGGCAGGTACAAGTCCTTCTGCTGCAGCGCGATTTAGTAAGGCGGAGATTGCAGCGTAGCCGTCGTCGCCTAGATTCATCGAGAAGTCGTTCACATAGAGATCAATGTGAGATTTAGCCACTTCTGGAGCCAGCTCTTGAGCGTGACTAAGCACATAGTCTCTAGAATCGGTAGGATGATCCCACGCATATTGAAGAGAGCTGCGAATCCAACCAGTGATGGCATCGGCATCCAGATCGCGGCGAGCAATGATCGCGCCGAGTGGAATCGGTAGTCCGGTATCGCTCTCCCACCAGTTGCCAAGGTCAGTCAGCATATTAAGACCATAAGACGCGTAAGTAAAGCGGGCTTCGTGAATCACCAGCCCGGCGTCGATATGTCCATCGCGTACGGCAGGCATGATCTCATCGAAAGGCATGACGACGATTTCGCCAATGCCTCCAGTTACATGCTGTGCTGCCCATAATCTGAAGAGTAAATAAGCTGTAGAACGTTCGCTAGGCACTGCGATCCGGCGTCCGGCTAGTTTTTCGGGGCGTTTGATCGCAGTCGGTCCACTTGCCGTAAGAAGCAGCGGGCCACAGCCACGACCGAGTGCACCGCCACATGGCAGTAGTTTGTACCGCTCAAGTACCCAAGGTAGAGCGGCATAGGAGATTTTGAGGACTTCGGGTCCTTCTCCGTTAGCAGCAAGTGTGTTGGTAATATCAATGTCGGCATAGGTTACATTAAGTTGTGGTGCATTCGGGACAAGCCCGTGTGCCCAGGCATGGAATACAAAGGTATCGTTAGGGCAAGGGGAAAAAGCGATATTAAGCTCAGTTGTCATTACAGCACCTCCAGTAGTATAGCGGCTGCCGCCGTTAATGCTTCCATTGCATCACCGATCTTCCAAGCGGCCCGGTCGCGGGGACCGACCGGGTTCGAAATGGCGCGGAGCTCCAGTACCGGGAGCCCCAGCGCCTCAGCGGCCACGGCAACTCCGTGGCCTTCCATCGCCTCCGCGACGGCATGGGGATGCCGCGCGATCAGGGCGGCGGCCGTCTCCGCGGTGCCGGTCGCCGTCGAGACCGTAAGCACGGTCCCCGTGCTTACGGTCAGTCCGGCCGCTGCCAGCGCGGCCGAAATCGCCTGTACCGTGCCGTGGTCAGCCGGCACGGACACGCTGCCGAAGCCGAGCTCGGCAGCGCTGCGGAAGCCCTCCGGCGTCTCGGCCCCGAGGTCGGCGGCAATCATCTCGCTGGCAACGATCAGCGAGCCTAAAGGTGCCACCCCCGGGAACCCGCCGCCGATCCCGGCGCTAATTACGCAGCCGTAAGACCCGGCTGCGAGTGCAGCGGCGGTTCCCGCCGCCGCTGCTGCCGTACCTGCGCCGGCAGCAATCACATGGAACCTGTCGCTGCCTTGCAGGCCGCGTAGGACCGCATCCCGCTCTGCGGCTACTGCTGTTACGATCAGCACGCGCCGCGCTCCAGCTTGTTCCTCCACCATCAGGTTGCCTCCTTTAAGGGATGTGAAATCGCTTACTAAATAGTCATTCGTAAAGACAAGAATACGCCGTTTTAAGGGTCAGGTCAAACTGAGAGTGATTTTCATCACTCTCATAAAAAGTCGTAGAAAGAACATTAACAGATCGTTAAGCGCCTTATGTTAACTTTTTTGAGCAGTGAGGTTGACAAAGTTAGTGTGAAGAGGTATAGTTATCTTAACTTAAAGATATTTAATGTAAAGACATTTACGTTAAATTGAACAACTAGACTGTCAAAGTGGAGGTGGAAATGATGAGTAGTACCGAAGAGAACGTGCGTAATACAGAGGACACTACGGAGATGGATCAGGCGTCTTCTTTAAAGTTATTTGTTGTATTATCCAAGGCTTACAGAAGCTTGATGGATCAAGCTGTGAAGGATATGAAGAGTTATGGGCTAGCATCCGCTGAGTTCATGGTACTCGAGGTGCTGTATCACCGGACCCGTATTCCACTGCAACAGATCGGGGAGAAGATTCTCGTTACGAGTGGAAGCATTACCTATAATATCGACAAGCTGGAGAAGAAAGGCCTGCTGAAACGTGTGCCGTGTAACGAGGACAGACGCGTCACCTATGCGGAGATTACGGATGCAGGGCGTGAACTGTTCGATAAGATTTTCCCACGTCATGTAGCTTCGATTCATGATTTGATGCGAGGACTGGATAAGGAAGAGAAGGGCCAGACTATCGAATTATTGAAAAAGCTAGGCAAAGGTGTATAGGAGCGCTGGAACATCGGCATGAAGGGCGCTTCTATAAGGTCGGAAGCAGTTCGCTACTTCTTGCTGACAGAAGACAAAAAATTTTACCATATATCTTAACGTTAAGATAATTAAATCAAAGAAAATTGGAGCGTGTTAACAATGATAAGTGTAGGAATATTATTGATGAGATTAGTGATCGGGATTGCGTTTATAGGACATGGTGCACAAAAGCTATTTGGATGGTTTGGTGGTTACGGTCCAAAGGGTACAGGCGGCTGGATGGAGTCCATCGGCATTAAACCGGGGGTTACTATGGCGGTATTGGCGGGACTGATGGAGCTGGTAGGCGGATTCATGTTCGCGGCAGGCCTTCTGACTCCTGTTGCAGCGGTGTTGATTGTGGCCACTATGCTGGGGGCTATCATTAAGGTTCATGCTCCGAATGGCTTTTGGTCCACTTCAAACGGTATTGAGTTTCCACTAACGGTACTGGTGGTTGCGTTAGGCGTGGCACTTATTGGGCCAGGTTCGATTTCTCTGGATGCATTGATTTTTAACTAAGAAGGGGGTTTATAATTATGACACTTCAAACTGCAGGAATCCATCATATTACCGCTTTTGTTGGAGATGCTCAGCGCAATGTTGACTTTTACGCCGGTATTTTAGGACTACGGCTTGTGAAGAAGACGATTAATTTTGACGCTCCGGAAGTTTATCATTTATATTTTGGAAATGAAGAAGGTGCTCCGGGAACCATTATTACATTTTTTCCTTCACCTACGGGGCGTAAAGGAAGAATAGGAAGTGGGCAGGTTGGCGTAACGACTTACGCAGTACCAGTTGGCTCTCTGAAATTCTGGGAACAGCGTCTTGCCGCTTATCAAATTTCGTTTACCCTGAAAAATAGAATCTCGGAAACATATTTATCCTTTGCAGATTATGATGGTTTGTGGATTGAACTTGTGGAACGTGAGGAAGGGCTGCTTAGTGAGTGGTCTTTCGGTGGGGTTCCTACTGAGCATGCCATCAAAGGGTTCGGCGGCGCTGTACTCTACAGCAGCAATCCGTCGCAAACTGCAGAAACGCTTGTCCATACGATGGGAATGGAGCATATCGCTGATGGAGACGGATATAGTCGTTATAGAACTACTGGCGATTTGGGTAATATTATTGATCTGAAGACAACGCCGGTTCCGCAAGGAGCAGGAGGTGCAGGTACCGTTCACCATATCGCTTGGCGTGCACAAGATGACGCTGAGCAGCTGGAATGGGGGCGTCATGTACAAAGTCATGGACATCATCCGACACCGGTTCAAGACCGTAAGTACTTTAATGCGATCTATTTCCGCGAAAGAGGTGGAATCCTCTTCGAGATTGCTACGGACCCTCCGGGCTTTGCCCGTGATGAAGCAGTGGATGCGCTGGGTGAGAAGCTGATGTTACCATCTTGGTATGAACCGCATCGTACGGCTATTGAAGAAAATTTAAGTCCTATACAAATAAGAGAAATTGAGGTGAAGCAGGGATGATTCATGTATTCCATAAAGGTAAAGATGTAACGAAACCCACGCTTGTATTATTTCACGGTACTGGAGGCAATGAGCAGGACTTGCTGCCGCTTGCCGGGTTGTTATCTCCTGATTCATCGGTGCTAGGTGTCCGGGGCAACGTACTGGAAAATGGCATGCCTCGCTTCTTCCGTCGGCTGGCTGAAGGGGTTTTCGATGAAGCGGATCTAATCTTCCGCACTCACGAAATCAAACAGTTTTTGGATGACGCCGCTGAACAGTACGGATTTGATCCAGACAATCTGGTTGCCGTGGGTTACTCTAACGGTGCGAATATTGCGGGTAGCCTGCTGTTCCATTATAAGGATGTTTTCCGCGCCGCAATTCTACTGCACCCGATGGTACCGCTCCGGAATATTACGCTTCCTTCACAAGAAGGGGTGTCTATCTTCATTGGAGCAGGCACGAATGATCCACTCATCGCTTCTTCGGAGACTGAGGATCTGGAGACTATTTTGCAGAAAGCAGGCGCAGAGGTTACAACACACTGGGGCAATCAAGGCCATCGTCTGAGTGTTGCTGAGGCTGAAGCCGCTAGAGATTGGTTGCAGATGCACAGCACATCCACAAATGCATAAAACAATCAGAATAACCGCAGGATGGCGGTTATTTTTGTTATACAGGACCCCTGTAGCCCTCCATAAAAGGATTGATCAATTCACTTCCTTTACGTTAGTATGAAGAATACAAAAAAAAGGCCCAAGGGTTGCTTTAGAAAGGTTGAAGTAAGGATCATGATAGGAATTCAAAATGGTAATAAGCTTGCTGCAGATGGCCCCTCACGGAAGCAGAGATTACAGCTCGCTGTGATTCTTGGCTCCATTACAACCATCGGCCCATTGTCGATTGATATGTATTTGCCGGCGCTGCCCACACTTGTCGCAGACTTCGGTACGACGGCTGCTTTAGTGCAGCTTAGTCTGACCTTCTTTTTGCTGGGACTAGCTTCAGGTCAGCTGGTAGCTGGACCATTGAGTGATGTATATGGCCGCCGCCGTCCGCTGCTTATAGGCATGTTAATCTATGCTGTTTCCTCATTGCTATGTGCCTTTAGTCCTTCGATAGGGCTGCTGGTTGCTTTGAGGTTTATTCAGGGGCTTGCTGGTTCAGTGGGTGTCGTTGTCTCTAGAGCGGCTGTTCGTGATTTATACAGTGGCTCTGATCTCACGAAGTTCTTCTCTCTATTGATGATTGTTAATGGTCTCGGACCGATATTAGCTCCGGTTATTGGGGGTCAACTGCTAAGAGTGACCACATGGCAGGGGATATTCCTCGTATTATTTGCTGCCGGAATTATTTTTTGCCTAACCATTTTATTGCGATTGCCGGAGACACTGCCGAAGGAGCGACGCTCTAAGAGTGGGCTCAAGGGTACGCTGCTTACCTTCAGGGTATTGCTTGGCAACCGTAAGTTTATGGGTTATGCCTTGTCTCAAGGTTTTGTTACGGCATCTATGTTCGCTTATATCTCCGGCTCTTCTTTTGTATTGCAAAATATTTTTGCAGTTACTCCGCAGGTATATAGTCTGATCTTTGCTGTGAATGGGGTCGGGATTATTATTACTGGCCAAATTGCTGGCAGACTTGCTGGTAAGGTAAGTGAGACTAAGCTGTTACTTAGTGGGCTATTGCTCTGTACGATGGGGGGCATCTTGTTGCTGCTGACAATTCTAATAGGGGGAGGACTAATCCCTATTCTGATATGCCTATTCGCTGTTGTTTCCAGTGTGGGGATTGTCGGAGCGACCAGCTTCTCACTTGCGATGCAAGATCAAGGTGAAACTGCAGGCAGTGCCTCGGCGTTAATTGGGTTATTACCCCTGTTGCTAGGTAGCTGTGTAGCGCCACTTGTGGGTCTTGGGGGAGTGGAATCAGCACTTCCGATGGCAATTGTGATGGCATGTACGGGAATTCTCTCGATTCTGTCTTATCTGCTGCTTGTTAGGCGAGGAAAAACTAGTTCTAGCAGTCTCTCGTTGTAAGCTAGCAAGTAGTACATTCAGCAAACTTTCAGCGGGCCTTAACGTTCCTTACCTGCAAAAGGATTATATTGGAGGTAAGGAAGGGAGGGGGGATCATGAGTATATCGGCAGTCTCAGAGTGCTTCCACCGCAGGCAGTGGTGTAGAGGCACCTGCCAAACCTGCGAACAATGCGCTTGCTGCAGCAAGTCCGCAAGAGATAGCTACCGCAACGACGGATAGCAAAGGTAGATTTGATATTCGAGTATAAAAGATGGTTAGACCCGTGCTACATAACAGAGAGGACATCCTTTGCCGTGAGGGATGTCCTTTTTGATGTGCAATTTTATGTGTAAACTACAGTTTCAATGTTCTTTAGCTACATTGAATTCCATTAACAATCTTTAACTGTTGCAGGGATTAGGGCTGTGCTGGCAGTCTAATGTAATAGGTGTTGATTATCACGGGTTTTTTATTCCAATAATTGTTATAATGGAATGGTTGTAAAAATTGTCTAGCACAACGTGTGTCGGCGGTAAAGGCAGGTGGCCTCATGCATTCAAAACAACAGACATTAGAAAGATTCAAAATTGTAAGGCTGTTCTTATCCATTTATCGGATACGGGCGGTGAGAGCTCTTTTTCCAGTGGCTATCATAGCGCTGGTGTATTGGGAAGGGCAGCATGAGCTGAAGCAGGTTCATTTAGGACTTATCATGCGTGAGTTAAGGAGAGTACCTACGTCCGCTGTTTTGCAAATGATCGGATTTGCACTTCTCGCAGTAGCTGTAATGAGTACTTACGATTATTTGATTCGGGCACATTTTCGTTTAAAAGTAGGGCTGTGGAACACCTTCCGTTATGCCTGGATTGCTAATACGTTTAATAATTTAATTGGTTTTGCAGGTCTGGCTGGAGTAGGTTTAAGGACGTTGATGTATAAAAAAAGCGGAGTGCCAACTTCCGTCCTAACTCCGGCAATAGTATTTCTTTCGCCTCTCATGATTACTGGGTTATCTCTACTTTCATGGGCGAATATCTTTGGTTTACTCCCGGCAACAGCATTGCTGGATGAGCATCATTGGTTAGTATTTGCGGTATGGGGTATGGCGCTTTATTTGCCGTTTTTTGTGTTTGTACAGCGCTCGGCGCTTTATGCGAAATGGATTAATCGGGGAAAAGGCAGAACACCATGGCTTACAGTAGTTGCCTCTGTGGGCGCTTCATTTCTGGAATGGAGTTTTGCTGGCGTAACGTTTTGGACAATCAGTAGCCACCTCTTGCACGAGGTTCATTTTCCAGTCATATTCGGCATATTTACGATTGCTGCTATCGCGGGCATCTTGAGTATGGCGCCTGGCGGTATAGGCGCTTTTGACCTTATCGCATTGCTTGGACTTACGCAACTTGGATTCAAAAGTGATCAGGCCATGGCAGTGCTTGTCGTTTTTAGATTGTTCTATTATCTCATTCCGTGGTTGATCGGATTGGTGCTGGCTGCACTGGAATTTGGTCTGCAGGGAAAAAAGGGCCAAGATCGTTCAGATCCAGGGTTCGAACCCTCTCTTAATATATGGCAGAAGATTTGGGGTTGGCCGGGTCAGTATACCTTTCTGAGCGATCTTGGTGTGTGGGCTCTGGGCAAGTTGGTCTTAGCTAGCGGGCTTGTTCTCTTACTATCAACAGCAACGCCCGGATTGTTGTACAGACTGAAGATTACTGAGGAAATATTGTCATTTTCGATCATGCAGCTCTCACATCATCTATCTGTACTCATTGGTTTTATGCTCATTTTGTTGTCGCGGGGCATTACATTGCGAATCCGTAGTGCATACATTTGGACCAGTATTCTTTTATTTACCGGATCCGTGTTTGCGGTGACTAAAGGCTTTGATTATGAAGAGGCGCTGTTTCTGCTCCTAGTAGCACTCATTCTTTGGATATCTAGATCTCGGTTTTATCGAATCAGTGTGCCAGTCAGCAGACAGAGTACGATCTGGTGGTTTGTCCTTACTTCAGTAATTGCCCTTAGCTACTATCTATTGGGTAGCCATGTACATCGTGGATTCCTGAAGCATCTACCACCCGGTGTGCATCCAGAATGGCTGCAGCAACATGGTCATGTCGCGTTTACGGCCGTGGGGGGGCTGGCTTTTTCCTGGATCCTTCTTACTTTGCTGATAACCCTCAGACCCTACCGTAAGTCGGAGGAGCTATTCGGAACCTTTGATATGGCAAGGCTGGAACGTTTTCTAGACGGAGTTCAAGGTAATCCCTTAACTCACATGCTGTTTTTGGGTGATAAGAGCTTCTTCTGGGCTCAAGACGGCAAGGTGTTGCTTGCTTTCGCCAGAGTTAGGGACAAACTCGTAGTCCTTGGTGATCCATTAGGAGAGAGAAGTCTCATCAACGAGGCTATTAGTGAATTTAGACAAGCTGCAGATAAGTACGGGCTGGTTGTCGTTTTTTATCAGGCGACACCTGATTTCTTATCGATCTATCATGAGCAGGGATACCACTTTTTCAAGCTGGGTGAAGAGGCATTGGTAACACTCGATACTTTTACACTCAGTGGCAAAAAGAACAGTGATCTGCGAAGTGTATGTAACCGTTTTGAACGGGAAGGATATGCTTTCGAAATTGTAGAAGCGCCGCATTCTGATGACTTACTGCGAGAGCTGCGATCCGTTTCGGATGAATGGTTGAATGGGCGCACCGAAAAAGGGTATTCGCTGGGCTGGTTTAACGGGGCTTATCTGCAACTGGCTCCGATCGCGCTGCTACGGAACGCCAAAGGGACGATACTGGCATTTGCTTCTATTGCACACGGGTATGATCAGGGCGTGACCTTATCCATTGATTTGATGCGCCATCGGAAAGACGTACCGAATGGGACAATGGATTATTTATTTGTTTGTCTGCTGGAGTGGGCGAAATCCAAAGGCTATCACCGATTTAATCTTGGTAATGCCCCGCTGTCCAGTGTGGGTCAGAATGCCGGGGCTCTGAAGGAGGAGAAGCTGGCTCATCTCGTATTTAAAAGAGGGGGTCATTGGTACGGTTTCTCCGGACTGCGCCGATATAAAGAAAAGTTCAGCCCAGAGTGGGAACCGCGTTACTTAGCTTATCCGGCTTCCCTGACATTGCCGATCTTGACGTTCGATCTAGTGAGGTTGGTATCCCGCCATCCAAAGGCAGAGGAATAGAAGGGACGAGTGTGTAGTCTCTGTATGCATCGGAACAACTAAAGAAGGTGTCCAAGTCGAAATGGCTCTGGACACCCTTTTTTTATAGAGGTAATGCGAACCCTTATTTTTCCTCGACTTCTACATCAGGTAGGGCCCAGACAGAAACGCTACCGCCCTTGACCGGGAAGGTCGCCCAGCCGTCTTTCTCAATCGTTATAGTCGCCTTGTGATTATGGGTGAAATCTACCCATGCTTCACCGGCGCGTTGTTCCCCTACGAACATTCTTTTCTGGCCATTCTCACCGTTACTAATCACAACCGCGCAGCCGGAGCGTTCGATGTCTTTCACGCCGAGTCGTGTCCAGCCAATCGTGTTGGGATGATCGAAATAATCCTTCTGTTCACCATAAGCCTTATGATAGCGGGTGTATAACAGTGGATCAATCGCTGCTTTTTTCCCTGCCATGGGTGTAGGTCCCTCAATTCCATAATAATCGCCATAAAAGACAACAGGGTATCCATCACGTCGCAGCAGGATAAGCGTATAAGCACTTTGCTTAAACCAATCATCTACCCACGATTCCAGGGCTTCGTGAGGCTGAGAATCATGATTGTCCACGAAAGTTACGGCATTGGTGGGATGAGTCTGTACAAGAGTGTCGTCTAGAATTTTGGTCAGATCAAAGTTTCTACCCCCCAAGGAAGCCGAATGAAGCTTGTAGTGAAGGGATACATCGAAGAGGTCGATCTGATAATCGACGGTGTTCAGAAATTGCCGGCAGGACTCCAAATCCGAATTCCAAAATTCCCCGACGATATAGAAATCTTTTTCACATTTATTAAACATCTCTACCGCGAATTCTTTAATAAACTCATGGTTGATATGCTTGATGGCATCTAGGCGAAAGCCGCTGCAGTCTAGAGTGTCAATCAGCCATTTTCCCCACTGGCTCATCTCTTTTTTGACGTCTGGATGACTGTAATCAATATTAGCGAACATTAGATAATCGTAGTTCCCGAACTCATCGTCAACATTCTGATTCCAAGACTTATTCTCTCCTACTATGCGAAATACCCCTGTTCGACCCACTTTAGCATCATAATCGGTGCCGTTAAAATGATTGTGATTCCATTTAAAAGAGGAATGCTCATCGCCGCGGCCGGGGAAGGTGAATTTAGTCCAGCCCTCGATCTCGAAAGGCTTCGAGATTTCTTTCATCCGATCATTGCGGTCGACCTCAATGACCTGAATTACTTCTTTTTCATCTGCGCCTGCCTTATGATTCATGACCAAATCAACGTAAACGGCGATGCCATTCTTTTGACATTCCGAAATCGCGTTGATGAGCGCTTGTTTGTTGCCGTACTTGGTACGTACCGTACCTTTTTGATCATATTCGCCCAGATCGTACAGATCATACACGCCATAACCCGTATCCTCGGCGGAGACGGCCTTTGTCACAGGAGGTACCCAAATAGAATCAATGCCTACGGCTTTTAGCGCGGGTGCCGTTTCTCTTAAGCGATCCCAGTGTTTTCCGTCCGCAGCAACATGCCATTCGAAAAACTGCATCATTGTATGGTTCCTCTTCATTTCATTTGCCTCCATATCCCATAAAGCGAATTTTAATCTATATACTGATACCACTCTTCAGATAACTCTTATTAAACTTAAAAACCTACAATGAAAATAAGGCCGTCTGTTGAAAGCTCTAACAGGGGATAGGGATACCATTACACGGGTGTAAAAAGGGAAATGTTCGATCTCTGGGAGAGATGGACGGCGTTACGTCCGTTTCGTTTGGCACTATACAGGGCATGGTCGGCTTCTGACAGCAGCTCTTCTAGTGTAGCTTCCGGGCGCTTAGGGTTTCTACGACACCGAAGCTGGCAGTCACGTTAATAGGCCCGATGATGGTATACAATGTACTCTGTTCAATATCCGCGCGGATGGTATCGCAGAGCCGTGCGGCTTGCTTCAGGGATGTACCCGGCAGACAGATCACAAATTCCTCACCACCATAACGGCCGAAGATGTCGCCCTCCCGCATATGTCTGTTACATACCTCGACAATGTGCTGAAGGGCTTGATCTCCATATTGATGTCCGTATCGATCGATCATTAATGTTCTTGAAGAAGTCCACATCCAGCAAAATAATCGATAATGAACTCCGATTGCTCGCGGCTTGAGAAAGAAGCGCTCTACTCAACTCCAAAAAATATGTACGGTTATAAATCCCCGTCAGGCTGTCCATCGTAGCCAATTGACGTAGCTTGTCTTGAAGTAGTATTCGTTCAGTCACGTCAATCAGCATGATCATCTGCCCTGCTAAGTGTCCCCCTTGTTTCTGTACCGGAGAGGATCGAATTTGATAGTAACAAATCTCGTCTCCTTTGTTCCAAGCAACTTCCCTTTCTTCGCGCAGTAGCGGCTGTGCATCCATAACATAGGACAAGGCATCTTTGCCTGCATTAAGAAACAGTTGCGCTAGCGGTTTGCCAATCGACGAGGAGTTAAGCCCTTCTATCATATCCGCGGCTGAGCGATTGTAATCGACTAGCATATCCGAGCGATCGGTGACAAGCACCCCGTCTCGCATGCTTTCGAACAAATTCTCACGAGCGATAGGCGCAGCTGTTAACATGCCTCTCGAAAGGATGGCCCAGATATATAGGGTGGAAGTGATACTCATGATGATCGGAACGGGATCCATGCCGTAGGGTGTCAGGCCCATCAAATATAAAAAAGAGCCTAACGTTGGAAGGCTTAGTCCAATTAGAATCGTAACGATTTATCTGCGGTATACCCGTTTCATCCGGTTCCATTGCCACAAAATGAGGCAGATGGCTGCCAGCAGACAGCCGAAGGTAAAGCTGCCGTGAACGATATACCAAGGTCCCATCACTACATCAACGAGTGGGGAGGGGGTATTACCCCGCAAATAAATGGATTTATAGAAGAGGTGGTGATAATCATTGGTCCATACCATCAGTGTTGTAATGAACGGTATCATGTATAGCGCTGTTCGCATGCCTTTTTTAATTAGACTCTCCAGCCCTACGAAATGTATCACCATCATTAGGCTTGCCGGCGCAATAAAGGGCATTCCCAGATACTCTACCTTAATCCAAAAGCTCATTTCCTCCAGTGTTTTTCCCGACAGTTCTAGTGCGAAGCCGAAGGTATAAATCGCGGAAGTGCAAAGCTTATAACAAAGGCTCTGATTCCTAAAAAATCCGTTTTTTTATAATAGGCGAAAAGGGCTAGTAAGACGCTCAGGACACCTGATATAGCCACAATAACAATATAATTCGAAATTACAGATCCCATGGGTCTATTGTCTCCTACTAAGGAAAGATATGGATAAATATTACCACATATCTACAAATATATAAAAATTACTCGCGACAAATATTCCTGAGATTCAGCTGGAAAATGTTGAAATGCGCTATCAGACAGAAGCTGCGGAATTGCTTGCGCTGCATCAGGTGAGTCTTGATATTGCAAAGGGGGAGTTCGTCTCACTACTCGGACCTTCCGGATGTGGCAAAACAACGCTTTTGAGACTAATGGCCGATTTCATAGCACCAACAGGTGGGAACATTGTAGTAGCTGGAAAATGTTGTTGAGTTCATGCTAATGGGTGCTACGGGTATTCAGGTATGTACAGCGGTTATGCATCATGGCTTCCGGATTGTGGAGGAAATGATCGATGGGCTGAATAACTATTTAGATGACAAAGGGTTGGCTTCCGTAACAGAGCTAATCGGAAAATCGGTATCTAGATACTCCAACTGGGGTGATCTGGATCTTATCTATAAGGTCGTTGCCCGCATTAATGAGGAGAACTGTATCAACTGTAATAAATGCCATATTGCTTGTGAAGATGCTTCACATCAATGTATTGATATGTTAACTAATGCAGATGGGAAAGCTATTCTACAGGTCCGCGAGGAAGATTGTGTAGGCTGTAATCTTTGTTCTATTGTCTGTCCAGCAGACGGCGCGATCGATATGGTTCCAGTGGACACTGGGGCAGCCCCTCTGACCTGGAATGAGCGTCAGAAGGTGATCAGTAGTTTGAACGGCTCCTATTCGGAAGCGGAGGTGGTGTAAGGATGAAGAAGATTATTAAAAAATGGAATTATCGTTACCGCAGCAGGCTGTAGATACATGGCATCATAAGTCGCAGGACAAAGCGGTGATTGATTACAGCTTCCACCTTATGGTCTCAGAGTTAAACGATAAGGTGCTTGGTGATGGCGGCAGGTGAGCAGGCCAGTTGTTACAGTGGAGAGGTTTAAGGTGAGGGTATTGAAAGCTGAGTAGTAAGCTTCTGGATCGGGGGCTTGATGCTCGGCTTTTCATCGTGGAATGAGATGGATGCATTGTGAGAAGAGAGCGCAGTGAAAAGAATTCGCAGTGAATATGATGGTGCTGTGAAAATGATAAAGGTGATTTATTCGTAATTGCGCGGAGTGAGGGTGATTATAGGGAAAATCTCCGTATAATTAGCCGCTTACGGCCTCGGAATAGACATTATAGGGAAAACTACCCTATAAATCACCGAGATATCGCCGATGTTGACCAAATCCGCTCAATTATTGGGAGAAATTCCCTATATTGCGGTTTTTATCACTCGAACGACAGAACTATAGGGATAATTTCCCTATATGTAATTATTTTTTAATCCTAATTTGAATTATCGGTGTATCTGAATTACAGCTGCTGCTCGCCCTCCATATATTCATGCCTCAATAAGGACATGATATGCAGAGATTCAAAGCGCTCCCCTACTTTTATGCAATCACGTAGAGTGCCTTCCAGTGTAAAGCCACAGTTTTCGTAGACATGACGAGCTCTATGGTTGTGATCCCTAACATCCAATCATAGCCGGTGCGTTTCAGTGTGGCGGAAGACTGAGGGTTTGACCAGTGTCATTCATGTAGTTCTAGCTTGCTTTCTTTATATTGGAAGAGCTGTAGGAATGATCGCAACTTCGTGTATAATTGAGACCAAGTGTTAAGAATTCCAATCGGATGAGGAGATCAGCTGGTTATGTACTTTCTTGATATTATGTCTTGGCTGACAGAGGATAATCTGCGGCATCTACTTGAACAATATCGTTCGTTTGGGCCCTTTCCGGGCATTGCGTTAACGTTTATGAAATCATTTATACCACCACTACCAACTATTGCGATCGTAGGATTAAACGGGGCTGTATATGGTTTATGGTTAGGTTTTTTGTATTCTTGGATCGGTTTGGTTGCGGGCTGTGTGACAACATTTTTGATTATTCAAAAAGTAGCCTCACATCGTTATCTACGAAAATGGGCAGAACGACCAAAGGTAGCCAAAAGTATGACATGGGTGCGGCAAAGTGGGTTCAGCTATGTATTTCTGCTTAGTATATTTCCCGTGGGACCCTTCGTTGTAATTAATATGGCTGCTGGTCTTGCTGGCATGAGGTTTCGTTCATACCTCCTTGCGCTTACTGTGGGCAAAGCGATCATGGTATTCGCAGTTTCATATATTGGAAATGATCTTGAACGATTCATCCGCCAGCCGTGGGAGATCATCTATGTCTTGGTGTTTATTGGACTGTCACTATGGGGAGTTAAAGCCATCGAGGCGCGGTTCGCAAGAACGGTCCAGAATGGAAATAAGGCTGCTTAGTTTATTACTGTGAATGAACTATTTTGATAGAACGAAGGAGGAAATGTTGATGAAATATCGTAAGCTTGGCAGTACAAGTATGAATGTATCGGTGATCGGCTTGGGTACTTGGCAGTTCGGTGGAGAGTGGGGTAAGGATTTCACTCAAGCTGAAGTCGATGCCATGCTGGATAAGGCTGGGGAGCTGGGTATTAATCTGATTGATACGGCAGAATGTTACGGAGATCACTTGTCGGAGAAGTTCATCGGGGGTTATCTGGCTCGCCGGAAACGTGAGGACTGGATTGTGGCTACGAAATTCGGACATCATTTTCAGGGACATCTACAGAGGGAACAACTATGGCGTGCTGAGGATGTGCTGAAGCAGCTAGATGATTCACTGCGTGCGCTCCAGACAGAGTATATCGACCTTTATCAATTCCACTCTGGGACCGATGAGCAATTCGATAACGACAAGCTGTGGAGTATGCTCGATAGACAGAAGCAGGCGGGTAAAATTCGTCATTTAGGCGTCTCGATCAGTGCATCAGGCTCGGGTGTGCTTCAGACCTCTGCAGCAGCAGATGTGCAGGCAGAGGCCATACAAGTGGTATATAATCGGCTGGATCGTAAACCTGAGGAAGAGATCTTTCCGCTATGCATCGAGAATCAATTAGGCGTATTGGCTCGCGTTCCGTTGGCGAGTGGTTATTTGAGCGGCAAGTATAAGCCGAATGCGGTTTTTGGACAGGGTGATGTCCGAGCGAACCATAATGAGGAAGTAAGACAGAAACAACTACGGGTTGTAGCTGAAATTGCAGCGAATGAAGTGCCATCAGGTCTGAATATGGCGCAGTGGGCTCTGGCGTGGTGCCTTCAGCATTCCGCAGTAACCAGTGTAATTCCGGGCTGTAAGAATGTAGAACAAGTTATCTCCAATGCCAGTGCTGCCGATCTGGACATGGTGAAGGATACCACGCAATAAGTTGGAAGCTACACAGAAAAAAGTTCTTTGATCTTCGCCTCGGCTGGATCCTCAGCGTAGATATGGGTCCAACTGTTCGTGGAGGCATCATAAAGATAGTCCTGTTTCCACCACTGGATATGGATCACGATATTTCGTACAGCGGATACAATTCTCTCTACTTCCTGATTAGTCATAATGGGATGTAGAGAGATGCGGATCCAACCTGGTCTAAGCGACTGGTCGCCTACAGTAATAGCCTCAGCGATCTGAGCAGATTGCGTCCACCCTACTCCAAGCAGGTAATGCCCATATGGCCCCGCACAAGAGCAACCGCCCCGGGCTTGTATACCGAAGCGATCATTCAGCAGTTGGACAGCTAGGTTATAATGAATATCGCGCAGTGTAAAAGAGACAATGCCATGACGTTCTGTATGATGTCCAGCCAGCAGCGAACATTCGGGTATGCTACGGAGCCCGCTCATTAATTCTTGGCACAGTTCGAACTCTCTAATCGCCATATAATGACCGCTTCCATTCATTTGGTCCTTCAGCTTCACACATAGTGCCGTCCGAAAAGCTTGCAGAAACCCCGGCGTTCCCCCGTCTTCCCGCATCTCTATTTCATTGGTGTAACGGCGTCCTCCCCAAGGATTGACCCAAGCCACTGTACCTCCACCCGGTTCGTCAGGAATACGTCCATTACTTAATGCTTCATCAAAAATTAGAACACCGTTTGTGCCCGGTCCACCCAGAAATTTATGCGGAGAGAAAAAGATCGCATCCAGCTTCTCCAGCGGCGAGACAGGATGCATATCGATAGGCTCATAGGGAGCACTGGCGGCAAAATCTACAAAACATAGGCCACCGTGACGGTGCATAATCGCGGCAAGCTTCTGGTAGGGGGTCTGAATTCCGGTCACATTGGAGCAAGCCGTAAATGAACCGATTTTCCAGCGGCGATGCTGATACAATTTTAACTGGGCTTCAAGCTGCTGGAGATCTATATTCCCGTCCTCTCCGGGAGGAACAGTCACAACGTCACCAACTCCCTCCTGCCAGGGAAGAATATTGGAATGATGCTCCATATGGCTGGTGAAGATCACAGGACGCTCCTCCATCGAATGGGCACTATATTCCTGGAGCCATTCAGGGAGCCTTAACCCCATGATGCGCTGCAGCTTGTTCACGGCTCCCGTTGTTCCATTTCCGCAGAAGAGTAGGACGTCCTGAGGGCCAGCATTTACATGCTTTTTAATGATTTGTCGTGCTTCATAATAAGCCAGTGTCATGGTTAATCCGGTTGTGTTGGAGTCTGTATGTGGATTGCTGACATATGGGCCGAAGGCTTCCTGCAGCTTCCGTTCGATCGGTTCATATAAGCGTCCGCTTGCGGTCCAATCAGCATACAGCAGTGGCTGTCTGCCATATGGCGTGGTGATATGATGCCGAATGCCGATGGTGTGCTCACGAAAAGTCTCGAAATGTTCTTGTAGTGAAGCGGGCGTCTCTGCAGAAGAGGCGTGGATGATGTTTAGCATGGATTTCCCTCCAGCCCGTACGCCGTCGGTTCTAAGATTATAGTGTGTTTTCGGCGTGCCAGTAGTTTCTATGGCATCAGTATATGCCTGCATGGAGGATTGGGTTAAAGCCTAGTCGAATCATTTAAATAAATAATTGGACATCGCTTTCTAGCGCATCTCTTAAATACGCCGCAGCATCGATAATCTCGACCTCTGGCAGCAGCTCCTCTGTTTTAAAGCCCATGATCTCTACAGAGAGCTTGCAGGCATAGAACTTGATGTTTTTTTTACGAGCCCCTTTTAAAAAATGAATCAGTTTCGGCGCTCCTTGCTCCTCCATCATTTCCTCTAGCATCATTCGACCCAGCCCGCTGAAGTTCAGATGGGAGAGTGGTAGCTGCCCAGGACCCTTTGGCGTAATGACATCCATCAGCTTCTCATAAATACTTTTATCCTCGAGTGTCATTTTCTCCGGATCACGCACTAGGAACAGGCCCCAAAAAGAGAAAAACATCGTAACCTCGACATCAATATCTCTCGCGGCATTCGCTAGAATTAGTCCCGCCATGGCTTTGTCGTATTCTCCGCTGAACATCAGTAGATTGATTTTTTTACTCACCTGCATAGCCCTCCTGTACTTATTTTGAATTATAAGAAAGTATAAGTTTCACGATATACTTTATCCTTATAATTCTCGCATAAACGCTTACCGTCCTTAAGAGGACGTCGAAGGCGTTTTAGCTTGCAATGTCATTAGTATGGTTATGGAGGGGAGAAGTATGCGAAAGGACCTTCTGAATAAAAAAAGCCCCCTTACGGGAGCTTAATCACCTTTATTCTGTTGCCTAGCTTCTACTAATGTACTTCTGAATCTTTAGATTCCGGATCTACGGTGCTATGGATATCATAGTAACGGGCGGAAAGCCAAATGCTTCCGGTAAATAGTACGATGAGTCCAAGGACGATAGAAAATCGCCAGTCGCCTGCTTTGAAGTTCAGCTGAAGTACCGTTAGTACAAGCGAAACCTGGGTCCAGACCAGTGTTCTTTTGCGAAAAGCCGTAATATCTCCAATCATCTTTGGGATATTCCGAATGATCAAATAGGCAATAACTGCGAGAATGAGCGCAAATATAGCAGTTACGGCTAATTCAGAAGAGGATAGGACATGCATGGTCTCAGGCATCCTTTCGGCTTGCAAAAGTTAGGATTCAAAAAAGGTGAATTACTATTTCTTGAAGATACCCAGGGGAGCTCCCATCGGCAAGAAAGTGCGTCCGAAATGAGCATTTAACACTGACGCTCCGCATCCGTATAGGGACACTATACCAATTCCAAGTTCGGCACAGGCAGCAAGCTTATGGAAGAACTCAGGAACGATACCGAAGGAATCAAAAGTTAGTCCAAGAAAGAGGAAATCTATCAATACAAAAATGATAAGCAAAACTCTATTAGCTTCAACCGCACCAATGGTCATAAAGATTGTGAAGATCAAGTAACCCAGAAATACAAATCCGAGCTGCTTAGGATCTACAGCCTCCGCAAGCGTTGGGCCGAATACGCCGAGCTTGATCAGCCAGCTGCTAGCCATGCCGAACCAAAAGAACGCGTAGGCGCCAAAGGCAGTCATACCAAAGGTGTTATTGTGCTTAGCATCTTGAATTGCGGCGAATAGTTGAGCGAATGCTCCCAGGAAGATAGCCCAAGGAATGACGTAGCTAAGTCCTGTTGTAAATTCAAGCTTCTGTGAAGAAGCAACCAATGTGACAATAGCCAGTCCGAATAGCCCGATGGCGCTAGGGTCTGCGGTGACGATTTTGACAGATTGGGTGTTAGGGGATTGCGCTGACATGACAGTAACAGCCTCCATTATTATATATAGTTTTACGCTCTTAAAAACAGCACTCAAGGAGCGCTGTTCATAGGCTTGCCTATCATATCATATCGGTATGTGCTTGCCTATAAAACAGCACTCATTTTTTGTTGTAAAATGGTGGTCCTATGTTAAATAAGAGGTATTATCGGGTGTATCTTCAAATATCATGTTTCTAAACCAAACAAACGGAGGTATTGTGTCAAGATTAGACATTAAATGCAGTGATAATCTTCACAATCTGTTGAAAATTGATGTATAATAGTCAGTGATAATTATTATCAAGTCATAATGAAAAGGCGGTAAGCTTGAAGTGAACAAATGGACATTATTTACGAAGGCGACCCGGTTTTGGAGTTTTTCTGTTATGCTCATCCCGATTGTTTTAGGTACAGTTGGGGCATATGTATGGGAAAGGTCATTCCATCCGGTCTTATTTATTCTAACCTTAATAGGGGCGATTTCCGCTCATCTGTTCTCCAATATGGTGAATGATCTATGGGATTTTCGCAACGGAACTGATACAGAGGCGAAGAATTCCACTGGTGAAATCAGCACAAACTCCGGGCTACTGACAGGTGGAATCCTCTCGGAGTCTTTTTATGCGAGTATGACGTGGGGGATGCTGGCGATTGCCATCATATGTGGTGGAGTACTCAGTATATATAGCGGTTGGAATATCCTCTGGTTTGTACTTGTGGGTGTTTTAATTGCTTATTTCTATGTAGCCCCGCCACTGCGTTATGGATATCGCGGCAAAGGATACAGTGAGGTGGCCATATTTATAGCTTTTGGGATTATGCCTGTGTTAGGCTCCTTTTTCGTACAAACCGGTCATTTTAGCATGAAGCCTGTAATTCTTTCGTTGCCGGTCGGATTCTTGACTACATTACTGTTGTTTAATCACCATTTCCTACATTGGAAAGCGGACGAGCAGGCTGGAAAGCTTACGCTTGTTGTAGTGTGGGGTGAGCAAAAAGCACTTGTATTCTCGCGAGTACTTCTCTTCACCGGATACGCTTCGGTGGTGGTCTGTGTGCTGATGGGCGTACTTCCAGTTTATGCCCTATTGGCGTTGGTTACAGCCTTCTGGCCGATTCGTATTTATCGTGGACTGAAGCCGCATAACGCTTCGCCAGCTTATATCCCGCTCATGGGTGCTTCACAAAAAGCCTCCGTCCGATGCGGAGTAGTGATGACAGCAGCATTACTAATTCAAGGATTATTCTGATACTAATAGTCAACATACAGAAGGAGTGAGCTTTCATGGAAAAGAAGGACAAGGAATTGATGAAGGAAGAACAAAGCGCTAAAGGCAATCAAATGGTACTTGGAGATTTCCACTCCATTTTAGAAGAAGGAAAGGTCTGGAAAACAGGCGGATTTACACTGCCTGATGGATCCTTCTGGGCTTATCGTGAACCGGAAGCGGTAGTTATTGTTCGTAACGATACGCTTTATGTACGTGCGAAATTATCTCGTGAGAACCATCAAGTACAAATTCTAGACAATGCTAAGCATATGTATTACTCCGCGGAGCCTGTGGAAATTCCTGAGGCCGGAGAGATTAGCTTCGAGCTGCAAATTCGTTGCCGTACACAAGGAACAGCACATGGAGATTTGTACGACGGTTATGTATCGCTGAACTTGCTTGATTTTACGACAGGCGCGGCGCTTGACTTTTTTGCGGGAAATGATAAATATGCTAGTGTATATGGAATTTTGCCGTTCCCAGGGGTACAAGTACCAGAGAGCAAAGGAACAAAATATTTCTGCATCTTTAAAGAAGATACGGATTTCAAACCACGTGAATTTAATACCTATCGCATTACGTACCACCGTGGCAATGATGAGGCTATATTCTATTTGAATGGCAAAGAAGTACGCCATGAGAAAAATATACCGATCAAATTCAACAACTTTACAGTGGCGCTCGGAATTATGACGGAGAAGGATCTGAGTCCTGAAGGCAGCGTGTCTGTGCATGGACAAACGGTTATTGCAGAATGGTCCCCAGTGAAGATTACAACGACTGAACAGTAATACCTTGCAGGCTCAATTGATAGATAAGGGTGTATGGTGTGAATATTAAAAGTTTTCTAAGATTTGTTGAGCTGCCGACAAAAGTAGCCAGTATGATTCCTTTTCTAATGGGAACGCTGTATGCCCTGTACCGGTTTGAGGATTTTTATGTGTTACGTTTTGGTTTGATGTTCGTTTCCTTGCTTAGTTTTGATATGGCAACGACGGCGATTAACAACTATTACGATTTCAAAAAAGCATCCAAAACCCACGGCTATGGCTATGAAACGCATAATGCGATTGTACATTTTAAGCTAAAAGAGAGCACCGTCGTGGCGACGATTGTTATTTTGCTGGCTCTGGCTGCAGGGGGCGGGATTGCGCTTGTTACTCAGACGGGATTGCTGGTCTTTTTGCTTGGTGGGCTGTCGTTCTTAATCGGCATTCTTTATTCGTTCGGGCCGATCCCCATTTCGCGGATGCCGTTAGGTGAACTGTTCTCAGGTTTGTTTATGGGCTTTGTGATTATTTTTATTTCTGCCTATATTCATACAGATGAGCATGTGGTATCGCTGTTGCTTCAGAACGGCTGGGTCAGCCTGAATATCAACATCGTGGAGGTGCTGTACCTGTTCTGGTTCTCCGTTCCCGCTATTCTGGGGATTGCAGGGATTATGCTCGCTAATAATATCTGTGATATTGATGAAGATGTGGAGAACCGCAGGTACACGCTTCCGGTCTACATTGGCCGCCGCAATGCGCTCATGCTGTTTAAATATCTCTACTATGTCTCTTATCTGGATCTTGTAGTGCTGCTGATCTTGGGGATTAACCCTATTCTTGTCTTGTTGATTCTACTTACACTGATCCCGCTGCACCGAAATATCGATTTGTTCACACAGAAGCAGGAGAAGGCGAGTACTTTTATTCTTGCCGTCAAAAATTTCGTGTTGATGAACGCGGCGCGTATTGTTGTGCTTGGTGCGGCTGTGTTGTTAAATGCGATAATGTAACTTTTCAATTGAATTAATAAGCAGTACCTATCGGAGACGAAACTCCTATGGGTGCTGTTTTTTTCCATTCTGACTGCTCCTTTTTATTAGTGATGGGTTTCATTCTATGGTAAGGTGTCTTAAAGTATAGTAACTAATCCAAGGGAAGAGGTGTAGCCATTATGGTGCAAAAACTTCGCTGGGGAATCATAGGCTGTGCGCAGATTGCGACAGGTTCAGTGATGCCAGCTATCATGAATTCAGATTCGGGAATGATTAAAGCGGTAGCGAGTCGTAGCTTGGAAAAAAGCAGCGCTGTTGCCGCAGAGTTCGGAATAGAGAAAGCATATGGCAGTTATGAAGAGTTACTTGCGGATAAAGAAATCGATGCGGTATATATTCCGCTCCCTAATCATCTCCATCGTGAATGGGTGATTCGAGCGGCAGAAGCAGGTAAGCATGTGTTATGTGAGAAACCGATCGCACTGAACAGCAAAGAGGCTGCAGAGATGGTAAAAGCGTGCAAAGACGCAGGAGTTCACTTAGCAGAAGCATATATGTATCGGCATCATCCACGGATTGCTGAACTACAAGAGACTATCGCTAGCGGTGAAATTGGAGAATTACGCTCGATTCGTGGGACGTTTACTTATAATGACGCTACAGATACATCTAATATTCGCTTTAAATCAGCATGGGGCGGCGGCTCGCTTTATGATGTTGGCTGTTATCCGCTTAGCGCGGCACGACTGCTGTTTGGGGCAGAGCCGGAAGCTGTGACTGTGCATGCGATGTTCTCCCCAGAGCATGACAACGTAGATATGATGGCCTCAGGTCTAGTAGAATTTCCGAATGGTTTAAGCTTGATCTTTGATTGCGGAATGTGGGCATATAATCGCCAGCTGTTAGAGATTCTTGGGACCGAGGGACGAATTGAGGTGCCTATGCCTTTCAACGCTAGAGATGAGGATGCAGAATTCTTTGTGTACACTGGCGATGAGGTGAGACGAGTAGATGCCACCGGGGCTAATCCATATATCCGGCAGGTGGATAATTTTGCAGTCGCTGTATTCACAGGTGAGAGATTAATTGAGCCTGAGGATGCGGTGCTGAGTATGCGGCTGATCGAGGCCTGCCTTGCTTCCGCCAAAGAGCGGAAAAGAATTAGTGTGCTTTAGAAGCTGAATCTAATATGGATCTACGCAAAAAAACCTCCGGCTTTCTGCTATAAGCAGATGCCGGAGGTTTTTTAAATATAAGAAAGTATAAGTTTCACGTTATACATTATCCCTATATTTCTCGCATAAACGCTTACCGTCCTTTAAGGTCGCCGAAGGCGTTTTTGCTTGCGTGTTCAACTTTTAAACGGTACTCAAGAGAATATCGTCTTCGTTATCATTGCTATTAAACGCTTCGCGGTCAAATTCACCTTCTGAATTGGCCACTAACAGCGCGGTTACAGCTGTTCCAGTTGCATTTACAGCGGTACGACCCATATCGATGAGCGCTTCTACACCCGCTACGATAGCGATTCCTTCAAGCGGCAGACCGAGAGCAGTTAACACTACAGTAGTGGAGATTACGGCAGGTCCAGGTACGCCAGCTACACCAATGGAAGAAATAATACTTACTAATACCAGTGTGATGTAGTCAGTCCAGTTCAGATCAATTCCGAATACTTGGGCGGTAAACACTGCCACAATGGCCGGCCAAATCCCACCGCATGCGTTAAAGTTGACGGAGGCCCCTAACGGTGCGATAAAGCTTGCGATCCGTGGGGAGACATGAAGCCGCTTCGTAATCACTTCGAGATTAACAGGAAGTGTTGCGTAGCTACTTCTGGTTGTGAAGGCGACGGTAATGGTTGGATAGATTTTGCGGAAGAAACGAATTGGATTCACCTTCGCTACTAATAAAACCAACCCACCAAAGATAAGTACAAAATGTATAATCATTGCGACATATGAGGTTATAATTACGCTGCCCAGCTCCTGCAACGTTTCCCAGCCATAACGTGCTGTAATTCCGGCAATCAGCGCGAACACGCCGTAAGGCGTCAGGCGAATAATGAATTTCACTACCTGATGCAGTACCAGTGTCAATGATTCTATTAGATCACGTACAGGCTTGACGGCTTCTGGTTTCTTGGAACCAATCTTGATTATAGCTACAGCTAAGAAGATAGCGAAAATGAGCAGAGGCACAACCTTACCTGTGGCCGCTTCATTTACAGGATTAGAGGGTACAAGATCCAGGATGACTTGAGAGAAGGTTGGAATTTCTCGCGCGGCAAAATCTGCGGGTACATCTTGTTGTATGCCTTGACCAGGATTGAACAGCAGGGCAATTGAAAGGCCAATAATAGAAGCAATACCCGTTGTTCCGAGGAACCAGGCAAAGGTCTTGATACCGACTTTGCGTAAATATTCTAGGTTGGTTAAGGAAGAAATGCTGTTCAATACAAGAATGAATACTAAAGGAATAACGAGCATGCGAATCAGGCTGACATAAATACTGCCGAATGTACTAATGGCTTTAGTCTCTAAGTCAAAGTACTGAAAGAAAATACCTGCTACAAGTCCGATACCGAGTCCGATAAGCACCCGTACGCCAAATCCAATCCTTTTACGTGCCAGTAGAAACAAAATCCCAAACACAACTATGGAAACGACAAATCCATACCAGTTGGTTTCAATGGCGGACAACAAAGTGTTGTTTATGTTCATTACCAATACCCCCTAAACCTACAATTTTAGTGTGTATATCTTGATGTGATCAATCTATATACAATTTATAGTAAAGTCAATGTAATAATATGTTAAAAATAATTAATTCCGATAAAAACCATGTGAAAATAAAAATTAATTGACATAAAGGCCTGATATATCGTTATCGATTTGTGGGTACAGTAAGGCACTTGATGTTATTTCCAACAAATTTACAGCTTTAGTCATCTATGCCATGGAAGATGGAATCATTCGATACAGTGATATCAGAAGATGTATCGAAAGCATCTCTAAAAAAAGCTAACTCAAACTTTGCGGCAACTGGCACGAGATGGATTGGTCCAACGTGAGATTACGCCATCTGTTCCACCCATCGTAGAGTATTCTTTAACCTTTGGGGGGATGATCTCTACACTCTCAGGGAGAACCAGTGGTTCTCCCTTTTGTTATGAATTAGGCATTAGCATTCATAGATATAAGAGGAGTGAGTTAAATTATGGAGTGGGAATCTGTTGAATGATACATTGATTGTAATTACATGAGATAGTAATTTTTTTGTGTTATTAATTAGTCACTAGAGAGGGGATTAGGATATGGGACATGCTGATGAACCAGTCATTGCGATTTCTGGTTTATGGATGAACTACACTGACCGAATGGTGCTAAGGGGAATTGATCTTAAGGTATACAGAGGACAAATTATTGGCTATATCGGCCCTAACGGGGCTGGCAAGAGTACAACTGTCAAGATTATGCTCGGTTTGGTAGAAGGTTATAACGGCAAAGTAGAGATTTTCGGTAGGGATATTGCTGATGGAGATGTTTCTTACAAGAAACGAATAGGTTACGTGCCTGAGGTAGCTGAATTATATGATAGCCTCACCGCTAGAGAGTATCTAACCTTTGTTGGTGAGTTGTATGGCCTAAAGCGTAGTGATGTGGATTACAAAGCTGAAAAGTTAATGGCCTTGCTCGGTCTTGAGAAAGCTTATGATTCGCGGATCGCAACCTTCTCCAAAGGGATGAAACAAAAGGTGTTGCTGATCTCCAGCATGCTTCATGATCCCGATATTCTATTCTTAGATGAACCGCTGAGTGGTCTGGATGCTAATAGCGTAATGGTAGTGAAGGAGATTTTTGCATCTCTGGCAGCACGGGGTAAGACCATTTTTTATTCTTCACACATCATGGATGTGGTTGAGAAGATCAGCAGCCGGATTGTTTTGATTGACGGAGGAGACATCGTGGCAGATGGGAGCTTTGCGGAACTTAAAGAGAAGGGCCGTGAAGGGACGCTTGAGGATATTTTTAATCAATTAACTGGATTTGATAAATACCGTGATATTGCTGGGGAATTTGTTGCGGTCATGCAAGAGGACTCTCCTCATGACTGATTTCTTTGTGTTGAAGCTTCTGGATAAGATGCGTGGTGGGTTTAACCGAATCGGAGTTGATTATGACGTGATGCGGAGTATTCTGCAGGTCAAACTGACGATGGACGGAAGAAGAACACCAACAGTGCTTGCTGGAATGCAGAAAAAGGAGGAGAAGAAAGAGGGCTCACCGCTGCGTGTGCAATGGATTTATTTACTTTTTGGAGTCATGTTAATTCCCCTTATGATGTTAATGGGCAACTATATGCTGCAAATGAGCCTTGTATTTGGTGTAGTGATGTTTATGATTACGACCACACTGATCTCTGATTTCTCTTCCGTGATGCTCGATCTTCGGGACAAAAACATACTGGCTTCAAAGCCAGTGAACCGCCTTACCTTGAACATGGCGAAGAGCATCCACATTCTCATTTATTTATTTACAGTGACGCTAACATTGACCGGACCATCGCTGATTTTTTGCTTGTTCAAACAGGGAGTACTTTTTTTTCTACTATATGCTGCTGAGATCATTCTGATGGACTGCTTTATCCTCGTCATTACGGCGCTGCTTTATTTACTGATTATGAAGTTTTTTGACGGGGAGAAGCTCAAGGATATTATAAATTATGTGCAGATCATTTTAACTATAGGAATTACAGTAGGGTATCAGCTCATAACTAGGCTGTTCGATATTGTTGAACTGAGTACTTCTTTTAAACCCGCATGGTGGCAGTATTTGATTTCTCCTGTTTGGTTTGCGGCTCCTTTCGAGATGTTTTTGAGCGGTTCGAGAGATACACACTTCGTGGTCCTTTCTGTGCTAGCCTTAGTAATTCCGCTTCTACTGATTGTGGCTTATATTAAGCTGATGCCTCTATTCGAAAAGAGCTTACTGAAACTTTCAGAGCAAGGCAATGTTGGCAAAGGTAACGCCCGAATGGTGGACTGGATTTCGAAAATAACTTGTAAGAACCCGGTAGAGGGAATGTTCTTTCGTTTTAGCTGGTCGATGATGAAGAATGAGCGTGATTTCAAGTTAAAGGTATATCCGGCAATCGGCTATTCCATCGTCTTCCCGTTCATTTTTATATTTGGGATCCTTTGGGATGGCAATGCATCTACCATCAAGGATTCCAACACGTACCTGATGATTTATTTCGGTGCGATGTTACTTCAGACGGTTGTTCTAATGCTAAGGTACTCTGCGAGTTATAAAGGTTCTTGGATCTATAATCTGATTCCTCTGCTGGACACCACACCCATCTATCGTGGAATGCTTAAGGCAGCGATAGCTCGCTTACTATTACCTTTATTCGTTATAGAAGCAATAGTATATCTTTGGTTGTTTGGAGTGCGGATTGTGCCGGACTTAGTAGTAGTGCTGTTCGCAATGCTGATCTATTCGGTGATTTGCTTCCGTTTATATCCCCGGGTATTACCTTTCTCAGAGCGATATGAGGCAGCTAAGCAGAAGGATTACACCGCAAGCTCCTTTGGGTTGTTATTCTTGTTGATGGGGATGGCAGGTATACATTATGTTTTCACTTTGTTTACGGGTGGGGTTTATATCTATTTGTTAGTTCTGGTAGTTTTGAATTTATGGATATGGCGAATTACCTTTCCAAAAAACGTATCGCCAACAGGTCATGTTTCAAACTTTCCAGGTTGAGCGATTGCGTCAAATATGGACATTTTTTGCGTAATAAAAAAAGGGTTTAAATTCCAGTATTTACTTAGACAATCCTCTGAATACAGAGTAGAATACATCTAAAGTTTCTTTTTCAGGGATAACCTATAATCTTTACGCACTCTTCCATATATCTGATATTCGTGTACTGATTTTTTACTTGAGAAATACGCTGAAGCAATTACGGTGTTCAAAGCCGGCGAAGAGGGTTAACTAATGGACAAAATGGGAATCCACTATAATGTTTGGATTGTTTTACTATCATTTGCACTAGCGGCAACTGCTGCTTATTCCGCACTGAATCTGATCTCGCAAGTTTCTCGTTCTACCTGCAAGATTCGACGCCTGTGGCTGATCTCGGGGGCTTGTGTGCTAGGCTGCGGGATTTGGACAATACATTATGTTGGGATAATGGCGAGTCGTTTTCCGGTTGAGGTCAATTATTATCCAGGCAGAGCTATGTTATCACTATCGGTGGGTGTATTGTTCTGCTATTTGGCATTCCGGGTAACATTAGTGCCACGTTTAAGGATATGGAATTTAGTAGTAGGTGGTATTCTCTTGGGAAGTGGTATTTCGGCTATGCATTATATCGGAATGTCTGCCATGAAGATTGTGACGAAGATTCATTATGATATATGGATTCAAGCCGCTGCTGTCACCCTTGTTTTGGTTTCGTCTTATATTGGATTATTGATGTTTCACAAGTTTAAAGAATGCGCGGGGTTTCACCGATGGAAGCTATACTCGGCATTATTTATCGGATTTTCAGTTACCGGATTACAATATACAAGTATAAGGGCTAGCCATTTTGAATATAACAGCTTGCTCGGAAGCAAACCTATTTTCGTGGAGACGGATATTGTCCTGTTAATGGGAGTTTCGCTGGTAACGTTGCTTATGCTCGCAGCTTCTGTTGGCGCCGTATTTCTGGAGCACCATGTGCTTGAACGAATGGCTTATCAAGATCCATTAACGGAGCTGCCGAATCGGCATGGACTGGAACGCTATTTTAAAGATGAATTTTTCGGAAGCAGATCTGGTGCCGTTTTTTTTATGGATATAGATCGGTTTAAGTCGATTAATGATACGATCGGACATGACATAGGTGATATGTTACTGCAGGAGGTCGCTGTAAGGTTAAGACGTTCTGTAGGAGTTAAAGGCAAGGTCTTTCGTTTAGGCGGTGACGAATTTCTGATTGCTCTCCCGGATTGCACGCTGGAGGAAGCGCAGGATGTGGCAAAGCATATTATGCAAGAACTTAAGAAATTCTATCGTATTAAGGGCAACGAGTTATATGTTACTGCAAGCCTTGGAATCAGTATGACTCCTATGCATGGGACTGATCGCTCAGCGCTAATGAAGGCTGCAGATACGGCGCTTTATACTTCTAAGGATTCTGGTAAGAATAAATTCAGTGTGTTCGACCTCGAAATGTATCGCCATCAGTTGCGGCGGATGTGCCTGGAGAAGGATCTTTGCAAAGCGTTGGCACGCTCTGAGTTTATGGTTGTGTATCAGCCTAAATGGGATTCTTATATGAATGTTACGGTGGGTCTTGAAGCGCTGCTGCGCTGGAGACATCCAGAGCATGGGATCATTTCGCCGGCGGAATTCATTCCGATTGCAGAAGAGACTGGACTGATTGTTCCGATTACCCATTGGATGTTGCATGATGTGTGCAGTCAGAACAGGCTCTGGCATAAGGAAAAGATAGCTAACGTCCCAGTCTCTGTTAATATGTCAGCACGGATGTTTGAGGGCGGAAGCTTATACGATGTTGTAGAGGAAGCACTCACACGCTCAGGATTAGAGTCTCACTTCCTTGAACTGGAGATTACAGAGTCCATTGCGATGATTAACATGGAAGAGACGGTTGCACAGCTGTCCAGACTTCGGATGCTTGGGGTAAGAGTGTCGCTGGATGACTTTGGGACAGGTTTCTCATCCCTTGGTAATCTGGATGAGATTCCAGTCAATACGCTCAAGATTGACCAAGTATTTATTCGTAACAGTAAGATGCATTCCAAAAAATCCATTATCAGCAATATTATTGCGATTGCCACCAATCTTAATATGGAAGTCGTAGCGGAAGGTGTGGAGACACCAGAGCAGAGTGAATTGCTGCAATCACTCGGTTGTAGAGTCATGCAGGGGTATTATTACGGACGGCCGATGCCCGTTCATGAACTGGGCGAGTGGTTTATAGCGAATACGGCAGCGTCGTGATCTCAATACATAGAAGAGGGGGCTAGCGACCAAGCAGAATTTCTCTGCTTGGTCGCTAGCCCCTTTACGGTTAAGAACGAATAAGAAGGATTATACTTTGAAACGTTCAATAAGAATCTGTAGCTTCTCAGCTAGCGAGGACAGGAAACCTGCAGCTGATTCCACTTCTTCCATTGCTGCAAGCTGTTCTTGTGAGGAGGCAGATAATGTTTCCGCACCGCTCGCTGTCTGATTAGCGACGTCTACGATATTCTGAAGGGCAGCAACGAGACCATCGGAGATTAACGCTAGTTCGCGAACTGTCCCGGAAATCTGCTGACTTTGTGAAGCCATTCCAGAGACAGACATCTCAATCTCGGAGAAGGATTGGCCTGCCGTTACAATCATCTCCCGGCCTTGGTCCATCTCTTCCGTAGAGCGTTTCATAGTTTCTCCAGCTTGGTCCATCTGGTTAACGATGATGCTTACCAGTTGGCCGATTTGAGCAGCGGAGTGGGCTGATCGCTCGGCAAGCTTGCGTACGGAATGGGCAACTACAGCAAATCCTCTTCCCTCTTCTCCGGCTCTTGCAGCTTCAATTGCTGCATTTAGCGATAGTAGATTGGTTTCTTCTGCGATGCTCGCAATCGTGCCCACGATATTCTCGATTTCCTTGGAATAGCCACCCAAGGTTTCAATAATGACAGCTAGATCAGCGATGCTGTCACTGACGATGCTCATCTGTTTCGTAGTAGAATCCATTGCTTCTCGACCTGTACGTGCCTTATTAGCGTTATTGGCAGCATCATTCATAGCATGATCGGCATTGCCTGCAATCTCAGTAATGAATCGTGACAAGTCTTGTACAGACTTATACCCACCCTCCAAATTCTGTAACTGTGTATTGGCTCCATCAGCAAGTTCAATCGTAACGTTGACGCTGTGCTCACCCGCTCGGTTGGTTTCTTGCGCACTGGCAGAGAGTTCTTCGGAGGAAGATGCCACCTGCATGGAGGTTTCATTGACCTCCGTAATGAGCATGCGTAGGCTTTGTGTCATGTCATTGAAATTACGGGCTAGAGTACCAATCTCATCTTTGCTATTGAATGTAATAGGATCATGAGTAAGGTCACCCTGAGCAACAAGATTTACGCCTCTGGACAGCTTCGTTAATGGACTTACCATTCGGCGGATTGACAGATAAGCTGCCACAATAGCAATAACCAGAATGGAGGCCCCAGTAATAAAAGGCTGGACAATAATGTCTCGGGTCCGTTCTTGAATTAATGGGCCGTCGAAGTTAATAGCCATTAGAGCGACTATAGGCTTGGACGGATCATGATCTTGATAGATGGGGCCGTATCCCGTCTTGAGTGATGTGCCTTCGTATGTATAAACCTTGGAGTAGGCGGAATGCTTAGATGTAGTGATCTTTTCCTTCTCTTCATCTGAGAAATAAAAAGTATCGCCTGCTTTATAGCCTCTTGCTTTGAAGCTTGAATCTGCCGCGAGTATCTTTCCATCTAGAGATAAAATGAACGCCTCTTTAAAAATAGCCTTATGTGCCACAATCCAACCAATCCGGTCCTCGATAGCCTCCAGTTTACTTTGATCTCCTGCAATTAATGCGGTAATGTCTGATGGGTCAATCAGCCCGGTTGTAATATTGGCGCATCCTACCAATTCGATACCTGCTGCTTCGTCTACTTGCTTGTACGCAGTACGGTATCCGAAGAACCCGATGGATGAGCCCACAAGAAGTAACACGCTGAACATCATCCAAGTTAATTTTGTTGCCAATTTCATTTTTTGCACCAACCTTGACAAATTATGTTTTCAGAGACAATCGCTCTCACTGCTACGATTATAGCGTATCGTTCAGCCTAGAACCTTACATAGAATATAGTATTTTTGTGTCGGATATTGTAAATTGGTGGAAGAATTATGGAAAAAAACGTGATTATGAAATGTTTAGTAGACAAAAGCATTGAATCATAACCAGTTCTAGTGGTACGCTTGAGTTATTAAAAACGGATTGGGAGTTGAAACAAGGATGCCACAGCAAGTAGATCCGTTAATAGAGCGTCTTGGATTGTCCATGTGGAGGGTACAGCGTAAGATCATGTCTCAAATGTCTTTGCATAAAGAACTCGGACTTACTGTACCTCAAATGGGTCTGTTAAATATAGTAGCGAAAGAGAAGAAGTCGCGGGTGGTACAGCTGGCGGAGTGTATGGAGGTCAAATCCAGTGCCATTACAGTGATGTTGGATCGTCTGGAAGCGCTGGGTTTTATTAAGCGTGAGACGGATGGGAAAGATCGGAGAGCGGTTGTCGTGACCATCACCGAGCAAGGTCAGCAAATGCTTGAAGAAGGACATTTCCGTTCAAAACAACTGCTTGCTGAGCATTTATCCATACTGAAGCCGGAAGAACTGCAAAATTTCGCGGAGTATTACCGTATGATCGAGAATCAGGAACGGTAAATCTCTAGCTTTGGTATATTGATACAGAAAGAAGGCCACCTTCTCTTCGGAGAAGGTGGCCTTCTTTGAAATATAATAATGATAAGTTCTAAGGTTCAATTGGTTTGTCTGGCAGCTGCGTAATGTAGCTATGGGAAAGCTGTAGAAGTCTCAATGCTCGGTTGTATTCATCCTCAGTGGCAGCCGATGCTTTTCCATTATAAATAGGATATTGGGTATTATCTTCAAAGCTGTTACCCGGAATAAGTAGTCCTGAGCTGGAAATGAAAGATCCTGAAGGTAAATAATATCGCTCTGGCAGCAAATTATAAGTCTGACTGAGTAAATCTTGACCGAAAACCAGGTTATTCTCTAATGAAATTCCAAGAAGACCAGCAGCAGTTGGCATAATATCCACTTCGCCACCGACTTGCTCTAAGGTCTGTGGTGCTGTGCTGTCTCCTGCATGAATGAGCAGAGGAATGTTTAACATATCCGCATAGGTATATTCATGACCATAAATTTCAGTCATTAATTGCTTATCATCATGATCGAGAGAATAAATGGGCAGTCCCATATGGTCTCCATAAATCATGATCACGCTGTTATCCCATACGCCATTCGCTTTAAGCTCTTCTACGAAATGTCCGAAGGCATCATCCGCATAGTTCTGGGAACGGATATAGTCACCCACAAAAGTACCTTCGTAACGCTCTGGCAGCTTCATGCGGTATTTTTCCTCAGGGATTGTGAATGGGTGATGCGCTGACATCGAAATAACCTGAGCGTAGAAAGGTTGACCCTCTTTGCTCATGTCTTTTAGCTTATTGGCTGTCTTACTGTAGAGCGTATCATCAGAAGCGCCGAAGAAGAAAACATCATCTTCACCGAAAAATGAGCGATCATAATAATGATCGAAGCCCAGTGATTCATATAGTTCGCCACGGTTCCAGAATTCTACAACATTGGTGTGGAATGTTGCGGTTTGATAACCATTGTCTTTAAGCAAGCGTGGCAGACTTGGTAGCACCTTATCCACATAGGACATCGTAGCCGCTCCACGTGGCGGAATGTAGGCGGAAGTGTTCACTACGAACTCCGCATCCGACGTATTCCCTTGACCGACCATTTGATAGAAATTAGGGAAGTAGAGACTATCCTTCATCACCTTGTTCAGGTTCGGTGTAATCTCTTGTCCGTCTAGCTGAAGTCCCATCAAAAAGTTCTGGAAGGATTCCAATTGAATAATAATGAGATTTTTGCCTTTAGCCGTGCCGTGAAGTGGGGAACTAGCCGTAGTATTAATCCCCTTCAGTTCGTTGATGGTATCCTGTGTAATGTCACTTGATTGCACAAGCTCTGGTTCTTCTTTAGCAAAGATCGTATAGGCTTCATAATTAAGAATACCCATTTCCTGAGCCTTCTTAATTTCGTTCATACTAGCCTTATTAGGTAAAATGTTGAACAAGCATAGACCAAGTGAGACCGCGAATAGAACACTGTACTTCAGTTTTCCACTATGACGGTTGATATTCTCTTTCTTAAAGACTCGGCCTTTCTTATTAAAGAAGAAATAGCCTCCTAGGACAATGATATCTGTAAAGATTAACAGGTAGTAAGGATCCATTAGTGAGAATACGCTGTTGCTGACGGCTGTGACTTGATTCACCTGCTCCGCTGCATGGTAAGTTACAATGACCCCATAATATTTAAAATACATAATGGCTGCGAAAAAGATGGCTGTCACTAATAAATTGACCGTCATGTAATATCCAAGCTTGCGTTTGGAAGCGAAACGTTCAATGATACAGAAGAGTGCCCAGGCAAAAGGGATTTCTGTCAGTAATGACTTCCAAGGTAGCACATCGTCAAAAATTACACCCCAAGCCAAGAAAGCTTTTAGAATAAAGAGTATCGTGAAAAACACAAAAGGTTTAATGATCCACTGTTTAATGTTAAAGGATGACACAGCTTCCCCCTCTTTCAATATGATAAAAACGCCATTTCTTAGATATGAAGAAACAGCGTCCAGACAAAATGACTCCATAGTAATAAAATTTATTATGCAGGGCTAGCTATAGAAAGTCAAAAATCAAAAACGTAAGTATAAGCTTTGTGGAGCGCGTAAAGTTAATACACACGGGTAAAAGATGACGTTTATGCTGTCATATGGGGTTATACAGAGAATAAAGGACCAAAATAGATGTTGGGAAGAAAAAGGATATATGACTAATTGAGGGAAGTGAGAATAGGTGAATCATACAGTAACCCTATCGGTTAGAAACCTCGTTGAGTATGTTTTTCGCAGCGGTAGTATTGAGCCTGGATTTCACGGCACTGCCTCTATGGTCGAAGGAACACGAATTCATCAGAAGATACAAAAGCAATATAAGGAGGGCGACCGCAAGGAGGTATATCTGAAGACAGAAATTCCTTATGGAAGCTTACTCTATATTGTGGATGGGCGCTGTGATGGATTACTTGTTTCCGAGGATGGGAGCTTTACGGTCGAAGAAATCAAATCAACCTCCGGGCTACTGGATTTGCTGGAAGAGGGACATGAGGTTCATTGGGCACAGGCGCTAATGTACGCTTATATGGTATCGCTGGAGCAGGAGCTTTCCTCTATTCAGGTTAAGCTTACCTATGTCCACCGGGCTACTGATGAGCAAAAAAGCTTGTACCGAACATTGGCTTTAGAAGAACTGATTTCATTTGCTAATGACACCGTAGCCAGATATGCTCCATACGCTGAGATGATGGTTCGTCATGATACTAATAAAGAGCAGAGTCTTCGAAAACTGTCTTTTCCGTTTCCTTCTTATCGAAAGGGACAACGGCATTTTGCCGGAGCAGTGTACAAGTCAATTGTGGAAAAAGTCAGCTTATTCGCTCAGGCGCCCACAGGTATCGGAAAAACAATGTCGACATTGTTCCCTGTCCTTAAAGCAATGGGCGAAGGACAAGCCAAAGGATTGTTCTATTTAACGGCTAAGACGGTTACCCGTTTTGCCGCGGAGGAAGCTATCTCGCTGCTGCTGACGCAGGGACTTCAGCTGCATGTCATTACACTTACTGCTAAAGAGAAGGCTTGTTTTCGAGAAGAGGGAATTTGCGGTAAGGATTCCTGTCCCTATGCGGATGGTTATTATGATCGGATTAACGATGCGGTAATGGATCTGCTTAAGCATGAGACGCTGATGAGCAGGGACACCATTGCACTGTATGCTCACAAACATAAAGTGTGCCCGTTTGAGTTCTCACTGGATGCAGCCTATGCCTGCGATGTGGTGATCTGCGATTACAATTATATATATGATCCTCGGATCAGCTTGAAACGGCTAACGGAAGAACGAAAGAGAGAAACGGTGCTTCTGGTAGATGAAGCGCATAATCTGGTGGACCGGGGACGGGAAATGTTCTCCGCCTCTTTGTTGAAGGCACCTTTTCTGGAAATCCAGCGTCAGTACAAGGAAGTAAACCGAAATTTGAGTAATGCAGCTAAATCGGTGAATGCTTTTTTTATCTCCCTTCGCAAAATTTGCAATGAAGAGGGGCAAGGGCAGTGGGCTTCGTTCCCCGAGGAGCTGCCAGGATTGCTTGAGACTTTTTCCTTGGAAGCGGAACAGGAGCTTATTCATCCAAACTCCAGCATTGTTCCTCTGAATGGAGAAGGAGAAAATGTTCTCCTGGATACATATTTTGCAGTTCAAGGGATGCTTCGCACATTTAAGACCTATGATGAACGCTACTTAACCTATGCTGAGGTTCGGCGCGGTGATGTGTATATCAAGTTATTCAATTTGGATCCCTCGCATCTACTTCGGCAAATGTCCAAGAGCTTTCGAAGTCAGATTCTGTTCTCCGCTACGCTTTCCCCATTATCGTACTACCGGGATATGATTGGTGCAGTGGAGGAAGATTACAGTTTAACCGTTTCATCTCCTTTTCAGAAGGAGCAGTGGGAGGTAACCGTGCTGCCTGTCTCCACACGTTATCATGACCGGGAAGCTTCCCTAATTCCGTTGACTAAAGCATTGAGTCAAATGGTGTCCAAGAAGGGCAATTATCTTGTTTTCTTTCCTTCTTACCTATATTTGCAGAATGTATATCAGGCCTTTACCGAGAATTACCCCGAAATACGAACATTGATGCAGGATACGGGCATGAGTGAGCAAGCTAGAGAAAGTTTTTTAGCTTCATTCCGTCCAGACAATGATGAGACACTGTTAGGATTTGCTGTACTCGGAGGGATTTTTTCTGAAGGTGTAGATCTGCCGGGGGATCGTCTCAATGGGGTAATGGTTGTCGGCGTTGGTCTGCCACAGCTTGGTCTTGAGCGCAATCTGCTGCGTCAGTATTTTAATACCAGAGGTAAAAACGGCTTTGATTATGCCTATGTCTACCCAGGAATGTGCAAGGTATTGCAAGCTGGCGGCAGGTTGATTCGCAGCGAGACGGATACAGGTATTATCGTGTTGGCTGATGATCGCTTTTTGCAGAGTCCGTATATGCATTTACTGCCCGAAGAATGGAGAGATTATCTTAACCGCTATTAAGAGGATATAATCTATGAAAAGGTATTCATTATCAATGGGCAGGAGGAAAATAGAATGACATTAAGAGTGGGTATTGTGGGTACAGGTTGGTTCTCTAAGGTACATGCTGATTTGCTGGCAGGGATGGAGGATGTCCGTTTGCAGGCGGTTTGCGGAAGCAGTAAGGCCAAAGGCGAGGATATGGCACGTCCATACGGTGCTGCTGGATATGGTGATATTACGGAGATGCTCGATGCGGAGACGTTAGATGCTGTCTATATTTGTGTGCCTCCACAATCTCATGGTGCGATCGAACGTTCATTAATCAAGAGGGATATTCCTTTTTTTATAGAAAAGCCGCTTAGTATGACCACTGAAATTCCTGCGAGCTTGTTGCAAGATATTAAAGAGCATAATTTGCTAACCTCGGTAGGGTATCATTTTCGCTATCAGGAGAACGTTAAACGTCTGAAAGAAACTTTGCGTGGTGACAAGGTCGGTATGATTATGGGGCAATGGATGGGCGGCATGCCAGGCGTAGCTTGGTGGCGTGATCAGAAGCAATCCGGAGGACAATTCACAGAACAGACTACACATATCGTGGATTTGGTGCGCTATCTAGCCGGAGAAGTGAAGGAAGTCTACGGCATGTTTGGAAACCGGATTATGCATGAGCAGCATGAAGGTGTGAGCGTCGCAGATGTGGGCACCGTATCCATGAAGCTTGAAAATGGAATTATTGCTAATATTTCAAATACATGCGTTTTGCCTGATCAGGTAGGAAGTGTAGGTCTTAGCTTCTATAATGATCGGGGACTATTGGACTGGAACCCGGATCGTCTATTGGAAGTGCGAAGCGGCAATAGTACCGAATTTGAGAATACTGGAAACCCATATTTAGTGGAGAGTGAAGCCTTCCTATATGCTGTACGGACGGGAGATCGTTCACGTATTTTATGCGACTATGAGGATGGATACAAGACCCTCAAAGTCACCTGTGCGGCCTACGATTCAGCACAAAGTGGATTGCCTGTTAAGTTCTAAGGTTCGATTCATAGAAAAAGGACATGCTACTTTAGATGTACTAAAGAGACATGTCCTTGGCCCAAGCTGGGTCAGCCTAGTGGAGGAATATCGCGAGCAAAGCTGGCGCCACACCTATAGATAACAGTGCGGACAGAATCATCGCAATACTGGAGATGGTTCCGGTCAGTGAACTAAGCTCGAAGGCTTTGGATGTTCCTGTACCATGAGCAGCGGTTCCCAGCGATACACCGCGCGCAATTTCATTCTCAATGCGGAAGATACGAAGTACAGTAGGGCCCATCATTGTACCAAGTATCCCGGTAATAATGACGAAGACTGCCGTAATACTCGGTATGCCGCCGATACTTTGCGAGATGCTCATGGCGATCGGTGTAGTTACCGAACGTGGTACCAGACTGGTGGCCAGATCGCCGCTAACATGCAGCCATTTGGCGAGCAGAATGGAAGAGATCACCGCAGTAATCGTCCCTGATAGCACGCCTGCCGCAATTTCGGCGGCGTGCTTTTTGAGTACCTTGAAGTTCTTATGCAAAGGGATGGCAAAGGCCATGGTTGCCGGTTGCAGCAAATCCGTCAGCCATTTTCCTCCCGCATTGTAAGAGTCATAAGTAATGCCTGTTATGAGCAGGAAGACGATCATAATCACTGGTGTGATGATTAATGGAGAGGTATAGACTTTACCAGTAGAAGCATAGATGCGTTTCGCGAGTAAATACACCGCGACCGTAAGACCAAAGAATAACAGAGCGTTTAACATGATCCTTTCCGCTCCTTCGCTTTATAAATTCTACTGGTAAGTAATCCGGAACTGGCCATCACAGCAAATGTGCCTAAGACGACAACGGCAAGAATGCGTAATCCATCCGTTTCCAGAATATTAGCATATTTCATTACACCTATAGCAGATGGAATGAAGAACAGTAGGAGCTCGGCGAGTAGCCAAGAAGCGCCAACCTCTACCCAATTCAAACGAATGACACCGAACTCAAGCAGGAGAAACAATATAATCATTCCGAGTATGCTTCCGGGAATAGGGATATGCAATAATGGGGTCACAGCATTGATAAGTATTGAGAATAATGTAAGTCCCGCTACCTGCAGCAAGCCTATAACAATCTTTTTCATAAGGCTTCGCTCCTTTCATGATAATGAAAGTTTACATCAATTGTTTTCATAGGTAAAATGAATATATAGAATAAATAACATTCCTTTTGTCTATGGATTGGGGGGCACAAAAATGGATATCCGACAATTAGAGTATTTCGTTCAAGCGGCACGAATGAAAAGTTTTACCAGAGCTGCTGAATCATTATATATAACACAGCCCACGATCAGTAAAATGATCCGGAATATGGAGATCGAGCTGGAGGCAGATTTGTTCTACCGTGAAGGGAAAAGCATACGACTTACTGATGCGGGGGAGATCCTGTTCAATAAAGCGCAAAATATCGTGGAGTCGTTCGCCAGCTTGTCGTCCGAGCTGGATAGTTTACGAAATCTGGAGCAGGGCCACATCCGTATTGGTCTGCCTCCAATGGTAGGAGCGAGCTTTTTCCCTTCTGTGATTGGTCAATTTCATAAGCGTTATCCGCAGGTTACTATTCGATTGCATGAGGATGGGGCAAAAAAAGTGGAGGAAGATGTAGAAACGGGACTGCTAGACATTGGGATGGTCGTGTTGCCTGTAAATACAGCCAAACTTCATTGTTTCACCTTTGTTGAAGAGAAGCTGAATCTTATTTTGCCTATGGGACATCGGCTTGCCGAGGCAGAACTTGTTCCGTTAAGTGAGCTGGCTGAAGAGGAGTTCGTGCTGTTCCGGGAGGATTTTACGCTACATGATCGGATTATTATGGAATGTGTAAAAGCTGGATTTCAGCCTAAGGTTATCTATGAGAGCTCCCAATGGGACTTAATTAGCCGTATGGTAGCTGCCGGAATGGGAATCGCCTTGCTGCCGGAAACCATTTGCCGCGACATGGATCGCTCACGCTTGGTCGTCGTTCCTTTGACAGATCCGGTAATTCCTTGGCAGATCGCTATGGCATGGCGTAGAGACCGTTATTTATCTTTTGCAGCACGTGAATGGATTTCTTTTGCAAAGGGATTACTGAGAGAACAGTACCAAAATGAGCTTCCCTACGAGCCTATGTAACATCCGAATAAATAGCTGTTTTATTTTTGTGGATGTTCTGCGAATTTTTCTTTTTTTTTGAAAATATGTTTTTTGGTATCATGGATTATGATAGGAGGAGAAGTTGATAGAGAGAAGGAGAGAGTTGTGACACTATATCAAGGTTCTTCCGAGAATGTTTATAGAAGAGACTACAGAGAAGATGAGCTGTTTGTGACTATAGAGAGCCTTAGATGCGAATTGCTGGAAGTCGCGGAGCAACGGAGTCTTAGTGACCGTGCGGTCTTAGAGCTAAGCGAGCGATTAGACAGCTATATTTTGCTGGCACAACATAAGATGATGGATAATTTGCGCAGTCGCAAATCAGGTGCAGCAGCCTACGGCAGAAGTTCAAAAACTGCCATTACAATAAGTTAAACTACGAAACATCCATAAAATTAATTCATTATGAAGATCCAACCGATAAAGAGGAGAGAAATACGCTCCTCTTTTTGTCGTACAATCTATTTGGTTGTACAATCCATAACTTTCACCTATAATGTCAATTAATAGGATCTTTTCAAGTCAAACTTTGGGGGTGCCGAGTGGAGGGAAAGTTAACAACTATACGCTCAGAAATTGAGAAAAATTTGTCCCGCTCCGGCCATAATCTCGCCTCTTTTTCAAAAATTTGTGGCCTGAATCGAGGAAGTCTCAGTGCAATTCTGCATGGGAATCCGCCGAAGCCTATGTCCTTGGGACAAATAGATGCAATCATTAAAGCCTTTGGTTTTCCTGACGGTTGGCTGTATCCACTGTACGTTGATGAATGCTTCAATGAGGAGAAGGTTTCACGCCGCAGGGTGGAGCCTTTTTTAATACGCTGCGCTGAATTGGGTAAGCAGCAATGCATAGATGAAACATTAAATAGGCTGTTGGAATATCCAAAGTCGCTAGATATTGTTTATTCGGTAGCTGATAAATTGTTTAATAAAGGTAAAATGGATGAAGCGATATATTTTTATAAAATCGTGACTGAGAATGAGTCCGATAGCTACTCAGAGCGGCTCGCAATAAGTCATTATCGTATTTTTAGAGCAATCTTATCAATCGTCGATTCAGACGAAAAGCTGCATGCAGTTATTACATTTGAATCTTTCAGGAATCGTCTGCCAGAAAATATGCAGTTGGATGGTCTGCTAACTCTAACGCAGCTGAGTTTCGATCTTCGGCGGTGGATTAAAATGGAGTCGTTTGCTGATGAACTAAGAACGTTGGCCAATGCTGTTTACCGTGATCAATTACGGAAAAGTGAGGATAAACGGAGGGAAGTCCTTTATACAGAACGTCCGCTTGTTGTTTATTATGGTCACGGATATCTACTCAAAGCAATCTCGCTGACCAAGCAAGGTAAATATGAGGAAGCTAAGAAGTATACTGCGGGTTATGCAGACCTTGGCTGGTTTGAAATGCTTAACGAAGAAGGTCGTCAGGCTGTAGAACAATTTCGATTATTCGCAATTGGCAATGGATTCACGATAGAGATGCTGATGGGCAATGTTGATGTCTTACCTAGCTATACGGATTTTTTGGCAGATCACCCAGGTGAAATCTTGGCGGGACTTATTACTATTATGGATGCGGCTAATCGATATGGGTTCTCTGCTGATAATATACTTACACGATTCTCACGAGAAATGTTGAGATTTGAGGGGTTTCAGGAGCCTAATAACGTCGACCGAGTATTCCGTTTGTACTATCAAGTAGCGATCTATCAAATAAATAGGAAACGTTATAGTACAGGCGTGGATTATCTTGTGAAATCTCTGGAATTATCTATTAAGCAGAACAACGGAAAAGACTTTATTAATTGTATAACCTTATTTGAGACGAGTAGAGATCATACTACTACCGCTCAACAGGATAAGTATAGAGAATTAGTAAAGGAGGTGAGAAAAAATGAAAAAATCACTATTGATGATGGCAAGCGTGTTAGCATTGTTTAGCTTCATCATTATCGGTCCTGTAGGCTCTGGAAGCAATGGAGGCATTACAACGTATGAGCATGGAGCTTGGTTCTAAGAAGGAAGAAATCTATTCAGTATTCTTATAATACAGAGTAATACATATACGAAAATATACTCCCTTGCCATTGTGCTTGGGAGTTTTCTTTTTCGTAATAATTGATAGCGTATTTAAAATTTGACAAAGCGTTGCGCCGAAAATATAATTAGGTAGCCTAAATAATACAGTGTTTAATAATTAGTAGACCTAACTAAATTAGAGGTGAAAGAAATTGGGATAAACGGAGGAAATACAGAAAATAATGAAAATTCAGTCGCACACAAGCTTTTTGCGGCGATGAAACGGCTGCATAAAGCACAATGGCAAAAAGGCGTTGATGGCCATAAGCCGAGTGAGATGACTTTAATGATATGCATTGAAAAATGGAATCATTCTGATGAAGAGGGTCTAAAGGTGTCTGAAATCAGCCGACTTCTCGGATTCACTCCTCCTACCATTACGCAATTGATTAACAGTCTTGAGGCGAAACAGATGGTGGAAAGACACGCGGATCCTTCGGACCGAAGAGTCGTACGTGTGAAACTGACAGAGAGTGGAAAGGAACTCACACGGAAAGCAGAACAATATCGGGACGGGTTGCTTAATGAGCTCGTACGGTACTTAGGTGAAAAAGAGACTAAGCAGCTCACAGAACTACTGCTGAAGGTACATGCTTTCGTTGAAGATAATCCGCCACCTAATTGGGATAGGCTACAAATGAACGGAGATGAGAAGATTGATTAAATTATTTAAACAACTGAAGCCATTTCGAGTAGCTATTGGTGCTGTATTAATTCTTGTGTTCTTGCAGTCCATGGGCGACTTATACCTCCCTACGCTGATGTCCGACATCGTCGATAAAGGAATTGTTCAGGGAGATCGTAATTATATTTGGAAAATAGGTAGCTTCATGCTTCTAGTTGCAGGAGGCGGGGCCATATGTTCAGTCATTGCCAGTTACTTATCGGCAAAAGTGGCAGCGGGGTTCGGTAAACTTACCCGTGCTCGTGTGTTTAATCATGTAGAGAATTTCACGCTGCATGAATTCGATAAGCTCGGTACCGCATCCTTAATTACGCGCACAACGAATGATATTACACAGGTACAGACTGTACTTACTATGATGCTGCGTATGATGATCGGTGCGCCGATGATGATGATTGGTGGTATCATCATGGCGGTGTCTGAAGATGCGAAATTATCATTGATCTTTGTAGTAGTGATCCCGGTACTCGTTGGGGCAATTTTCTTCATCGGGATGAAGGGGTTACCGCTGTTTAAAGCGATACAGGTTAAGCTGGATAAATTGAATCTGGTGCTGCGTGAACATTTGACTGGTATTCGTGTTATCCGTTCATTTAACCGAATTGACCATGAGAATAAACGCTTCTCTGAGGCTAACCGTGATCTGACAGATACAGCAATCAAGGTAAATAAAATTATGGCCGGTTTGATGCCGCTTATGATGATTATTATGAACTTTTCCATGATCGCTATTCTTTACTTTGGTGGGATACGGATTGGCGATGGCGATTTGCAAGTTGGCTCACTGATGGCATTTATTCAATATGCGATGCAAATCATGTTCTCCCTGATTATGGTGTCGATGATGTTCGTGCTGATTCCTCGTGCTTCAGCTTCAGCCTTGCGTATCAATGAAGTACTCGATATGCAGCCGGAGTTCACAGATCCTTCAGAGAGTGAATTGCGTACAACGGCTCAAGCTACTAAAAAAGACGGCCGCGATTCTATGCGTGGTTTTGTTGAATTCGATAACGTATCCTTCTCTTATCCTGGCGCGGAACAACCTGCACTTTCGAAAATTAGCTTTAGTGCTCGTCCAGGTGAAGTTACTGCGATTATCGGCGGTACAGGTTCAGGTAAATCTACGCTGCTTAGCTTGATTCCAAGGTTCTATGATGTTAACGAAGGTGCTGTACGTGTTAACGGCGTAGATGTTCGTGAGATGACACAAGAAGAGCTACGGAGCAAAATTGGTTACATCCCTCAAAAAGCGGTATTGTTCTCAGGTACGATTAACGAAAACATCCGCTACGGTAAAGAGGATGCTACCGATGAAGAAATTATTCATGCAGCCAAGGTGGCACAAGCCTACGATTTCGTATCCGCGATGAAAGATGGATTTGAGTCGGAAATTGCTCAGGGTGGTAGTAATGTCTCCGGTGGTCAGAAGCAGCGGTTGTCCATTGCTCGTGCGCTTGTGAGAAAACCTCAAGTTTATTTGTTCGACGACAGCTTCTCAGCACTTGATTTCAAAACAGATGCTAAGCTTCGTGCGGCACTCAAAGATGAAACCACGGAATCCACTGTTCTAATCGTAGCTCAGCGGGTTAGTACCGTTATGGATGCCGACCGGATTATTGTTATTGATGAGGGTGAAATCGCCGGAATGGGCACTCACCGTGAACTGCTCGCGAGCAGTGATGTGTACCGCGAGATCGTATCCTCGCAGCTGTCAGAGGAGGAAATAGCATGAGCGAACAAAACAGAAAACCTTCTGCTCCGAGCGGCCATAGAGGTCCGGGTGGCGGTCCTGGAATGCGGCTGCCTGCAGAAAAGGCTAAAGACTTTAAGGGTACGCTTCGTCGTCTGATCAAGTATTTACGACCACGTATGGTTCAATTGATCATCGTTCTAATTATGGCTATTGCCAGTACGGTATTCAGTATCTTCAGCCCTAAGGTTATGGGTAAAGCAACAACCAAGCTGTTCGAAGGTGCATACGGCAAAATGATGGGTGTTGAGGGAGCCACCATTGATTTCGGATATATTAATGATATCCTGATCATACTTGCAGGTCTGTATCTGCTTAGTGCTCTGTTTAGCTATATTCAGCAGTATGTAATGGCTGGTGTAGCTCAGAAAGTCGTTTATGACATGCGTGAGCAGATTAACAGCAAGCTGGAACGTTTGCCTTTGAAGTATTTTGACTCCCGCACACACGGGGAAATTCTCAGCCGCGCTACGAATGACGTGGATAACATCAGTACTACGTTGCAGCAGAGCTTAACGCAATTGATTACCTCAATCGTCACTATTATTGGTGTCATTGTAATGATGCTTACCATCAGCCCATGGCTGACTTTAATTACGATTACTACGTTGCCACTCAGCTTCGTTGTGATTATGGCTATCTCCAAACGCTCGCAGACTTATTTTGTGGGGCAGCAGAAATCGCTCGGTCAGTTGAATGGTCATGTAGAGGAAATGTATACAGGTCACCGAATTATTAAAGCATTCGGTCGCGAACCGCAGTCGCTTAAGGATTTCGATGAAATTAACGATAAGCTTTACGACTCTGGCTGGCGTGCCCAATTCATGTCCGGTATGATTATGCCGCTCATGATGTTTATTGGTAACTTGGGTTATGTGCTTATCTGTGTAGTTGGTGGTATTTTTGTTACTAAAAAAATGATTGATGTCGGGGATATCCAAGCCTTTATTCAGTATTCACGTCAGTTCACCCAGCCGATTGCACAAACGGCTAACATAGCTAATATTATTCAATCCACCATTGCTTCCGCAGAACGGGTATTTGAACTTCTGGATGAAGAAGAGGAAGTTAAGGAAGTTAATACTACGCTTGCGAAGCTTGATGAAGGTACTCCGGAAGGTTCCGTTGAGTTCCGTCATGTGAAATTCGGATATAAAGAAGATGCTATTCTGATTGAGGATATGAACATTGAGGTTAGTCCAGGTCAGACTATAGCTATTGTTGGTCCTACTGGTGCTGGTAAAACCACTCTGATTAACCTGTTGATGCGCTTCTACGAGCTTAACGATGGGGAAATTATCATTGATGGAGTTAATATTACCAACATGAAACGGAGTGACCTGCGCAGCAAATTTGGTATGGTACTTCAGGATACCTGGTTGTTCAATGGTACAATACGCGACAACATTGCTTATGGTCGTGAAGGCGCATCGGAAGCGGATGTGGTGCGGGCTGCCAAAGCTGCTCATGCCGATCACTTTATCCGTACACTTCCGCTTGGCTATAATACGGTGTTAAATGAAGAAGCTTCTAATATTTCACAAGGACAGAAGCAGTTGATTACGATTGCTCGTGCGATTCTGGCCGATCCATCGATCCTCATTCTTGATGAAGCAACGAGCAGTGTCGATACACGGACAGAATTGTTGATTCAAAAAGCGATGAAGGCGCTGATGCAAAACAGAACCAGCTTTGTTATCGCCCACCGTCTTTCGACGATTCGAGACGCGGACCTCATCCTTGTTATGAATCAAGGTAGTGTAATCGAGAAAGGCAACCACGAGGAACTGCTGGCACAAGGCGGATTCTATGCTGATCTCTATAACAGTCAGTTCTCCGAAGGAGATTTGACGGACGCAGGTTAATTTAAAGTAAATTGAAGCAACCCAAATACCCCTCCTTTCACATCTTGCTGAGTCTTTATGTGAAGGGAGGGGTATTTTAGGCTAACAGGTAAATTAGTCAACTGTTTCAATTGGCGCAGTTGACTAATAGCGCTAATTGTCCAAATAGCTTACGGAACCAATTGGCCAGACTCTAGACTTAATTGCCGTTGCCGGGTGTCCGGCTGATCATAAGTTCGTATTTGTCGATGGAAGCGCCAAGTATGGCTTCATTACCACCAGCACCGCGGTGCGATTGACGGAAGGAGTCGCTGGAGGTCCAGCCTTTGAACGCGTCCTCATTCTCCCACACCGTACAGATCTTTAATTCCTCAACACCTTCTTTGGCACTGCCGTGCCAAACTTCCATACGGACGAATCCTGGCATATCCTGTACACCGTTATTTCCTCCGAAACGTTGAGCAATGGCTTCGCCATGACCTTCTTTAACCTTAATGGTGTTTGTTACTACCAGCATGTTAGGTAAACCTCCGATCAGCATTGTGATATTAATACATAAGCATCAGGTTGAACAAATAATTGCACTTTATACACTTAAACGTTCCGGTTCGTTAGAAACGAAGAGATAAGTGTATTCTCTGCAACTAAATTCTATGAATCTGGTGAATAGTCGAGAATTGCTTTCTTTTAGTTGCACAGAGTGCAATTAAAGTATGAAGGATCCTCTAATTACGCTGAATAAATGTACAAAGTGCAACTATTGTCTATTCAAACGCTAAGTAGTGCCCAAAGCTCGAAGTACCTATCACAATTACAAGAATCCACCACAATCACTACAAGTACCAATCATAACTAAAAAGCACCTACCTCAACTACAAGTACCTAATCTCCAGCTACCTACCCAAACCCCAAAATGGGGTTTCATTGCAGAATGTGCAACAGAACAGCCAGAATATAGTCTACATAAGGCATTCTACTGTACAAAGTACAGCTGGAGTAGAACCAGCTAGCGCTGTTTTATTGCGGATTGGTGGTCCAGAGTCCTGCTGTTTTTAGGAAGACACGGTCCGGTAGCTTCAAGGCTGTTAACGCCAATTCAGCTACATCCTCAGGCTGCATCATGCGGTCTTCATCACCGATCTTAAGTCCAGCGTTGGAAGCTAGTTCAGTGTTTACAGTGCTTGGAGTCAAGGCTACAACGCGGATATTGTGCCTGCGCACCTCTTGTGCGAGGGCTTCGGTCATGCCCATCAGTGCGAACTTGGATGCGCAGTAAGCAGAGCCTGTCGCGAAGCCGCGTTCTCCGGCTGTAGAAGAGATGTTGATAATATTTCCGCCATTCTTCTCAATCATAGCCGGCAGTGCAGCGCGGGTTACGTAATAGGTACCGTAAAGATTGACTTGGATGTGACGTTCCCAATCCGCAGGGTCCATTTCTACTAAAGTGCCGAATTTTGCAATTCCGGCATTGTTGATTAATGCATCAAATGTTCCTAACTCATTTTGCAGGGAAGCCACAGCACGTTCAGCATCTTCGCGTACAGCGATATCCGCTACGGCAATGCTAACTTTAACGTCGTATACTTCCGTTAAGGCTGATTTTAACGCTTCGAGATCGCCTGAAGTTCTGGAGATCAGGCCCAAATTAGCACCTTCCTTAGCTAGTGCCATGGCCAAGGCTTTGCCGATCCCTTTGCCTGCGCCAGTAATTACAACGCTCTTTCCTCTCAAATCCATCTCTATCGTCACTCTCCCTTAAACATTTTTGAAGCTAATGCTTCATTCACGTCTATTATACCTGAATGCTATAGGGCAATTACAATCGCCCCTAAGAAAACGGTTTGCAGATTTTCATGAAAAACTCATTCATATATCTTCGTCAGTGGTACCGAGGCGGGCCCCTCTAATACTTCTCCATCATAGGAGAAGCGAGAGCCATGGCAAGGACAATCCCAAGAACGGTCGCCATCGTTCCATTCGCATTCACAGCCCATATGACTACAGGTTCTGTCCACCAGATGTAGCGTACCTTCTGGATCTTTGTAGGCGCCAACTCGTTTGCCGTCATGGAAGACAACAGCCCCTTCGTCTGCTTTTAAATCACTTGTCTTTTTGTGGACGATTTCAACTTTGCCGGCTACTAGCTCTTTTGCCACATTGGCATTTTGAACGATGAAGCTCTTTATGCTGGCGCCTACTTTAAATCGGGATGGATCGTACAACTCCGTATATGGATTATCTTTACGCTGAATCTGATCCGAGATGATTTGAGCGGACAAGGTACCGCTTGTCATGCCCCATTTTCTGAATCCGGTGGCGATATAAATCTCTTCGTTGCCCGAAATCCTGCCGATGTAGGGGACCCTGTCGAGGGTAATTAAATCCTGTGCTGACCAGCGATAAGGGATCGATTTGATGCCGAGCAAGTGGCTTGCAAATAATTCCAGATTCTCATAATGACCTATCGTGCAGATGCCTTGGCCTGTCTTATGATTCTCGCCCCCGACGATAACCAGATTACGGCCTTCCCATTCAACCGCACGCAGAGAACGGGTGGGTTCACTCGCGCTTAAATATATCCCTCCCTCAAACTCCGTTTCAGGCTGGATCGCCAGACAGTAGGAACGTTCAGCATGTAGTCGCGAGAAATATAGCGCACCTCCATCGTAGAAGGGGAAATGTGAAGCCGACACGGCGTAACGACAGGTGATCCGATAGTCGTTCTTCTCCGTAAAAAGCGTAAGCTTATCGTTCTTCTCCACCTTGTTTGCCATCATCGTATGTTCATAGATCACGCCGCCCTTTTCCACAATTAACTTCAACAAGGCCTTCAAATATTGCAGTGGATGAAAGCGGGCTTGCCCTGGTAATTTAATAGCACCACTCGCCATCAGAGGGATAGAGACGTTATCCAGCCATTCCCCGGGCAGACCCAATTGTTCATAGGCTTTATACTCTTCCTCCAGCTGTTTAAGCGTTTTATGATCTTCAGCATCCGCGTACAGATAGGCCGCCTCACGTTTCATGCCGCAAGACACTTCAAGTTCTTCCGCCGTATTTAGGATCCAGTCCATTGCCTCATTGTTCGATTGATAATAGAGCCGGGCATTCTCTTCCCCGAAATGCTTGATCAAATGGTGATAGATTAGACCATGCTGAGCGGAGATTTTGGCACTTGTAAAACCCGTAGTCCCGCTGAGAATTTCCCCTGCCTCCAATAGCGTGACTTTGAATCCTGCTTTACTTAGCAGATAGGCTGTAGTGATTCCTGTAATACCGCCGCCCACTACTGCGACATCTGTAGAAATATCTTCAGTTAGCTCTGGAAAAGCCGGTAAATCCGTGGTGCCTCTCCAAAATGATTCCGGAAACTGCGGGAGACCTTGCGTTATTTTTCGGTGTGGATCCATCTATTATCCCTCCATCTGTACAATCCTCATCTCATTTATTACCACAGTCCCGTTAAAAGAAACTCCGTATTCACAAGTGTAGTGCATGAAATTAGAGAAACAGTGCCAAAATAAGGTGGCATCCGGGAAGCACAGGATAAATAGGAGGGATGATCCATGTCAGTTCAACAAGATAAGCACAATGTTTCTCTGGAATGGATCAAGGATCAGTTGAATGGGTTTGCCGATTTAATTGATAAGACGCTCGTCGCACCTTTTGGGCAGATCAACCTGCTTTATATTAAAAGTGTTACAGATTCGCAGACCCTCAGACGCCATGTAATTACACCCTTCTATGAGATGGAAAATATCAACGCTTACCGGGATTACATTTTGACGTATCCGGGCAGTGAAGAGGCGACAACGAGGGAAATAGCGATCGAGCTTTTGCTTAGCGGCTATGTTCTTCTGGGCATAAATGATGTGATCTGTTTATTCGATGCTATGAGTACGGAGAGCAGCGGTGTTAGTGAAACGTCTGCAGAAAGCATTTCACAGGGACCTTCAGATGCACTAACGGAGGATCTTGCGGTTAATCTGAACATGATTCGTCGACGCTATCAATCCACTAATCTCAAAATGGAAACCATGATCATCGGCGATATCTCCAAAACAAAGGTGGCAATTTTATACGACATTAGTCGTGTTGATCATAACGTATTAGCGGAACTAAGGGAGAAGATGAATACACTAAAGGTTGATGTATTGCAGGCTACGGGAGAACTTGAAAAATTTATAAGCAGTGACAGTCTGAGAATATTGCCCAAGTCCATTGTGACCGAAAGGCCAGATAGAGTCGTGTTTAATTTGTCTGAAGGAAAAGTAGCAATATTGCTGGATACAACGGGATATGCGATAGTGTTGCCTTCTATATTTAATGATTTCTTTACATCCATGGATGATAAAATCCAATTTCCTATCGTGGGCCGTTTCTTAAAGCTACTCCGAATTATCGGTGTGTGCATGACGTTGTGGCTGCCTGCGGTCTATGTAACACTTACCTCATATAACCCAGAGATTATTCGTGTGCAGGTTGCACTGCTCATTTCGGGTAGTCGTGCGACCGTGCCTTATCCATCTGTTGTGGAAGTGCTCTTAATGCTTATGATGATGGAATTTCTGACAGAGGCGAGTTTACGGCTCCCTAAGGCGATTGGTCCAACGGCTACGACCGTAGGAGGCCTAATCTTGGGTCAAGCAGCGACGGCGGCAGGGCTAGTAGGTAATATTATGATTATTTTGGTCTCTGCCGTTGCGATATCCAATTTTCTGATCCCGCTGAATATGATGAGCTTGTCGATACGCGTGCTGAAGTACATTTTTCTTATAGCTGCCGCTGTTCTAGGAATGGTTGGTGTAGTGGTCTGTGTCGTGGGATTCGCGATGTATTTATGCAAGCAGCGTAGCTTTGGACAACCTTATTTCAGATTGTTTTATCTTGACAACCTTGGTAAGAAGAAGGGCGGGCAACAATGATGGCCAAAAGCCGTTATTTCTACTGTCTTTTTCTGATG